>NZ_JBLNKW010000003.1:0-409441 GCF_048158645.1 Flavobacterium cryoconiti | reverse complement strand
CAACAAATATTGCCAATCCTGTAGCTTCACCAGCTGCCACAACAACTTATACAGTAACGGTAACAGGAGCAAATGGATGTACAAAAACAGATGATGTGATAGTGACTGTAGACAAAGCCTTACCTGTAGCCAATGCGGGAAGCGATGTGACAATAAATTGCACCACTACAAGTACCACTTTGGGAGCCAGTGGAGGCGTTTCCTATTCCTGGTCACCGGCAGCGGGATTGAGCGCAACAAATATTGCCAATCCTGTAGCTACACCATCGACTACAACAACCTATACCGTAACGGTAACAGGAGCAAATGGGTGTACAAAAACAGATGCTGTAATAGTTACTGTAGATAAAACATCACCAGCAACTCCAACCGTTTGCATCGTTCAACCGTCTCTTTGTGGACCAACGACAGGATCAGTTACCATTCTTAATCCAATAGGTTCCGATTATGCATACAGTATTGATAATGGTGTTACCTGGCAGGCAGGTACTGTGTTTTCTTCTTTAGCTCCAGGCTCAGTAACGGGTATAAAAGTTAAAAAACTAAGTTCTGGTTGTATCTCAGATCCTGCAGATTGTAGTGCTTCAAATTGTCCAGCACCATCTCCAGCAAAAATTACCAATCCAGATACTAAAACAACAGAAACAATTGCTCCTATAGAAACAACTCTAACAGCTAAAACTGCGAACTCAGGGTTTGATGCGTATCCTGTTCCTTTCAAAGACCAGCTTACGATCAAATACAAATTTGATTATGTATCTGATGTGAAAATTGAGGTGTTTAATGCGCAAGGTATTTCAATACTTTCTAAAATGGATACCAATAGTTATTTGAACAAAGAAATTGCGCTAGACCTTAAATTAAGTAGAGGAAAAGAGCAAGTATATATTGTGAAAGTGACTACTGATCGTGGAAGCAGTGTAAAAAAAGTAATGTCTTCCAGATAATTTTAAAAACTAATTTTAACTAAAAAGCATCCTTAACCGGATGCTTTTTTTGTTAACTGATTTTAATCTAAAAATATTAAATAGTAATTTTATCTAATTTCAAATACTCAATATGCAATACATCTTCTTTTAAATCAGTTTCGGATTTTGCAATTTTTAAGGAGTACCGTTCTTTAAATTGTTTGTCCAATATATCCGATACATTGTAAATATCATCCACATCGATACCGTATTTATCATCAATATGGGAAGTAGCTCCCTTGAAACCAAAATGTTTATAGAAAGTGGTTTTCTTGGCATTTTTGGATGCTAACCCTAAACTTTTGGCAACAGAAAGTATTTTATAATGGTATTCTTCAAATTCATTTTCTTTATAACCACCCAAATTAATAAAAAATAATTTTTCGGAAACAGTAGTTGCACCTACATCTTTGATACTAATTTCAATCGAAAAATTATCGACTACACTAACTTCTCTCCAGGCATCAATATGTATTTTTCCTTTGGCTTCAGGCCAAAAAACTTTAATCTTCGGAATTAAATTTTTTAAAGAATCTCCAATTCCAAAAAAAATATCATGCTGCTCTGTAAGCCTTCCTTCCGGCTTGCAGCCTAGCATTACCATGTATAATTTAAGTTCTTCTTTCATATTCAAATATACATTTTTTAATAAAAAGATACTTTGGCACAATTCATGAATGTATAAAAAAAAAGAACCATTAAAATATTTAAATCATGAAAAAGATAATTACACTTTTAGCCATTGCAGGATTATTTAGTTTACAAAGCTGTACTGTAACTGATAACGGACCTGTTGTAGATAATACTATTAGCCAAGTATTTGAAGTTACTACTTCGTTTAATTCAAGTAATAACTACAGTAAATTAATCACTTTTAATTATCCAATTTATTCTTCGGATGTAGTATTAGTATACCGATTATCCGGTACAACTCCACAAGGTAGTGATGTATGGAAATTATTACCTGAAACACATTATTTTAGTGATGGAACACTTGATTTTGGTTATGATCAAGATTATACTACAAGAGATGTAAATGTATTTATGATTGGAAATGATTTGCAATCGGTTTCTACGGATTTCAGATTGAATCAAGTCTTAAGAGTTGTTATTGTCCCTGGAGGTTATGCAACTTCGATAAATAAAAATAGTTTTGAAGCGGTTATGTCGACTTTAAAATTAAATGAAACTCAAATTCAAAAAATTCAAATGTAATTTTAAAGGTATACACAAAAAAAGGGAATCGAAAGACTCCCTTTTTTTATGTTTTTATTTTTATGATACAATGTAGATTAACTATTTTCTTCAGCAACTTCTTCTTTACCCATTTTTATAGATACAATGATTCCGACCAATAGCGAAACAGCTATAAAAGCTAATGATACCCATTCAGGCATTTCGATAAAATCGTGAAGTAACATTTTGAGTCCCACAAAAGTTAAAATAGCAATAAGGCTGTATTCTAAATGGGCAAATTTTTCTAACATATTGGCCAAAAAGAAATACATGGAACGTAGCCCTAATATCGCAAAAATATTAGAACTGAAAACTAAAAAAGGATCGTTTGTAATAGCTAAAATTGCAGGAACACTATCAAGTGCAAATACAACATCCATGACTTCAATAACTACCAAGGCTACAAATAATGGAGTTGCAGCAGTAATATGTCTTCTTTTTACAAAAAAATGTTCTTTATCCATGTGATTGGAGATAGGCATCAGTTTCTTAAGGCTCTTGTAAATGAAAGATTTTTTTGGTTCGAATTTTTCATCTTCACCAGTGAATAACATCCGCATTGCTGTGTAAATCAAGAATGCTCCAAAAAGATAGGTTGTCCACGAGAATTTATTAATCAGTAAAACGCCAAAATAAATCATTGTACCCCTAAAAATAATTGCTCCCAATATTCCCCAAAACAAAACCCGATGTTGGTATTTTTGGGGTATTTTGAATGCAGAAAAAATTATGGCGATGACAAATATATTGTCAATACTAAGGGATAATTCGATCAAATATCCTGTTATGAATTTCATCGATGCAGCTATTGGTTTTAATCCATCCGGATTTGAAATGTAATTATTACCGTATAGCCAATAGATTACTACAGAAAATAAAAAAGATAATGTTACCCATATAGCAGTCCATTTACCCGCTTCTTTTGAGCTGACAATGTGTGGCGTTTTGTTGAAAACACCTAAATCGAGTGCAAGAAAAAGTAATACAGCAGCTAAAAATGAAATCCAGACAATCATAAATCAAGTTGTTAATTATTAGGATGGGTAAAGATACTTTTTGATTATTTAAATTTTAAACTTATTGTTAAATAAAGTTGCTTTGTGATTGTTGTAAGGCATAAAAAAAAAGTGCCTTCAGTAATGAAGGCACTTTTAAGTATAAATTAGCTAAGATTTACAATACTGATTTTACAGTTTTTATAATTCTTGCAGCAATTTTGTATGGATCACCATTAGATGCTGGTCTTCTGTCTTCTAAATATCCTTTCCAACCATGTTGAACAGTGTATAAAGGAATTCTGATTGAAGCTCCTCTATCAGATACTCCGTAAGAGAAATCGTGGATAGAAGCTGTTTCATGTTTACCAGTTAAACGTTGTTCGTTGTAAGCTCCGTAAACCGCAATGTGTTCTTCAACAACTGGACGGAAAGCTTCACATATTTTGTCGTATGTTGCTTTATCTCCACATGTTCTAAGAACTTCGTTAGAGAAGTTAGCGTGCATACCTGAACCATTCCAGTCAGTATCACCTAATGGTTTTGGGTGGTATTCAATATAGTAACCGTATTTTTCAGTCAAACGATCTAATAAATATCTAGCAACCCAGATTTCATCTCCTGCTTTTTTAGCTCCTTTTGCGAATAATTGAAATTCCCATTGGCCACAAGCAACTTCTTGATTGATACCTTCAAAGTTAAGTCCGGCTGCGATACATAAATCTGCATGCTCTTCTACTAAACCTCTTCCGTGTGTGTTTTTTCCACCTACTGAACAGTAGTACATACCTTGTGGAGCAGGGTAACCACCTATTGGAAATCCTAAAGGCAATAAAGTTTTAGTATCCATGATAAAATATTCTTGTTCGAAACCGAACCAGAAATCACCATCATCATCAATAGTAGATCTACCATTAGATGGATGTGGTTTTCCATCAGCAAACATCACTTCGGTCATTACCAAGTATCCATTAATACGAGTTGGATCAGGGTAGATTGCAACAGGAACTAATAAACAGTCAGATGAACCACCTTCGGCTTGTCTTGTTGAAGAACCATCAAAAGACCAGTTCCCTATTTCAGCTAACGTTCCTTGAAAATTTTCGTGCTCTTCTACTTTAGTTTTACTTCTAAGATTTTGTGTTGGTTCGTATCCGTCTAACCAAAGGTATTCTAATTTTATTTTAGCCATAATAATATAAATTTATTTTCTTTTTGATAATTTTCTTGTGCAAATATAAATTAATTTGTCAATCTCATAAAATCAGGGGGTAATTTTTATTTAATGAGATATAATTTTTAGCATTACTGCATTTTTTTGGGGGTATAATTAAAAAAATGTAATTTTAGTTGGGTATAAAAATTAAATTCATAATACAGATTTTTTAGTCATTACTAAATAGTTAAGATTTTTATTACTTCAGATGTGAAAAAGGTTAATTTTTTTAATTTTAATTTCTAGCTTCAAAAAGAAAGTTAAGATATGTTAATGAGAGGATTAAATATTACTGGAATGAATTATATTTGTATATGTTTTAAATTACGATTAATATTTTAAATTTATAATTATGTCATCAATTCGTTTTCAAGCATTAAGAGAAGCTTCAAATAGAAAACCTGTTCATTTTGAAGAAATAGACAGAAAATCAATTATTTATGGTTCTAATGTGTTTAATGATAAAGCGATGAAGCAATATTTGACTTCAGATGCTTTCAAAGCCGTTCAGGGAGCTATTCAACACGGAACTAAAATAGACAGGAAATTAGCGGATTATATCGCAATGGGAATGAAAGAGTGGGCCTTGTCAAAAGGAGTGACCCATTATACACACTGGTTTCAACCACTTACAGGAACAACTGCTGAAAAACATGATGCTTTTTTTGAAACATCTTATGACGGTAGCGATCCAGTAGAGAAATTTGGTGGAGCACAATTAGTACAACAAGAACCAGATGCTTCCAGCTTTCCAAATGGTGGAATTAGAAACACATTTGAAGCTAGGGGATATACAGCCTGGGATCCAACTTCTCCAGCATTCATTTTTGGAACTACATTATGTATTCCTACTGTTTTTATTTCCTATACAGGAGAAGCATTAGATAATAAAATTCCTTTATTGAGAGCTTTATCAGCTATGGATGAAGCTGCTACGGAAGTATGTAAGTATTTTGACAAGAATGTAAAGAAAGTTACTGCAACCTTAGGTTGGGAGCAAGAATATTTCTTGATTGATAAATCATTAGCAAATTCTCGTCCTGATTTAGTTATGACAGGAAGAACTTTGCTAGGACATACCTCTGCAAAAGGACAACAGCTTGATGACCATTATTTTGGTTCTATCCCAACTCGTGCATTAACATATATGAGAGATTTAGAACAAGAATGTATGTTGTTAGGAATTCCGGTTAAAACGCGTCATAATGAAGTGGCTCCAAATCAATTTGAGCTGGCCCCTATTTTTGAAGAAACAAACTTAGCCGTTGACCACAACTGTTTATTAATGGATGTAATGCAAAAAGTGGCTGAACGTCATGACTTGAAAGTATTATTCCATGAAAAACCGTTCAAAGGAGTTAATGGTTCAGGGAAACACAACAACTGGTCACTGGCAACTGATACCGGAGTTAACTTGTTAAGTCCAAGTAAAACGCCAATGAGCAATTTACAGTTTTTGACTTTCTTTATCAATACTATAAAAGCGGTAAATGATTATGAATCATTACTAAGAGGTGCAATTGCAACGGCAAGTAATGACCATAGATTAGGAGCCAATGAAGCGCCACCGGCAATTATTTCTGTATTTATTGGAGAACAATTAACTAAAGTTTTAGCTGAATTAGAAGGGGTAACTACCGGGAAATTATCTCCAGAAGAGAAAACAGATTTAAAATTAAATGTAGTAGGTAAAATTCCAGATGTACTTTTGGATAATACGGACAGAAACAGAACTTCACCATTTGCTTTTACAGGAAATAAATTTGAGTTCAGAGCAGTGGGATCTTCTGCAAACTGTGCTAATGCAATGACTACTTTGAATACTATTGTTGCTAAACAATTGAAAGATTTCAAAATTGAAGTAGATGCTTTGATTGAATCTAAAGACATGAAGAAAGACGACGCCATCTTCAATGTTTTGAGAGAGTATATTAAAGTTTCCAAAAAAATTCTTTTTGAAGGAGATGGTTACAGTGATGAATGGGAAATCGAAGCAGGGAAAAGAGGGTTAAGTAACTTTAAAACTACTCCTCAAGCATTGAAAGCGAGAGCTTCTAAACAAGCTTTAGATTTATTTTCTGAAATGGGAATCATGAACCACATTGAAGTGGAAGCGCGTTACGAAATTGAATTGGAAGAATACACTAAGAAAATTCAAATTGAAGGCAGAGTTTTAGGTGATATTTCTACAAATCACGTTATTCCGACTGCAATTCGTTACCAAAATACTTTGATTGAAAATGTTAAAGGTTTGAAAGATATTTTTGGAGCTGATTTTGAAACAATTGCCAAAGAGCAAATTTTATTGATCAAGGATATTTCAAAACATATTGAAGGAATCAATTCTAAAGTAGTTGAAATGACTAACGAAAGAAAGAAAGCAAACGTAATGACTGATGCTCAAGAAATGGCTGAAGCCTATTGTAATAATGTAAAGCCTTATTTTGAAGTGATCCGTGAACATTGTGATAAACTGGAGTTATTGGTAGATAATGAACTTTGGACATTGACTAAATACAGAGAATTGTTGTTTACAAAATAATAACAAACACTATTTTATAAAAATGCCTGTCAGTTATGACAGGCATTTTTTATGGTTTAATTATAAAATTTCTGACTTGTTATTTCATGGAGTGAAATGCCACTTTGTTTCCTTCAGTGTCGGTGAAGTGTGCCATAAAGCCATTAGGTCCTATTGATGTTTTAGGTAAAATAATTTTTCCGCCTGCCGCTTCAATCTTTGCAAGAGGAATACTCAAATCTTCACCACCGTTGAGGTAAACTAAAGTGCCTTTGTCAGCTGGTTGATACGCTGCATTTTCTACTAAACTACCTCCAATTCCATGTTCCATATCTGCCGGGAAGAAAGCTGATTTCATGCCCATGGCTTCCATTGGCTGCATTTTTGCGCCTAAAACTGTTTCGTAAAAGGCTTGTGCTCTGCTTAAATTTTTTACTGGAATTTCAAACCAGTTAATTGCATTTTTCATCTTATTTAATTTTTTTGTTTAAAGTATTTAATTACTCTTTTTTAAGACTTTGTTTTGCGGTTAAATTCTAAATACAGATTTTGATTTCAGTTTTTTGCTTGTTATTTTTTATTTCAACTGTTGCCGTTTAAGGTTGTTCCAGACTAAACTGTTTGTTCTGCAGTTGTTGGGTCAATGGTCGCAAATACTTGACTTATGGAATTTGCTGGAAATCCACCTGCTTTTGCATGTTCGCGAATCATATCCTCGTTGGGAGCGATGTACGTACAATAGATTTTGTCAGCGGTTACTTGGCTGTTGACCCATTGGATTTGGGGTCCCATTTTACCCAGTACTCCACAAGAAGTTTGTGAAATGGCTCTTAACTGATCGGCAGTAAGTTTACCTGCACCGGGAATTTCTCTTTCAATTACATATTTAGGCATAATGTTGTGGTTTTTAGTTTCCTACTCTTATGGCTTTTCGGTAAGGCCCCGTTTTTTTATGTGGTCGCTGGTTTCCACTTTTTTTGAGTTTAATTTTAGGTTAAAGTTTCTTAAACTTTTAAATGGGTTTGGCTATAAATTTTAATTAAAATCAATCCAAATCTAGTAGGATGCCCATTGTGATAAACAGTATTTGTTTACAGATTATTTTTTGCATTTGTTTTGTAAAGTACTAGTAAACAAAATAGTATGACAAATTTAATAAAATAAATCCACATTCGATTTATAGATTATAGATTTAACGAAACACTTGAAAACCCAATAGGCAAAACCCAAAAAAAATAATTATCTTTGCCGCAAAACACATCTGCCTAAAAGCAGGTTACACAACTAGACTACATGAGTTCAGATACTTCAAAAAGATATGCGCTTCGCGGTGTTTCGGCATCCAAAGAAGACGTGCATAACGCCATAAAAAACATCGATAAAGGATTGTTTCCTCAAGCATTTTGTAAAATTGTCCCTGATTATTTAACCCAAGACGAAGACTATTGCCTGATTATGCATGCTGACGGAGCGGGAACTAAATCTTCTCTGGCGTATATGTATTGGAAAGAAACAGGAAATATTTCTGTTTGGAAAGGTATTGCCCAAGATGCATTGATTATGAATATCGATGATTTATTGTGTGTAGGGGCAACGGATAATATTTTACTTTCATCCACCATTGGAAGAAACAAAAATCTTATTCCTGCCGAAGTAATTTCAGCAATCATCAATGGAACCGAAGAGTTAATCAAAGAACTGGATTCTTTTGGCGTGACCATTCATTCCACAGGAGGTGAAACGGCTGACGTAGGTGATATCGTTCGAACTATTATTGTAGATTCTACCGTAACGGCTCGTATGAAGCGTTCAAAAGTAATTGACAATGCTAATATTAAAGCAGGTGACGTAATTGTGGGTATGGCTTCTTTCGGTCAGGCTACTTACGAAAAAAGCTATAATGGCGGAATGGGAAGCAACGGATTAACATCAGCGCGTCATGATGTTTTCGGGAAATATTTGGCAACCAAATATCCTGAGAGTTTTGATGCTGCAGTTCCTGAAGAGTTAATCTATTCCGGACAAGTAAATCTTACTGATTCAGTTGAAAATTCGCCAATCGACGCAGGTCAATTAGTGCTTTCACCAACCAGAACCTATGCGCCTATTATCAAGAAAATTTTAGATCAATATACTGCTGCTGAAATTCACGGAATGGTGCATTGCAGTGGAGGAGCACAAACCAAAATTTTACATTTTGTACAAAATCTACACATTATAAAAGACAATTTATTTCCGGTTCCACCATTATTTCAGTTGATACAGGAACAATCCAAAACCGATTGGAAAGAAATGTACCAAGTATTCAATTGTGGACACCGCATGGAAGTATATGTTCCCGAAGCTATTGCCCAAGACATTATCGCGATTTCAAAATCGTTCAATGTCGATGCACAAATCGTAGGTAGAGTGGAAGCAGCCGATGCAAAAAAACTGACCATTACCAGCGAATACGGAACTTTCGAATATTAAAAAGCTTTAAATGAAGCTCATTTTTCAATTTTCAATTCTCTAATCTTTTAATTTTTCTAAATGTACGAATTACTTTTTTGGAGATATCAGGACGGCATTTATCTAAACCATCACTTGGTTTACGAAGCCATTATTGAGGAACAAGAAGTAATAGGTCTCGAGGAACTTCCTGTAACAGTCATCCTCAATAGGATCAATAAACTGTTCTCTCAATGGGAAAAAGTAGATGACAACAGTTGGAAAAATAACAAAGGGAAAGGTGCTTTTCAAATAAAAACCACTCCTCAAAGCATTCAAATTGATTGCTACGGCACCGAAGGGAAAATCATGAATCAATTGGTAGACGCATTGGCTGAGTTCAATTGTCCACTGTACGATCCCCAAGTTCCGGAGCGTTACGATGAAATGAGTGAGTAGCATTTTTAGAAGCTAATCCAGCTAACCGTTTCAAGTTCGCGCATAAAATACTATTTTTCTAAGTCATAAAAGGAGCTTCCGTTGGTCGCTCTTTTATAACAAGAAAAATTAGTGTTTTATACTGTGGGCTTTTCTCTTTAAATACGAAGTATTCACTGAACTCCGATGAAATAAAAGTTAAGTGAAGTAATCTGGGCTAAGGCATCAGTGATTATTTATGAATTCAAAAGAGTCCAACTTAAATGAACTTATACTCCTTAATATGTTTAAAAAATTATGCTAAATGTTTTAGTTTTATCTATACTCATAATTGGTATTGTCTTTTTTTTATAAATTAGCAAAAAAAAGAATCATGTCTATTTCTCAATTCCCTCAAAATACAATCCTCGAAGACGAATCAATTTTACTGCGTCCTTTACAGGAAACGGATGTCGAAAATTTATTGGAAATATCCCTCAACGAACCCGAAACCTGGGAATATTCTTTAGTGCGTGCAAACGGTAAAGAAAATCTGGAAAACTACATCAAAATAGCCTTAAAAGCCAAAGAAAATAAAACCGAATTCCCCTTTATAGTTTTCGATAAAAAGTCTGGAAAATACGCAGGAAGCACTCGTTTTTACGACATTAATTTGGAGTTCAAAACCTTGCAATTGGGCTACACTTGGTACGGAAAAGATTTCCGGGGAACCGGACTCAATAAACGCTGTAAATTTCTATTGTTGCAATTTGCTTTCGAAACCCTTGGAGTTGAACGCGTAGAATTTCGTGCAGACAATAACAACCAGCGAAGTATTGCTGCCATGAAAAGCATTGGTTGTACTGTAGAAGGCGTCATGCGAAATCACATGCCCACTTTAGGGAGTGACGTACGCAGAGACAGTATTATTTTGAGTATTCTCAGCAATGAATGGTTCGATAGCGTGAAAGAAAACTTAAAGAAAAAAATAGAGTAAAAACTAAAGGTCAGGAATTTAAACACTTGTTTTTTTAGTATGTTCAATTTTATAGTAATATTTAGATTGCTTTTTACTGGGGTTTTTAATTTCGTCCATAACGATTAGTACAGAGATGCTAATAATAGAAGAAAAGAAACACCAAACCGAAACGATATAATCAAGATACAAAATAGTTGTAATGATGTAAGAAATCATGATGGTGATACTTAAGAGCCACATTTTTTTGATATCTGAAAATAAGGGAGGAGCAATAGTGGCAATGATATAAAGTAGGTCTCCATAACTGCCAAAAACGATTGGATACCGTTGGATATAAGAGATGTGGCGCCCAATAATTTTGGCTTCAACAGAATAACTGACCAAACAATACCCAAGATATAAAGCCACTGAGAGGCCAATTACAACCAGAATCCATTGGAAAAGAACATTTTCTTCTTCTTTCTTAAGTTTCAATGACGCAAAAGGAATCCATAAGGGCCAGACCACTTGTGCAAAAAATAAAAAAGTGTAGGTTGTGACTTGTTGTAATGGAGCAAAAAACGGTTTGGTTAATGCTAACCATAAAAACCCTTCGGCAATTTGTTGCACACAAAAAATAATCGGAATACTGGCAAAATACATTTGGGACGGTTTTTGCACTTTTTTTATTGTCGCTACACTTATCGCTGCAAGAACAATACCAGCTCCAAAACTAGCACTAGCTGAAAAACACATAGGCTTTAGTTTATATGAATTAAGACTTTGGCGATGCCATTATATACATAAAAAATAGATTCTCAACTCTTAATTCGTGTTGTTAATTTAAGTTTACTTCATTAATTACCACACCCACCATGGTGCTTGCAGGACTTCGGCATAAACGATTAAATCAAAAATGACATGCGCAATAATGACTGGCACAATACTTTTTGAATAATTCTTTAAAAAACCAAGTACAACATAAGCCCCAAAGGACCATATAAAATAGGATACAAGATGTTGTTGCGGTATCGCTACTGGTGAAAGAAATAGGCAAGCTTTGTAAGATGCATGTGCAAAGGCGGCAAATACCATTGCAAAATCGGTATTTAGCTTACTGATTTGACCTTGTATGAAACCACGAAAAACCAATTCTTCAATGATAGCAACGCTTGCAGCCACTACCACAAATGGCCGGATTACCGCAGGTAGAATAGACATTCCCAGATTGCCTCTATAATAAATTGCTGCTATGATACCTAATTCAAGTCCAATGACAATTTGTACCAGCATTTTTAGAGAAAAAAGATTCCTAAATAAAAATCGGAATGCAACCGAAGGAGAACTGATATCCCGGCTAATAATAAAAGCTACCATTACCAAAGGAATAAAAGCTACTGCTTTCATTGGAAAAGGGTAGGTAATTAAATAGGCAAACACCATGATTTCAGCAGTGCAAACGACTGCATCAAGCACTGCTTTTTTGGTTCGTCTGGGTATCGCTTTTGTTTGTTCTGAATGCTCCATTTTTTTTGTTTCTTTTAAAAGATTTCTTCAATAATTTTCTTGGAAAAACTAAACTGAATAAAAATACAGTGGGCACTAATAAAAGCAGCCAGCCAGAACCCATACAGGCTCCTGTATTAGGAACAATGATGCAACCTGGTAAACTCTTTTTCAGCGTTTGTACATAGGTGCTGTCGGCCTTATTTTTCTCAGGGATGGATAAGTATCTCAATTGTTTTAATGCATAAAGAGATTGTTTATCCGTTAGGGTATCTGTTATTACGAGTCCCCTGAGATTGGGTAATTTTTGCAAAGCAGATAAATTTTTTAGAGTATCATTTCCGTTTATTTCCAGTACTTGTAAACTAGATAATTGTGTGCTTATAGTGTCAAATTGTTTTTGCGTAATATTTTCAGGAAGTCCAAGCCATCGGAGGTCTTTATAGGTGCTAAGTGCATCAATATTGGTAAAAATGCCAGAGACAATCAATACAGAAAGTTTAGGAAAATTGTTTTTTAATGTTGCCAAATTTCCTTTACAGCCAAAATTAGTAATGATCAACTGCTCCAGATTTTTGAGTGGCTGCAAAACAGAATAATCAGCCGCGCAGGTAAATAAACTTACCTTTTCCAGTTGTGGATTGTTATTAAAAAAAGCAGCATTCATAGTTTTGATGTCGCCACCATTGATAATGCATTGTTTTAAGGCAGGCATGGCGGGTAATGTAGCCGTAACTATAGAATCCGATATATTCAGATGCAGGCATTCGGTGGTTTTCCAATGTGCTAATAGTGGCAATTGATTTTGTTTTAAAGACGCTCTTATAAAATGAGGTTTGAAAAAATCAGCCACTTTGATGTAATTCTCAATTATAATTGGAGAATTATTATCTTCGAATGTTAGGGCGATATTGGGTTTTAAGTGCGCTATTTTTTTTAAATACGGAATGTAACTTGGTGGAATTTTTGATTTGAAATAGATGGTTTCCAAGTGATCAATTGTTCTTGCTTTCATTTTTTGAAACCAAGGGATAAGATTTGCTTTTTCCACAACTATGATGGTATTTACTTTTCCGTTTACCAAAACAAGAGAATCTCCGGAATCATTAATCTCGAATGAATCATTCGTTACCTCATTAAATGAAATAGTAAGGTCATTATACCCTAATACATCTCCTTTTTCAGCAAGCACTGCCCCGTAATTCTTTTCATTGGAAGGAAATTGAACTAAGCCATAATTTTTTGAAAGGTTTGTAGCATCACCTTTACCATGAAATTTTACAACAGCAAAACGATGTTCCCCTTTAAATTTAGTAACAGCCCAAAATAATACAATCAACAGTACTACAACGAGTAAAATGGATAACCAGTTAAGCTGTTTAGGTTCATTACTTACACGATCTTTAAAGGTGTCCATAACGTAGTGGTTTATGTATTTATAGTTTGGTTAGCAACCTAGAAAATTGATGGCACGCACTTATTTCCTTTAGGTAATTACTGCAAAACGAATTAAAATAAAACGGGGCTACTGAAATTGGTACTGCTAAAATGAGTGATAAAAAACAATGAGTCGTTAATACCCATCATTTTTTAAATAATTGATTTAACTTAATAAGTTAGTCGAATTTTTAAAATGGTCTAACTTTTAAATAATAATAAGATTTTGGGGATAGGATAGGATTCATAAAATTGTGAAATCCTTAACTAAAGCTAAATTAAAAATATTTTTTGATTATAGCAACTGAAAATCAGTATATTATAAAAATAAATTAGTAAAGTACGTTTATGTAAAAAATAAACCTTGTTTGAAATTACTTAAATAAGCTTGCTTTTTGCTGTTATTTAATTTCCAGAGAATAAAGCGATTTAGCCCGGTTTAAATCTATGGGTTTTTCCAAATGGATTTCCAAGAAATAATCCAATTGCCATTTTTGAGTTTTCTGTGCCTGTTTGTTTTCTGTGATGTCCCAAGGCGGATACACCCGAATAGCGCGTTTCCCTTCTTTCAAATCAGTGGTAAGGATTCCTTGTTGACTAAGTACAGATTTAGGAAATACAAATTGACCAAAATGATCTCCGCTTCGAGTATTGATAATGAAAAAATCAATGTTATCTGAAAGGTCAAAAGGCTGAATAGGTCCCTTTCCTATTCTTTTCCATACCGTAACAAATTGACCCACTTTTGTAGGCGTGGTTTTAGCCACACGAAATAGTATTTTTAATGCATTAAGTTCAAATTGATATGCACCATAATCCTTGCTTTCTTTTTCTGGTACCAGGTTTGTAAGTTCAAAACCACAGGGGTCAAAAATTAGGGTTTTGGTTTCTTGAAGACTGTCAGAGATTAGGGTTTTGGGCATTAATTTTTTTGATTTACTTTTTTAAAAATCCATGAATTACCCATAGCTTTTTTACTTTACGTACTATTGTGGGGGCAATTTGCAAAACTAGCTTTCTACTTATACTGTTCCGTTATATTTTGGGTCAAAATCCACCATCCATTCAATACCGAATTTATCTCTAAACATCCCAAAATAGGAACCCCAAGGACTGTCGCCAATAGGCATTTCGATATTTCCGCCTGCTGAAAGTCCGTTAAATAATTTATCGGCTTCTTCACGACTTTCTGCGCTAATGGATATTTTAGATCTGTTTTCATTTTCATTTACTTGACCCATACTTTCTGGAACGTCATTGGCCATTAAAATATTTTTGCCAATAGGCAAAGCAATGAGCATTATTTTATTTGCATCATTTTCTGCTCCTGGATATTCAGTCCCGGAGTTTAGGGATGCTATATCTTTGAAACGCATAATCTTTGTGAACTCTCCGCCAAATACTGATTTGTAAAAATTGAATGCTTCTTCGGCATTTCCGTTGAAGTTAATGTGAGGATTGATAAGTGCCATAATTTTAACTTTTAAGTTATTTTTTTATTTCTTATTCTGAGTTCATGATGCCGCAATTCAAAGATGTCTAACGCTCCTTTACTACAAGTAGTTTGAGACTAAATTAAGCTCTATTTTCGGATTAACCAAATTCACACAAATACAAAACCAACTTTCCATTAAACCAATTGCCCAAATCTGTTGTAGCAAGCAGTGCTTTATTTTGATACTTTAGACTTCTTAATGTTCAAAGCTTTCTGTTTTATCCACTGAATTGAAATATCCACTGGTGCTGTAATATTGCCAGGAACAGTATTGTGTCCTAATGTTGAAAACAAGGTGTATTCGAAAGGTTTGCCTTGAGCTTTCAATGTATTTAATTGCTCCATACACAACTTTACCGGAATCTGTATATCTTTCTCACCAAAAAGCCAAAGTCCTGGAATTGAAAGAGTATTCAGAGAAGTTTTTGGGTCAGTCGCTACGAATTGATATCTGTCTGGGTCATCTTTAGTATGTTCACGAGCATCTGATTCTGTATGATTTTCCCAAAAGTTATTGTTTCCATTAGTATAAAACTGAAATCGAAGTTGTTCTAGAGTTGTAATTGTAGGGCAACTAAATAAAACCATAAATTCTATTTGTGGATTTTTACTTGCAGTAATTGGGATTATCCATCCTGCTTGACTGAAGCCAACTAATCCAATTGGTGTTTTTTTATCTTTCAAATAGGTTCGAAATGTATTTACTGCTGAACTTGCATCGTGAGATAATAAATTAAGATTAGTAGTGTCAATATTATTCGTGCCAACAGATGGTCCTACATATACACCGCCTGATTCTCCAACTCCACGTTTATCATATGTCAATACAGCAATACCTTCTTTGGCAAGACGTTTAGCGAACTCCATTTCTCTTTTTACAGGATCAGACCCATGAACAATTACAACTGCTGCAAATGTTTTTTTAGGCGTTAAAATCGAGCCTGCAAGAGTGACGCCTTGACTTTCAAACTTTACATCTTGAATGGTAAAGTCGACCGATTGAGAAAATACCATTTCTGGTAGAGTTAATAATAACCAAAGAAATAAGTTAATGTTCATTTTGGTTTAATTTAAAAATTGTTTTGAATTGTCTTGGTCTTCGTTAGCATTGCCTACGTTCTGGCACTACAGCGGGTTTGGGACTAAATTAAGCCCATTCTTCGGATTTGCCAAATCTTCCAAATACAAATCAATTTTCCAATTAAGCCAAATCCCCAAATTGCTTGTAGCGTGTGTTATGGGGCGGTTGTTTTGTCGAAATTACAAATATCACACAAAGTTTTCACGCTTCTGTTGGCAAAATCCAATTTTCACGTTTCTGCTTTTCTGCTCGTAATTTCGGCATATTATTTTCAATTATTCACTTTTAATTTCTGCGTAAAACTTTTCAAGTTTCTGTTGGCAGATTCCGACTTTCACGCTTCTGCTTTTAAGATTCCAATTTTCAAGTTTCTGTTGGCAAGTTCCAATTTTCACGCTTCAGTTTTTCTTCTGTTTATTGTCAGATTCCAACTTTCCAACTTCTGCTGGCGAATCCAATTTTCACGCTTCTGCTAGTAAATTTTCTGCGAGTTACAAACTTCATTTTCAAATCGGAATTACCTGCGTAATTTCGGCACAACTGCCCCATAACGTCCCGCCGCTTGGCGAGGTTGGGGACTAAATTAAGATTTATTTTCGGTTAAGCAGAAATTTTCCAAGTACAAGACGGATTTAAATTAAGCCTAAAACCCCAATCTAGCCAAACGGCTGTTAGTGGCTGTTTTTATTTTTCAATTTGTTTTTTCAATTCATCAATCAATACTTTTCTTTCACTTTCATTTAAGCAATTAAAAACTTTTATTTTTGAAAATTTATAATCGAATAAAATTTCTCCGATTGTAAAGCATAACATTATTCGTTGATTTTCTTTTATAGAATTCATATTTTCATTAAACCATTTTGATCTGTCTTTTGAATAAAGTTCATCTTCAAATTTATCTCTTATGTTTTTTATTTCTTTTTTTTCAAATATTTTATCTTTGATCCAAAACGATCCACTTTTTGTTATTTTCAGGTTTAAATTATCTATAGTTATTATTTCTTTACCACGGATTAACCATAAAAATTTTCTCAATCCCAGAATTCCAAAAATCGGATGAATTATAAAACCAACAAGGATTAATCCTAAACTAACTTCGTTTTCTTCAATTAGCAAAAAAAAACCAGAGAAAATGAAAAAACTCAACATTCCAAAAAACAATAATGAGAAAAAAGTTTTTCTAGAATTATTTTCCGCATAAAATATTCCATTTTCAGTGTAAAATTTAAAATTCGGTTTCCCAATTCTAAAATTTAATATATTCAATATCATTTTTTTTGAAATTTAAAGATTCTGATTCGTGGTTTTTTTCTGTTTTCTGTTGCTCGAAAATAGCCACTAACGTTCTGGCGCTTGGCGAGGTTGCGAGCTTCGGAACGGTTTATTTTCGGTTAAATTAAAAATTTCTTATGAAACGGAAACGTGACTTTATCACATAACTCGCAATCTTGCCAAACGCCTGTTATGGGCTGTGTTTCTTCGTTAGTTAGTTTACATCTTTGATTATTGTAGTGTCTGAAAGTCTGTCGTGGAAACCGTTTGGTGTAAACAAAAATGAAATCCTGTCAAATGGAATTAGACGGCAAAATGATCTCCGTAAAATATCTCCATCTTTTGGTTTAGTACCATTTTTATCCACAACTTTTGTTTTGGTAATAAACTTTCCAATAGTCTTTTGATACCTTATTTCCATAAACGCATAGTAGCCTACATAACTTGCAAATAGGATAAGATATCCGAATAACATTTGAACGGGATCTTTTGCATTCAATTGAGAGGTTAAAATAGCTACAATTATAAACCACACAATTACGTCTATTATGAAATTTAAAAATCTTGTCCAAGAACTTACTTTTTTAGCTTCAAATTGGTCTTGTTTTTCAATCTTAGCTGTTAAGTCAACTTTAACTTGTTCAATTTTTGTTGTGTCTATGTTGCGTTTTTTGATTTCTTCTTCAGCAGCTTCAACAGCCAGAGGTTGGTATTTGTTCTTGTCTACAGTGACAATTTTGATAAGTTCATCGTCAGTTCTTTTTAACATTACGTCTTTAAAATCTGTATCCATTTTTTTATTTCTTGTTCGTTAATTTTTGCTTTTTAGTCGGCTAACATAGCCCATAACGTTCTGGCACTACAGCGGGTTTGGGGTTAAATTAAGCCCATTCTTCGGATTTGCTAAATCACCCCAAGTACAAAACCATTTTTACATTAAGCCTAATGCCCAAATCCGTTGTAGTGGCTGTTACCTGCTGTGTTTATTTAGGTTATAAGTTTGTCGTGTCAAAATATTTTTTAGCAAAGTCAGAAATTCGTTGATGTCTGTCAGCTATTTCTATTTCAGTCCAAACAGTTTTTTCTCTAATTTCTGTATAGCTTGATAGAGCAGTGTCTTGGAAAAGTTCACTTTTCTTTTCAAAAGATTTATTGCCAAACTTACTGTTTTGACTTTGTGTTAATAAAGCCAAATTGCCTACAAGCTGTAGAAAATTCTTTTTAAAATCTTCGCTATATACTTCATCAGTTGGATTTTGCGGTTTAATGTGTTCAATTGTATATTTGTTGTAAAGTTCTTTGTCTAACAACGCACCTGAACGGTTTATTTGTCTTAAATGATTTTCATATTGCCATAATACAAAGCGTATTGTATTACGATTATAATGCCACTTTTCATTATCAAAATAATTGATAATTATATTTTTGAACCTGTCGCCATCATTCCAATACCATTTAAAACCTGATTCCGTTACATTCTTTATGTCTTGATATAAGTTGTCAAGATTGTAAATTTCAGTTGGGCTGAAATACCTTTTAGCATAATGTGGTAAATAATCTGTTCGATAGTCGCCTAATTTTAATTTGAAACAAAGAATTTCAAGTAGTTTTAAAATTCGCTTGAACGTATCGCCTGAAACTTCTCCTTTGTTGAATAATGTAAGTAAAACCAATTTCCAATTTGCTTCGTTGCCAACAAAAAACAAGTTTGTAATTTCAGAAATGTTTTTATTACTAACAATGCTTTTCGCACTATGTGTTAATTCTACAAAATTTTCAAAGAATGATTTTATCCATTTGGTTTTATTTTCTTCTTTGTTTAGTTTTTCTTTAATTGCTTCAATGTTACCGTTTATGTTAAAGAATAAATTGCAATAGTTGTCTAAAAGTTCGCTTTCTGTGAAATAACTTTCAACTGCTTCAATGTGACGATACGTTTGAGAAATTTCTCTTTGAATGTCGGCAATATCATTATTTGCTTGAACGTCATTTGTACTTTGTATATAAATTTGGTGCATCAAATAAGCCTTGATAACCTCAAATCTTGATAATTCTTTTCCTCGGTTATTTTGGTATTCAAAAACTTGAGTAGCTTCCACTTTGTTTGTTATGTAGAAAGTACTAATGACTGCATTTTCTAAAGTCTGTTGAACCAAATACAAGCTGTCGCTGTCAAGTTTTGTTAATTCGGTTTCAAAAAAATTAAAGGCTTCAATAATTCTTTTTTGAGAAATTGTTTCAGTATCGTCAATTGCAGAAACTAAATGCTTTTGGCTTACTTTTTTGAAAATGATTTGGTCGTCTTCAATTGTTCTGAAAATATCGGTTAAATATGTTTCTTTTATTCCGTCAATATTTATTCCGTGTTTTTCTTGAATTTTTGCAATTGCAGAAAGAAATAAAATTGTTGTTGTTAAGCGTTGTTGCCCATCAATAATGAAAAGTGTTTCGCCATCTTTTTCAAATAGAAATTGACCTAAATAATATCGTTTACTTTTTTGTTCTAAAAGGTCTTCAAGAAATTGCGAGCATTGTTTGCTTTCCCAACTATATGCTCTTTGATAAGCTGGAATTCTAATACTTTCAGACGCTTCAAAAAGTGATTTTATATTTTCTGCTGTTTTGTTTTCAATTTGTGATTCGATTTCCATTCAATTTTGTTTTTAGTAATAGCATTAAAGGTGGCGAAGCCACCTTTAATGCTATATTTTTTTTTTAAGAAAAAATTATATGATTATTTCTGTTTTTGTTGTATTCAAATAAAGAATTTTTAATAGTATCAGCATCGTTTTTTGAAATATAGTTTGCCATAACCCAACCGCCTGTTGCTTTTATGCTAATATTTGCACCGAAAAGATGTTCGTCAACTCTTATGTTTCTAATAAAGCGGAAAGCGATAATGTTTTTATTAATACCAATGAAATACCAATTTCTTTTTTCGACTGTTATGGTTTCATTTTCATAATCTACAGTTAAAATCCAAGGATTTATTATATGAGCTATTTGACCATTAAAAAACAATGCTGATATAGAAGATTTAGATTTAATTAAATTCATTTTTAAAATGTTTTTATCCAAGAAATTATTCCGCTAATTAAAGCAATAAATAAAGCGATTATTAGTGCATAAATTCCATCTACAATATAATCTTTAAAAGTTATATCATATTCTCGATAACCTTTAGTACGTCTGCCATCTTTAACTCTTCCTTTTAAACTTCTATATCCCAATAATAAAATAAGTGTAATAATAAAGGAAGTTGAAAAAGCTTTGCTGAAACCATATTTGAAGCCACTTTTTATTTGAGGTTCATTTGGTTTAATTTCTTCCAAATAATTTTTGTTTACAAAACCTTGTTTATCAGAAATATTAATTTTAACCCATTCGCCTTCAACTGAAATTGCTTTAATTGTGTCGTTTTCATTCATTTTAGCAATTACATTCGCCTCTTTGTTTGTTTCTGCTCTTACATTTAAAGTTTTAGGTTTTACAATATAAGTTTGTGAAATAGCCAACTGTGTTGATAAAAACAACAATAAAAACCAATTAGATTTTATTAATTTCATTAGAATATTAAATATAGAATTAAAGCAATTATTAAAGACGAGTAAAAAAACTCAAGGTAAATATTTCTCTCATTTTTTTTAATTGATTTTTCAAGTTCAGACGCTTTCCAAATGTTATTCTCTTTTCTTACAATTTCATTTTCAATTTTGGAAATATTTGATTTTGCAAAATCAATATCGTCAATATGTTGGTCTAATAAATCTACTATTTCTTGTATTTTTCCCATTGCTTAATTATCTTAATTCAAATTTTGTAACTAAATCGTTTTGAATATTTATTTTTAATCTAAATGTGCCATCATTACCGCGATTATTTATTTTATCATAAAAATAAGTTTCCCATTTATTGTCAGCATCAGAACTTTCATTTATTTTTTCAGGATTTCCGATAAAGTAATCAAGAAAAATTTTGTGTAAGCCCACAAAAGGTTTTTCATTATTTACTAATTCATTTGTATTTTCTGCACCATATAATTCAATTAATTTTTCTTTTATTAAATTAAATTGTTGTCTTTTTATTTCATTTGTTTTATTGACTGCATTGTCTAAATTACTTTTAGTTTCAGCTAATTTGCTATTCTCATTTGTAATTTGCTCTCTTAACACTTCTTTTGAAATATTTTTAAGATTCTCTTTTGAGTTGTTATTTAAAATTAATTTGTCATCTTTTATTAGTTTTTCAATTTTAAAAATTGAAGATATTCTGTAGTACAAGATTATTAATAAAATTCCAACTCCAATGATTTTAAAAAACGAAAATAAATCATAGAAATAGTATAAAGTTCCAATTATTGTGAAAATGAAACCTATTAGAAAGGATTTTATAACTAATGAAAAATTACCTATAATATCTAATTGAACCAATTTGCTTTTTAGTAAATAAAGAAACCCAAAACATAATGCAGAAATAAAAAGTAAAGCTGACAAAAAATAACTTTTAAAAAGTTTTTTTAATACGAGCAGTTTTAAAGTTTCTTTTTTACTTGTAATTTCTTTTACATATTCACTTTTTACAAAACCATTCAATGAATCTTTGTAAATTGCTTTACTCCAACCATTTTCTGTTTCAGTAATTGTTATCGTGTCATCAGGTTTAATTTCGGTTATTATTTTTGAATCAGTTGTTGCATTTTCTCTTAAATTAATGTTCTTAATTGAAACTGCGGTTATTGTGTCATTACCGTAAAAATTGATACTGCAAAGTAGAAATAGGTAGAAGTAAATTTTCTTCATTGTTAAAATAATATTTAATTTTTATTTTCTGATTGTTTGTTTTCTGCAAAGCTAAAATGTCTATACGCCAAACTGTGTCGTTGTTTTTAGCACTTTCGTTCTTTTAACATAGCAGGTAACGTCTTGGCACTACAGCGGGTTTGGGACTAAATTAAGCCCTATTTTCGGATTTGCCAAATCATCCAAATACAAAACCATCTTTCCATTAAACCCAATGCCCAAATCCGTTGTAGTGGCTGTTGGTGGCAGTTTTTATTAGAATATTCTGTTTTCGTAATTTTGTAAATCTGTTCCGATTTTTTCAATTATTTGTTCTTGGTTTGTGTTGTTTGGAAAGTTCCAATTTAATTTATGATTACCCATAACACCAAGATTTGAAATCCAATCTATTTCTACAGAACTAAAATTTTCTGTTATTAAAAATTTGGTTACACTAGATGGATAAATACAACTAATTTCAATATGGTCTCTTGTCATTTTTGTAACACGAGCTTTTGGGTCACTCGTTAACCATTCTATTAAAAGTGAGTATTTATTTTTCATTCCGCCAAAGTTGTCAACTTGATTTTCAAGCATCTTATCGCGGTCTCTTAAGAAAAAATATATTACAATTCCAATTATTACTAATACTATTATCCAAGTCATTTTAATAAATTTTTTACGTTGTTAGGAATATTATTTTGAATTTCTGTAAAAAGTTCTCCTTCTGAAAATATTTCGTCTATTTCTTTTTGATAGCCAAGTTCATTTCCTATTTCCATTATTCTGCCAAAAGTTTGGTGTAAAGCATATTCTAAATTTTTACTTACGCCTGGAATCATAGGTGCATAAATTGGTGTTTTCAATGTCCATTTATAAATATCAATCCTGTTAAAAACTTCAATTTTCATAAGATATGAAGCAAGAAATAAATCTGACGTGACATCTTCGAAATCTTTTTTCTGTCTAATTTCATCAATCATTGAATAAAGACCATTTAATGATTTAGCCATTTTATTAAATTCTATTCCTTTACTAAAAAACCCCATAAGTTCTTCTTTTTTACGTTATTTTCTGGCAAAATTGCCACCAACTTGTTTATATACTCAGGTTTTGTGCAAAAAGATGAGTATATCTCTCTTTTTTGATTGTATATACTCAACTTGGGTTGCGTATTATTTTTTTATAAATCATCAAATGGAGATTTGATATTTTGTATGCTTTTGGTACTTACATGGGTATATATTTCGGTAGTTTTACTACTGCTATGTCCCAAAAGTTCCTGAATGTATCTCAAATCGGTTCCGCTTTCCAATAAATGCGTGGCATAACTATGGCGCAACCAATGCAAACTTACGGGCTTATTTATTTGAGCTAATCTAATGCTTTTTTTTAATACTTCTTCTAAACTTCTGTCAGAATATTTTGTATTTTCTCGTTGTCCTTCAAACAGCCATTTCTTTGGACGATATTCCTTGTAATAGTCTCTAAGCATTTCAATTATTTTATCGCTTATAGGCACTATTCTGTCTTTTTTTCCTTTTGATTGTTTGATGACAAGAAGTTTTCTGTCTGCTTGAATATCCTCAAAAGTGAGTTGTAAAAGTTCGCTTCGCCTTAATCCGCAAGCATAAATTAAACTCAACATTGTTTTATGTTTTGTATTTGTTAAAACGGTAAGAATCAATTTTATTTCTTCTTTGCTCAGTACATTAGGTAATACTTTCCCGCGTTTAGGGCGATGTATGGTATCAATAATTATTTGTTTATCTTGTATTGTTTTGAAAAATAGTTTTAGGGCATTAACGATTTGATTTTGATACGATGCCGATAAATTGTTTTTTAGAATAAATTCGTTATTGTAAATAATCACATCCTCGTTTGTAATTTCCGCAATTTGCTTTTCATGGTAAAATATTAAAAATGATTTCAGCGCTTCGCTATAGGTTTTTATGGTGCTGGGACTATATCTTTTTGACGATAGCCATTGTATGAATTTTGTAATGTGTTCAATTCCCTCGAGTGAAGGGAGAGAATTTGCTAGGGGGGCTATTTTAAAGCGTACTCTGTTTTCAATTGTATCCGGAATGTGCCAAACGGTTTTTTGTTGGCTCCATCGAGCGCCATCCACTTGTTTGATTCGTGCAATTAAGTCAACATCTTTTTCAAAATAAACAGCGATTCTGTTTTCGTTGTTGTGTTTTATCAGTTTTGCTGCCCAAGTCATATTGTGTTGGTTTTGTGATTGAAAGATACTAATTTTTTTACAAATATTGTTTTGTTAAGCGAAAGGTTCTTATGGTACTGAGGCTTTTTTGCGTGAGGGATAAAAGTGGAAATCCTTTTATGAAGCGTAGCGGAATAAAATATTGAAACGGATAGCCCGACCCGATTTTTCAGCGGGTCACGCCCAAAATTGTGAATTTTGGAAGGCTGATTTGAGTTTTAGTACCACTAATTTTTAAATAAAAAAGGTAGTGGACTTTGCGAAAAACTTTGCGAACTTTGCGGTCAAATAATAGAACATGAAATGAGCCTAACGCAAGTTTGAAATAAACACTGAATGGTTATGCAAATTACATATTGCTTCGCCTGTTCGCTATCGCTCGAGTCCTTTAAAAAACAAATATAAACTACGTATGAAAATAAATCCAAAAAACGGAATTGACAAGCTCATTTTCGGAATGAAACAAAATGATGTTACTGCTATTTACGGTAAACCTGACAGGAATTACAAGGACGAAGATGATAATGTGATTTTTGCCTACAATAAACTTAAAATGCGTTTGACTTTCTATGTCGAGGAAGATTTTAAATTAGGTTATATCGTGGCTTCGAGTCCGGAACTGGACTTGTTTGGGAATAAAGTGATCAACAGAAAAATCAGTGATGTCAAAAAAGATTTGGCTGCCAAAGGAATAACAAAATTCACTCAGGAAGAATTCGATACGTTTGAAAACTATTTTAATGAGGAAAACTGGATTATCTTTCAAACGGAATTTGATGAGGTTGTGAAATTTGAGATTGGTGCAATTATCAATCAAAAAGATCAATTTGACTGGAAATTCGGAAAGAAATAATAGGCTAAGATTATAACGTGCAGCAGCTGTTTCGGATGTTAAAAACTTAAACAGACTTATTCCTTATATGGTTTAAAACATAGAAGGTTAAGACTTAAAATTTTAAAATAGTATTGCATAAAAAAACCGACAGGTTATTAAAACGTGTCGGGTTTGTTTATTTTATGCTTTTTAAATTTACTGTTTTGGAGCCGGTTGTTTTTCAAACATTTCCAATTCGAAAACAAGATTCGTATTGGGAGGAATAACACCACCAGCACCTCTTTGTCCATACGCCAAGTTTGATGGGATGAAAATCACTGCTTTGTCTCCATATGACAATAGTTTTAATGCTTCTAAAAATCCAGGAATCATTCCTTCATTTTTACCCGCTTCAATAGGGAAGGCTTGGTATCCGTTTTGTGCGGCTCTGTTTGCATCGTATTTTCCGTAGACTTTGCAAACGTCTTCATAACTGCTGTCAAATAAGGTTCCGTCCTCAAAATAACCGGCATAATGAAAATAGAAAGTTGTTCCGTCAGCTGGTTTTACACCGCTTCCTTTTTGAACTATTTTATAGGCTAAACTTGAAGCTGTAGTTGTAGCTGTCGCTTTTGCTGTTTTTAAATAATCAGCTTTTGCAGTGATAACGCTACCGTATTTTTCAAAATACGCTTTTTTCTCTTCTGCTTGAATAGCTGCTTGCTTTTTTTGGTTTTCGGCATCAATTAAAGCTTGTTTCTTAGCGTCTTCGGCTTTGTTGCCATAATAGTCTGTGAATACTTTTGGGGCGTCAAATTGTTTTGCCAAAGCTCCTTTTCTGGTAATGGTAATTTTTGTTATAACATCATCTTGAGCAATCAAGTTTACAACATTCATTCCTTGTGTTACATGTCCAAAAATAGTATGTTTTCCGTTTAACCAAGGCGTGTCTTTGTGCGTGATAAAGAATTGGCTTCCATTAGTGGTTGGACCTGAATTGGCCATAGCTAAAATGCCGCCTTTATCAAATTTCAAATCGGTAAACTCATCTTTGAATGCATATCCCGGACCACCAGAACCGTTTCCGGATGGATCACCACCTTGAATCATGAAATCTTTGATAACACGGTGGAATTTCAAACCATCAAAAAATGGTTTTCCTTTTAGTTTTTCATCCGCCACAAAAGTATTTTTTCCTTCGGAAAGTGCGATGAAGTTAGCTACCGTTACCGGCGTTTTTTGGTATTCCAGCTGAACGGTAATATCTCCTTTGGTGGTAGAAATGGTCGCGAAAATCCCCTCGATAGCTACTGGAGCTTTTACAACTGTTTTGACTGCAGTTACGGGCTTTTTGGTAGAAACTGGTTTCTTAGTTTGAGAATGTACAGTTAACATTCCTAAGAATAATAAAATTAGAATTTTAAATTTCATCGGGTAATAATTTAAGGTCTGACGTTTTTAGTTATTGTTTCATTAATTCAATTTCAAAAATAATATTGGCATTTGGCGGAATTACTCCTCCTGCTCCAGCTGGTCCATATGCCAATTTTGACGGAATGAAGAGTACTGCTTTGTCACCAAAAGATAAATTCTCCAATCCTTCAATGAAACCAGGAATCATGCCATCTTTTTTTCCTGCTTGAAAAGGAATGGGTTGGTAACCGTTTTGAGCGGCTCTGTTTTCATCATATTTCCCAAAAGTTTTAGCATCACTTTCTACACTTGCGTCAAAAAGTTCACCGTCTTCCAGAAAACCGGCATAATGAATATAAATTGTAGCACCGTTAGCGGGTTTTTTGCCACCGCTTTTTTTAGTGATTACATATTGCAATCCAGTTGGTGTTTTTGTTGCTTTGGTTTTTAAAGCTGCAAAATAAGCAACTTTTTGGTCTCTAACTGCTTTGTATTTCTCGTCGTATATTCTTTTGTTTTCAGCATCAAGAGCTGCTTTTTTCTTTTGATTTTGAGATTCTACAGAGAAATAATCATTAAATATTTTTACAGCATCAAATTTTTTGGCTGCTTCACCATTTCGGATGATTGTCACTTTGTTAATGAAGTCGTTTTGCTCAATCTTGTTCACGACATCCATACCTTTTTCTACTACATGACCAAAAATAGTGTGTTTGCCATCTAGCCAAGGTGTCGCAAGGTGCGTAATGAAAAAC
The DNA here is from genome assembly GCF_048158645.1 of Flavobacterium cryoconiti. NCBI lineage: Bacteria > Pseudomonadati > Bacteroidota > Flavobacteriia > Flavobacteriales > Flavobacteriaceae > Flavobacterium > Flavobacterium cryoconiti. The sequence goes on along the minus strand of NZ_JBLNKW010000003.1, from coordinate 381,922 downwards.
TGGCTGCTGTTAGTTGCCGGACCGTTATTGGCCATAGCCAAAACACCGCCTTTATCAAATTTTAAGTCCGTAAACTCGTCTTTGAATTTATAACCGGTATCTCCAGATCCAGTTCCTAATGGATCTCCCGTTTGTATCATAAATTCTTTAATTACTCTGTGAAATTTTAAACCGTCGAAAAAAGGTCTGTTTTTAAGGTTTTCATTGGTAACAAATTCGTTTTTTCCTTCGGCCAAAGTCACATAATTGGCTACTGTTATTGGTGCTTTTTCAAAATTTAATTGTACTATAATTTCACCTTTATTGGTTTCAATTTTAGCATATAAACCATCAGGAAGACTGTTGTGTTCTTCTTTGCAAGAATACAATGTGGTTAGTACCAGTAATACGAATAGGAAGCTTTTTTTCATTTCTAAATTTATTGTGTTATAGTATCTTTTGATTTGGTTTCTGTGGCAACTTCCTGTTTAACAACCGGAGGCGTTGTGGGTTGTACTTGATTCTGCTTTTTATACGTAGCTTCCGGCATAAAATCACGTAAAGTCACGATGCAAAGTAAAGGCTGATTAGCACCTATTTTTTTGTTGTCGCCATGATAACCGTAGCCCATATGTGAGTTGAAAAGGAAGTTTACTTTTTCTTTTTTGTGCATCAATTTGATACCGTCTCTCAATCCCATCATGATATTTTGTTTGTCAACATAATATACTTGTGGTCTTAATTCGATTTCGGAATAAATGATATTGCCCTTCAAATCTTTTATTTCGTAATCAAAGAATGCCACATCCCCTTTTTTAGGCGTTAGCGTATCTTTTTCATTTTTTAGCGAATAAGAATACCAATATCCTTTGGTCGAAGCAATGAATTTTACATTAGAATTTCTTCTGATAACAGCATCGATTTGTCCTTCCTCGCCGGCAATTAATTTTTTATTTCGCGCAATGGATTTCTTCATGAAGGTTCCCGAAGTTTGAGAAATAGGTCTGCGGGCTTCCTGATGTTGCTTACAACTTGAAACTAATACGAACAAAAAGAATGCAATGACGATTAACTTGCTGTTTTTCATGTATTATATGGTTAGTTTTGTTACTAAATTTTCAAATTTCTTTATGGTTTCTTGCATCGATACTTCTGATTTTCCACCAGCAGCATTGCGATGTCCACCACCATGGAAATGGTCTCTCGCAAATTGATTGACATCAAAATCACCTTGCGAACGGAACGAAATCTTGATTATTTTTTCTTCTTTATTTTCGATGAAAATAGCGGTAAAAAGAATTCCTTTAATGCTTAATCCATAATTTACAATGCCTTCCGTATCTCCTTTTACATAATCAAAAGAGTTTAACTCGTCCTGTGTAAGTGTCGTGTAAGCGGTTTTATGTTCCGTAATCACTTTCATGTTTTGAAGCGCTCTTCCCAGTAGCTGTAAACGCCCATAGGAGCTGTTATCAAATAATAGGGTTGGAATCTCCGTATTTTCTACACCTAAATCAATTAATTCAGCAACAATTCTGTGGGTATCTCCAGTTGTTTTTGGAAAACGAAAAGAACCTGAATCCGTTAGAATTCCAGTGTAAATGCAAGTCCCGATAGGTTTGTCGATGTCTTCTTTTTTTCCAAGGAAACAAATGAAGTTGTAAAGCATTTCGCAAGTAGACCCAAACGAAGTATCTGAATAGGTAAATGTAGCGTAATCATCCGGTTTCTGATGATGATCAATCATTATAAATGGTGCTTTCAGCGTAGCTAAAACAGTTTCCATTTCACCTGTACGGTGCAAAGCATTAAAATCTAATGTGAAAATTACTTCTGCATCTTCCAATATTTTGGTGCAGTTTTCTTTGTCTTTTTCGTATATCTTGACCGTTTCTGATCCGGGCATCCAAGCTAAAAAATCAGGGAATTCATTTGGTGAAATCACAACTGGATGGTGGTTGTTTTTTAATAAAAAATGATATAATCCTAAAGTAGAGCCCATAGCGTCTCCATCAGGACCTCGGTGTGGAATTATGGCAATTTTTTTTGGAGTTGATAATAACAACTGTATCGCTTGAATGTCTTGTATTTTCATAGTGTGCGAAATTACATTTTTTTAATGTAATGTTGAAATCATTTATATAATTAACAAACTTTTACAATGTTACAGAAGTTCCATGTCTTTTCTTTTTACTTTTTGGTACAAATGGTATTTTGCACCTTTTACAATTTGAGCTTTGTAAATCCCAACAGAACCGGAACTAAAGTAAGCGATAATGCAAGCAATACCAATGAAAACACCACTTTCTATCCCAAAAAGTTCCATTCCCATAACTGTACAGGCAATAGGAGTGTGGGTTGCTCCCGAAAAAACAGCAACAAATCCCATTCCTGCTAAAATTGCGATTGGCAAAGGGATTAGAAGCGATAAAGCACTTCCTAGTGTGGCACCCACAAAAAATAACGGTGTTACTTCACCACCTTTGAATCCTGCGCCCAGCGTAAATCCGGTGAATAGTATTTTTAGCAGAAAATCGTAGGAAGCATTTGGATTCGAAAATGCATCAACAATCATAGGAACTCCTAAACCGATGTATTTTGTGGTTCCAATAAGATAAATTGCCAAAGCAAGGATTATTCCCCCTATAAAAGGGCGAAGTGGAGGAAAGGATATAGTTTTCGAAAATAATTCGCCCCAAAAATGAGTGCTCCGGGAAAATAACATGGAGGCCAAACCAAATAATAGGCTCGCAAGAATTACCCAAAGTAAGTTGGTTAAATTCATTTCAGGAATAGTGGGAATACTATAATGCGTATGTTTTACTTCCCAGAATTCAACCGTGAAATAAGCAACGTAAGCGGTTATAAAAGACAACGGAATGCTTTTGAAACTGATTTTACTGAAATATAAAACTTCTAAAGCAAAAAGTGTTCCGGCCAAAGGTGTTCCAAAAACCGATGCAAAACCTGCACTGATTCCCAGAATGATTAGTGTCTTTCTATCCGAATTGTCAAGTTTAAAAAGTTTAGTGAATTGATCTGAAATTGCGCCTCCCATTTGTACAGCTGTGCCTTCTCGACCTGCAGAACCTCCAAAAAGATGCGTTATTAAGGTGCCGATGAGTACTAAAGGCGCCATTTTTAAAGGAATTGTTTTCTGGGGGTTTTCGTATTCTTCCAGTAATAAATTATTGCCTTTAACTACTGACTTTCCGTAATAATGGTAACACAATCCTATGATGAGACCGCCTATTGGCAAAAACCAAATAAGCCAGTTATTTTGTTCTCTATAGTGTGTAACCCATTCCAGTGCAACTAAAAAAAATGCTGAAGCTGATCCAGAAAAAATGCCTGTCAAAGCACAAATGAAAAACCATTTGACTGTGACAAGCATTATTTTTTTAGCGTTTTCTAAATTCATTATAGAACGATCAGATTTTTTGGCTAAAGTATTACAATCCTTCCTGAACTAAAGGTTTTTCAGGAGCTATTGCTGTAAATTCGATTTCTACCAAATATTCGGGAGCAACTAATTGATTGATCCCGTAAAAACCAGTTGTCGGTTTTATGTCTTTAAAAAATTTGGCGTGAGCCGTAGCAACCGCTTCAAATGTAGCAACGTCAGTAGTGAAAATTCGGGTACGAATGACATCTTTCATACTTACATTCAGGTCTTCCAGCACTTTTTCCACACGCTCTAAAATATTAAGAGTTTGTGCATGCGCATCGTCAGCTTTTACTTTTTCACCGTCTATTATAGCTACTGTTCCTGATACTTCAATGATGTTTCCAATACGTACCGCACGACAATATCCCATTTTATCTTCCCATGGTGAGCCTGTCAATATGTTTTCTCTTTTCATTTTGTTTGTTTTTAACTGATTTTTAAAATATTAGAACCTAATTTAAATTTTGGTATATTTTTTGCAATTTAGAAAAAAAATGAGAAATAAAAAACACTGATTTTTAATTAAAAAGTTCAATTTCGAGAAATCAATTTTAGAAAATCTTATGATTTAAAATGTAATAAAATTGGAAATTGAATGTTATTAAAGAAAGTGAAATTACACCATTTTGTGTTCAGTTACGTTTGGTTTTTTATTTTAAAAAAAATACAAGCACCTACAAGTTAATCTAAAAAGTTATGAAAAGAATTCTATTTTTAATTATTGTTATAGGTATGTCCCTAAGTGGATATGCACAGAATGAATTTAGCTCTAAATTTAAAGCAATTCCGCCTAAAAATATAAAACCGAAAATAAAAAAAGTAATTCCGCCAAAAGCAGAGTTGCCAAAAATTGCAAGTCCAAAAGTGATAAAAAAACTAGATGTCCCTCTTGATATTCCAAAAGTCAATTTTGTGAATCCTGAGAAAATTACTAAAAAAGCAGAAAATTTAGAGGTTGTTACTTATAAGAAAAATCAAAATTTAGGAACTTTTAAAACGGGTTCTCTTACTGCTAAAGTAAGATATCGCGATGCTGCTTATGTTGATGGGGATAAGATTAGAGTATATTTAAATGATAAGGTAATAGCTTACGAGGTTGTTTTGGATGGCGATTTTAAAGGTTTCGAGATAAAATTAGAAAAAGGGATTAATAAGATTGATTTTGAGGCGTTGAACGAAGGTTTTGCACCTCCTAACACAGCAGAATTTGAAGTGTATGATGATAAAGGAAAAATTATTTCTTCTAGCCAATGGAATCTTGGGGTAGATTTTAAAGCAACTTTAATATTAATGAAAGAATAGGAATGTTCTTTTTTTAATTCGATAAATAAATAAAATTAATTTATACTATTTTTGTTGTTTGCACTATGTTTTTAGTTTTAAATTTTTAATAAATATTGATTTATCAATATTCACTTTATATGAAACAGATTCTTTTTTTTATAATAATCAGTATTGGTATTTCTTCAAAAAGCTATAGTCAGGTTGAATTTAGTAAAAAGTTTAAAGCAATTCCACCTATAAATAAAAGTCCGAAGTTTAAAAAAACAATCCCTCCTGAAACGGATATACCACCAACTTACACTCCAAATGTTTTTAAAAGCCCTGAAATTAAAACCCCTAGTTCAGTATTAAAAATTGGGGAAGCAAGTACTATAAACATGACTCCAAAAAACGATTTTGCTAATCCAGGAGATGTTTATATGGATAAAATGGAAAAGGATTTAGGGAAAACATTGGTCAAAGAGGGTTTAAAAGAAGATTCAAGACTTTTAGTTAAAATTGATGTCAATTTTGGTGAGATTAGAACAAAATCGAAATTCTTTTTAATTAAATATCGGGATTTTGGGCAGATTGATGGGGATTTAGCCAAAGCTACTATGAATGCAGCTGTCGTTCAAGAACGATTATTGATGAAAGCGAATTATCAAGAATTTAAAATATTTCTTATAGAAGGAATAAATACATTCGAAATAGAAGCTTTAAATAGAGGCGCTTTAGGCGGAAATACTGCGGAATTTCAAATTTATGATGACAAAGGACAACTTGTTAAGTCTGATTATTGGGAAAATTGGGATGCAGGAGTAAAAGGGAAGTTTGTAATTATTAAAGAATAAAGCGTAATTGAAAACTGCTGATTTGTTAAAACGGATCAGCAGTAACTTTAAATTTCATTTCAGATTTTACAGTAATATCTTTTGTTACGGATTCTTTGATAACCGCTTTTGCTCTTATTTTGTAAGAAGAAGCTTTAATGTATTTGTCTAATTTTTGTGAAGTACAAATTAGATTTAAAGTATTTACGGTGGAATTAATATCATCTAAATACGCTAATTCGATTTCATCATTAGTATCTGTTGAAATGTACAAATGAATTGATTTTAAGAAACTAAATGTTTTGTCCGTTGGGTCAGTTATCGTCAATTTTAATTCAGTCAATTTTACATCTTTTACTAAATCAGCTTTTGTATTGTTATTTTGAAACTCAGCACTTGAATTCGTAGTGACATCTGGTGTGATTATTTCAGTGGCGAGGTTAAGAGGAAATCCACTGGCTATTTTAAAGCTAGTTTCGTTAGATACTGTAAAAGTCAATAATTTATCGACAACACTACAGGAAACTATAAAAAGAGCGAAAAGTGAAAGTATTGCGTATGTTTTAATTTTCATTGTTTTTTAATTTTTATGTATTCATTATATAAGGTTAACTCAAAATGGTACCGTATATTTCATGTGTACTTAAATGATTCTTTGTTTTTATTTTAAAAATCATTCGTTTTGTCAAAAAAAGACGTTTTCTGAAGCATAAATAAATAGCCTATTGAAAAAAAAAAAATATTTTTCAAAATTCAATTTTTCAATTCAAAATATAAAAAGTATTTTTGCGCATGCAACACAACGTACTTATTTTAGATTTCGGATCGCAATATACTCAACTTATTGCGCGTAGAGTTCGCGAATTAAATATATTCTGCGAAATCTTCCCTTACAATCATTTCCCGAGTGATTTATCATCTTATAAAGCAGTAATTCTTGGAGGTAGCCCTTTTTCTGTTAGAGGAGAAGATGCGCCACATCCTGATTTATCTCAAATTAGAGGAAAACTTCCTATGCTGGCCGTTTGTTATGGTGCGCAATATTTATCCCATTTTAGTGGTGGTGAAGTTGCTGCTTCAAACACTAGAGAATATGGTAGAGCCAACTTGTCTTATATAAAAGAGAATGAAATTTTCTTTGAAGGAGTTTCTGAAAATAGCCAGGTTTGGATGAGTCATAGCGATAGTATTAAAGCTTTACCAACAAACGGGGTGAAATTGGCAAGTACTCACGATGTAGAATTTGCGGCTTATAAAATTGAAGGTGAAACAACATACGCTATTCAATACCATCCAGAGGTTTTTCACTCTACGGATGGATCAAAAATGCTGGAAAACTTTTTAGTTAAGATAGCAGAAGTTCCTCAGAATTTTACACCAAATGCTTTTGTTAGCGAAATGGTAGCAGAGTTAAAAGAGAAATTACAAGACGACAAAGTAGTTCTTGGTCTTTCAGGAGGAGTAGATTCTACGGTAGCGGCAGTTTTATTGCACCAAGCTATTGGGAAAAATCTATATTGTATTTTTGTAAATAATGGCTTGCTTCGTAAAAACGAATTCCAAAATGTATTGGATCAATACAAAGGAATGGGTTTGAATGTAAAAGGAGTTGATTCTGGAGATCGTTTCTTGTCTGAATTAGCAGGTGTAAGTGACCCTGAAACCAAACGTAAAATTATTGGACGTGTATTTATCGAAGTTTTTGATGATGAATCGCACCTTATTGAAGATGTAAAATGGTTAGCCCAAGGAACAATTTATCCTGATGTTATTGAATCAGTTTCAGTAAAAGGACCTTCGGCTACTATTAAATCACACCATAATGTAGGTGGTTTGCCAGATTACATGAAATTGAAAATTGTGGAGCCGCTTCGTATGCTTTTCAAAGATGAAGTACGCAGAGTAGGAGCTTCATTAGGAATTGACCCAGAATTATTAGGAAGACATCCTTTCCCAGGACCAGGATTGTCAATTAGAATTTTAGGAGATATTACGCCTGAGAAAGTTAGAATTTTACAAGAAGTAGATTCTGTTTTTATCGAAGGATTGAAATCTTGGGGATTGTATGATAAAGTTTGGCAAGCCGGAGCTATTTTACTTCCTGTAAATAGTGTAGGTGTAATGGGTGATGAGCGTACTTATGAAAAAGTAATTGCATTACGTGCCGTTGAATCTACGGATGGTATGACTGCGGATTGGGTACATTTACCATATGATTTCTTAATGAAAATATCTAATGATATTATTAATAAAGTAAAAGGCGTAAATAGAGTGGTGTATGATATTAGTTCAAAACCGCCAGCAACTATTGAGTGGGAATAATATAATCCCTGCTAATTTCTTCTTTGAACATCATTATTTTTAATGTTCTTTATATAAACGGTATCAAGTTTTGGAACAAAATTTGATACCGTTCCGTTATTAATGATTGAATAATTTTATAAATAAAAATGATGAAATATTTTTTTGCAATTTGTATTACTGCTTTGTTTTTTAACTACAATGTTTTTTCGCAAGAAAAAAATAGTACCCATAAAGTGGAGAAAGGAGAAACGATAAGTCAGATTGCAATAAAGTACAACGTTACTCCATATGATATTTATCAATTAAACCCGGATGCACAAAGTGGATTAAAGCCTAATAGTGTTTTGTTAATTCCAAAAAGTGGAGCGAAACAAAAGACTATAGTGCAAGCTAAGCCAATCGCGAAAACTACAACTCACGAGGTAGCACCGAAAGAAACACTGTACGGGATTGAAAAAAAATACGGCATTTCTGATGAAGATTTGAAGAAAGCCAATCCAACTCTTGAAAAAGAAGGACTAAAAATTGGACAAACGCTCGTTATTCCGTCTAAAAACAGCCCGAAGATAGCTACCGTTACTGTAATTCAAGAAAAAGTAGTTTATCACGAGGTACTTCCAAAGGAAACTAAATATTCTATCTCTAAACAATATGGGATTACCATTCAAGAATTAGAGAAAAAAAATCCTGAAATTGTTTCTAATTTACCTATCGGTTATAAATTAATTATCAAGGGCAATGCTCCAAAAGTAGAGAAAACTAGCCCAGTTGTTGAATCTAAAAAGGAAATTGCAAAACCGAATCCTGTAAAGGTTGCGGTAGCCATTAATTATTTAAATTATGAAGTGAAGCCGAAAGAAACGCTTTATAGTTTGTCAAAAATGTTTGGGATGACTCAGGAAGAATTAATCACTCTAAACCCTGCTTTGTCTCAAGGTGTTGTGGAAGGAATGATTTTGAAGGTCCCGGGAACGATTGCTATTCCGAAGGAAACTAAAAAAGAATACGCTGGATTATCAAAGAAAAGTAACAACAGAAAAAAGTTAGTATTGCTTTTGCCTTTTAATATGCCAAATATTGAAGGAGACACTATCAATACCACTGCAATGCGTCTTAAAAAAGACAAGTTTTTGAACATGACTTTAGATTTTTATTCGGGAGCTTTGATGGCGATTGATTCTGCAAAACAAATAGGACTTTCTATCGATGTTAAGATTTATGATTCGCAAGAAACCAAAAATACTTCTAATGTCGCTTCTATAATTAAAGAAAATAATCTGGAAAATTCAGATGCCGTTGTCGGACCTTTTTATCTGACTAACGTGGAGAAAACAGCTGAATTATTGACTCTGAATCAAGTTCCTGTGATTTCTCCTTTATCAAAAGATATTGGGAATTCATTTAGTAATTTGTATCAAACCATTCCAACGGCTACTGCGGTTAAAAATGCCATGTTTGATTATATGAGAGCAAAAGGCGGTAATATTATAGCTGTAGTCGATAAGAAAAAGGAATCAATGATTCAATTTATAAAAGAGAATCATAAAGATGTGAAATTTTCTGTCCTTGCCGCAAACGGAGCTTTAGCTCCTGAAAATTTAAAAAGTTTATTTGTGAAAGACAAAATAAACTATGTGGTAATGGAAACCGGAAATACAGGAATGATTAAATCAACAATGGCTACTATGTTGAGTGCTATGACAACGTATAAAGTACAGTTGGTTATTTTAGAACCTAATGAAACACTAGATACTGATGAAATTAATTTTGTGAATTTGACAAAATTGAAATTAATGTATCCTTCTGTAACCCGTGAAAACGAATCTCCCGAAGCTTTAATTTTCGAAAAAGAATATAAAAAGAAAAATAAAATTTTCCCTAGCGCTTTCGCAACCCGTGGTTTTGATATTACATTCGATACCATGATGCGTTTGTCACAAGATAGAACGTATCAGGAAACTACTGATTCTATAGCTACTGAGCAGGTAGATAATAAATTTGAATACTATAAAAAAGAAAATGGTGGATATACTAATAAAGGTGTTTACATCTTATATTATGACACCGATTTAACAATAAAAGAAGCTAATTAAAAAGTGTTGAGTAATCAGTGTTCAGTGGCTGTAGAATAAAATAATAATAAAATTATGACATCAAAAGTAACGTACTTAGGCGATTTAAGAACATCATCAATACATTTGCAATCCGGAAATGAAATCATATCAGATGCGCCATTAGACAATAATGGAAAAGGCGAGGCTTTCTCACCAACTGATACGGTTGCGAATGCTTTGGCAAGTTGTATGATGACTGTAATGGGAATAAAAGCTCGCGATATGAATCTAGATTTGAAAGGATCTACTGCTGAAGTAACGAAAATTATGAATGCAGAGCCAAGACGAATTGGAACAATAGAAATTACTTTTGATATGTCAGGGACTGACGACCAGAAGAATAAAACGATTCTGGAGCGAACGGCCATGACCTGTCCTGTTTTCTTGAGTTTAAATACTGAGATCGAAAAAAGAATTACTTTCAACTGGAAATAAGATAGCGTCGAGAAGCAAGAGACAAAAAATCAAGAGGAATTAATACATCTTGATTTTTTGTCTCTTGCTTCTTTTTTATTGAAAAAATGGATAAAAACCAACAACAACTGATTAAACTGGCGCATACCAAAATGCCTTTTGGTAAATATGAAGGTAAATTTCTTATCGATTTGCCTGAATATTATGTGGTTTGGTACAGTAATAAAGGATTTCCAAAAGGAGAATTAGGGGAACAATTGAAATTGATTTACGAATTAAAACTGAACGGATTGGAAGAGTTAATTCGAAACATAAAAAAACGCTATCCTAAACCATAGGATAGACTTTCTTAGACTCCTTAGAATTTTAGAGAATTAGATTTTACTTTTTTTTAATCTAAAAAGAGTCTGAAAATCTAACAGTCTAAAATTCTAATAGTCCAATTAAATTTGTACTTTTGCCAAGTTTTTTACATAACTACAATACAAACAACAACAGAATGAATCAAACGAAATATATTTTTGTTACAGGCGGTGTGACTTCTTCTTTAGGAAAAGGAATTATAGCTGCATCTTTGGCAAAATTGTTACAAGCTAGGGGATACCGTACAACCATCCAAAAGTTTGACCCTTATATTAATGTCGATCCAGGTACTTTAAATCCATACGAGCATGGAGAATGTTATGTGACTGATGATGGTGCGGAAACTGATTTAGATTTAGGACATTATGAGCGTTTCTTGAATGTTCCTACATCTCAAGCCAATAATGTTACTACAGGAAGAATTTATCTTTCGGTTATTGAAAAAGAAAGAAGAGGAGAATTTCTTGGTAAAACAGTACAAGTTGTACCTCACATTACCAATGAAATTAAGGATAGAATGCAATTGCTTGGTAAATCGGGTGATTTTGATATTGTTATTACTGAGATTGGTGGAACAGTTGGGGATATTGAATCCTTGCCATATATTGAATCGGTTCGTCAATTAGTTTGGGAATTAGGAGAGCATAACGGTTTAGTAATTCATTTGACTTTAGTCCCTTATTTGGCCGCAGCCGGAGAATTAAAAACTAAACCAACACAGCATTCTGTTAAAACATTGATGGAAAGTGGTATCAAAGCTGATATTTTAGTTTGTAGAACAGAGCATGAAATTTCAGATGAGATTCGCAACAAATTAGCCTTGTTTTGTAATGTAAAAAGAGAGGCCGTTATACAATCTATCGATGCTTCAACGATTTATGAAGTGCCTAATTTAATGCTGGAAGAAGGTCTTGATATAGTCGCTTTAAAGAAACTGGATTTGCCTAAAAAAGCGGCTCCGGATTTAAAAAACTGGAATACTTTTTTACGCAGACTAAAACATCCTAAGCATGTTGTAAACATCGGTTTGATTGGAAAATATGTAGAAATGCAAGATTGTTACAAATCTATTTTGGAAGCTTTTATTCATGCAGGTGCTGCAAATGAAACTAAAGTTAACGTGATTTCTATTCACTCTGAGCATATTGATGCAACAAATATTGAAGAAAAATTATCAGGTTTAGATGCAATTCTTGTAGCTCCAGGTTTTGGAGAAAGAGGAATTGAAGGAAAAATAGAAGCGGTTCGTTATGCAAGAGAAAATAAAGTTCCGTTTTTCGGAATTTGTTTAGGTATGCAAATGGCAATAATCGAATATGCAAGAAATATTGTAGGTTATCCTGATGCTAATTCGACTGAAATGAATGAGCAAACTTCACATCCTGTTGTCAACTTGATGGAAGAGCAAAAAACGATTACGGACAAAGGGGGAACAATGCGTCTTGGAGCATGGAAATGTGATTTAAAACAAGATTCATTGGCATATAAAATCTACGGGAAAGAAACTATTTCTGAGCGTCACCGTCATCGTTATGAGTACAACAGTAACTATGTTGCACAATTGCAAAATGCAGGTTTGATTGCTTCAGGAGTAAATCCGGATACCGGTTTGGTTGAGATTATAGAGTTAGAGGATCACCCATTTTTTATTGGTGTTCAATACCATCCAGAATACAAAAGTACCGTGGCAAACCCACACCCTATTTTTGTAAATTTTGTGGCAGCGGCAGTTCAAGCAAAGAAAAAATAACATAAGTAATTTGTTTCTTTAAAACTGAAACTTTGAGCTTTAAACTTTAAACCTTTTTTTTAAATTATAATGGAAGAAAAAAAATTAGACCTTAATTCGATTATAGGTTTTATATTGATAGTTGGTATTTTGTTTTGGATCATGTTTCAAAATAAGCCTTCGGAAGCAACTATTGCTGCTGATAAAGCTAAAAAAGAGTTAGTGGCTAAGGAAGCTTTAGCAAAAGCGGCTGCAATTAAAACGGTTGCTACAGCAGCGGCTATTGTACCTGGTGATTCAACTCAAATGGCACAATTACAAAAAACTTTAGGAAATTTCGCTTATTCAGCATCACTTCCTTCCGCAAAAGAAAGTTTTACTACAGTTGAAAATGAATTTGTAAAATTAAAAATCGCGAATAAAGGAGGTTATATTGTTGAAGCCGCTTTGAAAAATTTCGAAAAATTCAAAAAAGGCTCTGGTCAATTAGTTGAATTAATTAAAGACAATAATGCGGATTTAAATATTCAATTGCTTACTAGCGATAACCGTACTTTAAATACAAAAGACTTATTTTTTGAACCAACATTGACAAAAGTTGGAGCAGATCAAATACTGTCTATGAAACTGAAAGCTGGCGCAAATGAGTTTCTGGAATACAAGTACATATTGAAACCTAACGATTACATGGTTGGTTTTGATATTCGTTCTCAAGGATTGAATAAAGTTTTGAATACTGCTAAACCATTGGATTTAGAATGGAATTTAAAAACTTACAGAACAGAAAAAAGTATTGCTTACGAAGATCGTTATACTTTATTGAATTATGAGTATGGTGATAATAAATTTAATAATGTTTCTGGGACTGGAAAAGATGTTCAAGAAGAAACACCTGAAAATGTTAAGTTTATTGCTTTCAAACAGCATTTTTTCAGTACTATTTTATTGACAGATACTCCGTTTGCTAAAACCACACTAAAATCACATAAATTAGTTGTAGATGAAAAAGTAGATACAACATACATCAAGCAATTTAATGCAAATGTTCCTTTAGCATTTACAAATGGTGAAGTAGATTATAAAATGAACTGGTATTTTGGACCATCAGATTATAAAACATTAAAAGCCTACGATAAAAATTTAGAAAAAATTATTCCTTTAGGTTGGGGTATATTTGGATGGATTAACAAATTTGTATTTATTCCATTATTTGGATTTTTAAGTTCTTACATCGCTTATGGAATTGCGATAATTATCTTTACTGTTATTATCAAAATTGCCATGTCGCCTATTACTTATAAATCATTTTTGTCTCAAGCCAAAATGAAAGTATTACGACCTGAAATTACTGAATTGGGAGAAAAATTCAAAAAAGACCCCATGAAGAAACAGCAGGAAACGATGAAGTTGTATAATAAAGCTGGGGTGAACCCAATGGCAGGATGTATTCCGGCCTTGATTCAGCTTCCTTTTATGTATGCCTCGTTTCAGTTTTTTCCATCGGCTTTCGAGTTAAGACAAAAAAGTTTCCTTTGGGCAGACGATTTATCTTCTTTTGACCAAGTTGTAAAATTACCTTTTCATGTTCCTATGTATGGCGATCATATTAGTTTGTTTCCAATATTGGCTGCAATAGCGATTTTCTTCTATATGAAAATGACTTCTGGCGATCAACAAATGGCTGCTCCACAACAAGAAGGAATGCCAGATATGGCAAAAATGATGAAGTATATGATTTATATCTCACCAATTATGATGTTGATTTTCTTCAACAGTTATGGTGCCGGATTGAGTTTGTATAACTTTATTTCGAACTTGATTACTATCGGAATTATGTTTGTTATTAAAAATTACATTGTTGACAGCGATAAAATTCATGCTCAAATACAAGAGAATAAATTGAAAGAGCCGAAGAAACAAGGTAAATTCCAGAAAAAACTTCAAGAAGTTATGGAACAAGCTGAAGCTCAAAAAGCGAAAGACAAAAAGAAATAAAAGTTAAAAAAAATCTCGATATATTTCGAGATTTTTTTGTTTACAGATAATTTAAGCCATCAGAAGTCGTTACTATTAAAAGGTTATTTATTATGAAAGCATTTTATAAAAAAGGAATATGTATTTTGGTTTTTTTGAATGTGTTTTGTCTTCACGCACAAACAGATTTTAATAAATTAGATGAAAAAGGAAAAAAGCATGGTTTATGGAAGGGTTTTTTTGAGGAATCAAAGAGACCGCGTTATGAAGGAACTTTTGTTCATGGGAAGGAAACAGGAGTTTTCAATTTTTATGACGATACCAAAGCAAAATCGGTAATAGCTACCAGAGAATTTAATCCTAAAGACAATTCTGCCTATACTATATTTTATGATCAAGATAAGAATAAAGTAAGCGAGGGGAAAGTTGTAAATAAATTATTTGAAGGGCAATGGAAGTATTACCATCAAGCTTCAAAAACTATTATGACTATTGAAAATTATACAAATGGAAAACTAGAAGGCTTGCGAAGTGTTTTTTATCCTAGCGGTAAAATAGCCGAAGAAATCAGTTATAAAAAGAATCTAAAAGACGGCGTTTATAAGAAATACACCGAAAAAGGAATTGTACTTGAAGAATCTATTTTTAAGAATAATGAGTACAATGGTTTGGCCATTTTCAAGGATACGGATGGGAATGTGGTTTCTAAAGGACAGTTTGTAAATGGAAAAAAATCAGGGTCTTGGCAATTTTTCGAAAAAGGAAAAAAAGTCAAAGAAGTGAATATGAGTATTCCTCAAAATGCAACAAAATCCAAATCTTAATTAAGTGTATCGTTACACAACTACTGTAGTAAATCTTTCGTAACTTTGCACCCTTATAAAATTATAATTTTTTGAAGATGAAGCGTGTTGTTGTAGGACTTTCAGGAGGTGTAGATTCTAGTGTTGCTGCTTATTTATTGCAACAACAAGGATATGAAGTCATAGGTCTTTTTATGAAAAATTGGCATGATGATTCGGTTACTATTTCTAATGAATGCCCATGGCTGGAAGATAGTAATGATGCATTACTCGTTGCTGAAAAATTAGGAATTCCTTTTCAAACGGTAGATTTAAGTGAAGAATACAAAGAGAAAATCGTTGATTATATGTTCAACGAATATGAAAAAGGGCGTACTCCAAACCCCGATGTGCTTTGTAATCGCGAAATAAAATTTGATGTTTTCATGAAAATCGCTTTGAGTCTTGGTGCCGATTATGTGGCGACGGGACATTACTGTCAAAAAAGTGAAATCGAAGTCAACGGTGAAACCGTTTATCAATTGCGAGCGGGTGCCGATACCAATAAAGATCAATCGTATTTTCTTTGTCAATTGTCACAAGAGCAATTGGCAAAATCATTATTTCCTATAGGCGAATTGACCAAACCGGAAGTTCGGGAAATTGCGGCCCAAATGGATTTGATTACTGCTGAAAAGAAAGATTCTCAAGGTTTGTGTTTCATAGGAAAAGTACGTTTGCCAGAATTTTTGCAGCAAAAATTGCAACCTAAAGACGGGATTATTATTCAAATAGATAAAAACGATTCTGTTTACAATTCTGAAAAAGAAGAAGGTTTAACTCTTGAAGAAGATTTGGCATTTGATGCAAGAAAAATTCCATACACGCCTGAGATGGGTAAAAAAGTAGGAAAACACCAAGGAGCTCATTATTTTACCACAGGTCAACGAAAAGGACTCAATGTGGGTGGTACAACTGATCCATTATTTATTATAGCCACTAATGTGGAAACCAATACGATTTATACCGGATTAACCAGTCAACATCCTGGATTGTTCAAGAAAGCATTACTTGTTGAAAAATCGGAAGTACATTGGATCCGTAAAGATATGGCTTTGGCCAATGGTGAAACAATGGAAGTTATGGCGAGAATCCGTTACAGACAACCTTTACAAAACGCCACCTTACATCAATTTGAGAATGGAATGTATATATCCTTTGAAGAACCTCAATCTGCAATAACCGAAGGACAATTTGTTGCTTGGTATTTAGCAGATGAATTAGTTGGTTCGGGAGTAATTTCTTAGTTTAGTGCTTTATTTATAAAAAGGTCTAAAACATATATTTTCCCTGAATTAAGAATGTCTTCAAACAGCTATAAAGAGGATTAAATCCTAACTTTAGTTGGAATTTTCAGGCCTAAAAAATAAAGTTAACTATGAGAAAATTCTATTTATTTCTTTTTTTGTTGATTACTTCTGTTGGTTTTTCTCAAGAAGATGCTTGGGTATATTTCAATGCTAAACCCAGTTCTCAGCCTTATTTTGATTCGCCTTTGCAAATGCTTTCCCAAAGGGCTTTGGATAGAAGAACGATTCAAAATATAGTATTGGATTCTAAAGATATTCCAATAGACATGTCTTATGTCAATCAGGTAAAAGCTGTTGCAGGAATTACTGTTATGGCAAAATCCAAATGGTTGAATGCTATTCATGTTCGAGGAACCCAAGCAATTATAAATTCATTGACAGCGTTTTCTTTTGTCAGTAAAGTTGATTTTGCAAATAAATTACTCAATCAGACTGGAAAGATTTCAAAGTTATCCAAAATAAAAAAGGTAAATAAAAGCAAGAAAACCAAAATTAATTACGCTTACGGGACATCAACAAATCAAATACAGATGCTTAATGGACAATTATTGCATCAACAGAATTATACTGGTGCAGGGAAAATAATAGCCGTTTTAGATGCAGGATTTCCGGGGGTTAATACAGCACTGCCATTTCAAAGATTAAGAGATAATAACCAAATTTTAGGAGGTTATAATTTTGTTTTAAGAAATCCCGATTTTTATACTGGAGTTTCGCACGGAACATCGGTACTTTCGGCAATGGGCGGTTACAAAGAAAATTCGTTAGTGGGAACAGCACCAGATGCTTCCTATTATTTATTTATTACTGAAGATGATACTTCTGAAAATCCTGTTGAAGAATCGCTTTGGGTTGAAGCTGCCGAAAAAGCAGATAGTTTGGGCGTTGATATTATAAATACTTCTTTAGGTTATTTTGAATATGATAATCCTGCGTATAGTCATACTTATAGTGAAATGAACGGAGCTACCTCCTTTATATCTCGTGGAGCTGAAATTGCATTTAGCAGAGGTATGATTGTATTGGCGTCAGCCGGTAATTCAGGAGGTACATCTGATCCATACATTGCTGTACCTGCTGATGCTGTATCTGTAATTGCCGTAGGAGCTGTAAATGCATCAGAGTTATTGACTTCATTTAGTTCCATAGGACCTTCGTCTGACGGAAGGGTAAAACCGGATGTTATGGCTCAAGGAAAATCAGATGTTTTGTCCGATGAATTTGGGAATATTGTATATGCAGATGGCACTTCTTTTTCCAGCCCCATTATGGCAGGAATGGTTGCTTGTTTGTGGCAAGCAAATCCAAGTAAAACCAATGCCGAAATAAGACAGTTGCTATTAAAATCAGCAGATAGATTTGCAATGCCCGACAATCAATATGGTTATGGAATCCCAGATTTTAATTTAGCAGTGACTAATGGATTATCATTGAACACTTTTTCTAAAGATGATTTTATAATTTATCCAAATCCGGCAATTGATTTTATTACAATTTTATTACCGGTAGGACTGGATCGAGCGATGGTTAGCATTTATTCTATTTCAGGTCAAAAAGTATTGGACAAAGAAATTACAATTGAATCGCCTAGTATTTCATTGAAAGCATTAAGCAAAGGAATGTATGTGTATAAAGTGGAATCAAATTCTTTTTTCAAAAGCGGAAAAATAATAAAACGTTAACGGCACTAATACAACATGAATAAAATCACAGATCTTTTCAAGATTAAATACCCAATTATTCAGGGAGGAATGATTTGGAATAGCGGTTATAAATTAGCAAGCGCGGTGAGTAATGCAGGAGGTTTGGGATTGATAGGCGCTGGTTCCATGTATCCCGAAGTCCTACGGGAACACATTCAAAAATGTAAAAAAGCCACCTCAAAACCTTTTGGCGTAAATGTTCCGATGTTGTATCCCAACATCGAAGAAATAATGAAAATAATTGTTGACGAAGGTGTGAAAATCGTTTTTACATCAGCTGGAAACCCAAAAACGTGGACTTCTTATTTGAAAGAAAACGGGATAACTGTAGTGCATGTGGTCAGTAGTTCTGTATTTGCATTAAAAGCACAAGATGCGGGCGTTGATGCTGTTGTTGCCGAAGGGTTTGAAGCTGGAGGACATAATGGCAGAGAGGAAACCACGACACTTACACTCATTCCAATGGTGAAAGAAAAAATCAAGATTCCATTAATAGCTGCCGGAGGTATCGCTACTGGCCGTGGCATGCTTGCGGTAATGGTGCTTGGTGCTGATGGAGTTCAAGTAGGTAGCAGATTTGCTGCTTCCGTGGAATCATCTGCACATGAAAACTTCAAGGAAACGATAGTAAATGTAAAAGAAGGCGATACGCAATTGACCTTAAAAGAACTGGCTCCAGTTCGATTAATTAAAAATAAATTTTATCAAGATGTTCAGCATTTGTATGAACAATGCGCAACAAAAGAAGATTTAATTGGTTTATTAGGTAGAGCCAGAGCAAAGCGTGGAATGTTTGAAGGAGATTTAATCGAAGGAGAATTAGAAATAGGTCAAATTGCAGGTTTGATTCACGAGATAAAACCAGTTTCAGTTATCGTTGAAGAAATGATGTCAGATTTTGAAACTGCAATAAGAGAAGTAATGAATTTTGATTTTTAATTTATAAATATGACTAAAACAAAAATATATACCATATTGCTTTTTATGGTCTTAGGACTGCAATATTCTTATAGCCAAAACTATAAGTTTAAGACTTCAGGTTTTAGTGTTTTAGAAAAAAAGGAAAATGGGAAGTGGGGAAAATGGTCTGATTTGGATTTGGTCAATATTTTAGTCACATTAGACACTAATAAAAACAGAATTGTAATTTATTCCCAAGTTATTCAACTGTTTGAAATTATCGATTATCAAGCCACTGAAGAAAATGATACAGATATTGTTTATTCGTTTACTTGTAAAGACAATAATGGGGATAATTGTACGCTATCCATCATCACCCGAAAAAAACAAGATAATAGGAAGCAATTGTACATCAATTATGATGACAGAATTGTAGTTTATAATATTTTCAATATGTAAATAAAAAATCCGCTTTAAGCGGATTTTTTTATGTCAATTTGAATTCGGTAAAAAAAGTAGAATTGTAATTTCGTTATGTTGCGTAAGGGATGGAAGTGAAAAGCCCACAGCCTGACGAAGGAAGAGCGAGGACTTGTAACGTACAGCCCGACCCGTTTTTTCAACGGGTCACGCCCTAAATTTTCTCAATATCTTTAATGAATTCATCATACTCCATATAGAACAATTCCAGAGCATTCATTTTCTCGTTATAGAAGTCAAATATTTCATCCCAATAGTTGCGATTGCTAACGCCGACACCTAATTTTTCAACCCAAATGCGGCTGATGGTTTTGCCATTTTCAAGAGTATAGTCTTTTTCGAAAACTAAATTTTTGACGAATTCGTCTTCCAGAATGTTTTTTAATGCTTCTATTTTTTCAAAATAGGCAATTCGCTTTTCATCATTTCGATGCTCAATGTCGATTAAAACTTGTGCCTTTTTATTGTCTACGTAAAACTTGAAAGAAAAGTCTTTAATTTTAGTGTCGTATAGCATCCATTTTCGAGGGTATTTTTTTGCGAAAGTGACCCAGAATTCTCGTTTTAATTTTTGAGTTTCTTCTTTACTGTACATTTTATTTATTTGAATTTGATTTTAGAAAATTTGCGAAGCATTATTTTCTAAACTATATTTATAAGATCTTTTTTGAGATGCAAAAATAGACTTTGATTATGGATTTTCAAGATTTTTTAAAATATGTTCCTAATTTAGTAGAGGTAAAACTTCCTGCTGCCGAAGCGCACCTTAAAATGGCGCCATTAGAAAGAATTGATGCTTTGAAAAGTGGTATTTTTGATGATAAAAAAACTAGAAAAGCCGCTGTGATGATGTTGTTTTATCCTAAAAATGGAAAGACACATTTGGTACTTATTGTTCGGAATTCCTATGAAGGGGTTCATTCTTCCCAAATTGCATTTCCTGGCGGTAAGTATGAAACTGAAGATGAGGTTTTTGTAAATACAGCTTTACGGGAAACTCATGAGGAAATAGGAATTTTGCCTAGGGATATTGAAATTATCAAGCCTTTTACACAAATGTATATTCCGCCAAGCAATTTTATGGTGCACCCTTTTTTAGGGATTAGCAGAGAGGAGATTCGTTTTATTCCTGAGCCTAATGAAGTGGCAGCTATTATTGAATTGCCGTTATCCGTTTTTTTGAGTGATGAGATTATTATCAGTGCTGAAATGGTTACTTCCTATGCGGGAAAAATTATAGTTCCTGCTTTTAAAATTGAGGAACATATCGTTTGGGGAGCTACAGCAATGATGATGAGTGAGTTAAAAGAGGTCTTGAAAGAAGTTCTAGGTTAGAAATCTTTTTTAAGAGTTAAAAAATAGTCGTTTTAATTGAATTATTTTTAATTTAGTTCACATAAAAACGGATGCTAACGACAAATATAATTTTCGTACGTTTGTAATCCAAATTCACAAAAAAAATACACAATTTTATGGGATTGTTTAAGAGAAATCCTTTTGGACATATATTATTTATAAAAAAATGGTTAATCCGAATCTTCGGAGGTATTACGCATAGACGCTATAGAGGATTTAATGAATTACAAATTGAAGGTTCTGAGATTATCAGGAATTTACCGGATACGAATGTCCTTTTTATATCGAATCATCAAACTTATTTTGCAGATGTCGTAGCGATGTTTCATGTCTTTAATGCTAGTTTAAGCGGACGAGACGATACTATTAAAAATGTATGTTATCTATGGCAGCCCAAAATGAATATTTATTATGTTGCCGCCAAAGAAACTATGCAAGCAGGACTTTTGCCAAGAATATTGGCTTATGCCGGCGCAATAACAGTGGAAAGAACTTGGCGAGTAAAAGGTGTGGATGTTGCCGAAAAGAAAGATGTAAATCCAGATGATACGGAAAATATCAAAATAGCGTTAAAAGATGGCTGGGTAATCACTTTTCCACAAGGAACAACCAAGTCTTTTAAACCGGTTCGTAAAGGAACGGCTCATATTATCAAACAACACAGGCCAATAGTTGTCCCAATCGTAATTGATGGTTTTCGTCGTTCATTTGATAAAAAGGGATTGCGCATGAAAAAGAAAGGAATCCTACAGTCGTTTATCATCAAAGAACCGTTAGATATTGATTATGATAATGATACAATTGATGAAATTGTCGAAAAAGTAGAATATGCCATTGAACAACACCCTTCGTTTCTAAAAGTAATTCCTGCTGAAGAACTAAAAGCACAGGAAGAATTGAACCGTTTAAGACAATGGGAATATTAAATTGAAGTTATTAAGTTTTAAAAAAAGTTGAAGTTTAAGAGTTTAAACGTTTAGTTTTTTTTGCTAATTTTAAATTATAATTTCAAAATCTTTAATCAAGATTCTATATTCTTTATAAATCCTATATTCATTTCGGCTCCCTCTCCTTTGGAGAGAGTTGAGGACTTAAAGGTCTATCTTTTTCAATTCCTTGTAATTAGCATACAATCTCCTTAACAAGATTCCATACAATAACCTGTAAAATAACCAGAATATCCCAAAAAATACAGCGATTGTCAAAATTAGAATGCCTATTGTTATAGCCATAATTTTTCCGTCATTGGCAATTTTTTCTCTTAAAATTGCCACATCAGGATTGTAGGAAAAGGCAATTACAAAACCAATAATTAAGCTAAAAACAATCATTCCAAGATTATACCAAACATAGCATTGGACAGTTTTCCTTGTTTTTAGGATGTCTTTCATTAGCTGTTTGGTAGAAACAGTTGTCGAAATCAGGATGTAGTTTTTATAAAATAAATAAATAAAAACCAATATCACACCATAATTAAAAATGGTTAATGCTTCAAAATATTTTATCAGTTCATCGTGCTTAATCTTTTTTAAATAATCATCCGAATTAAAAAATAAGCTAATCGATGTCCATAGTAAAACTTCCAAAATGCTGATAATCAAAATCCATCTCACTATCGAAGATGATTTTTTATGAATCATTTTATAAATCTCTATTTCCGAAACCTGTTCAAAAGAATTATCATTCTTCTGCCAATCTTTTTTTAATAAATCCAGCTCTTTCATATTTCTAATGGATTTAATATTTTTTTTAATTTCCCCTTTATTCTGTTCATTTTCACCCTCGCATTTACTTCACTAATTCCTAATGTTTCAGCTATTTCGGTATAATCTTTATCTTCCAGATACATAAATACTAATGCTTTTTCAATGTCATTTAACTGGTATACAGCTTTGTACATGAGTTTTATCTGTTCTTCTTCCTCATAATTGTACTCAATATCATGAGTAAAATGCTGTCTTCCCTCAAATTCAATGGTGCTTATCGATCGTTTTGTCTTTCGATACAAAGTAATGGCTGTATTCAAAGCGACTCTATAGGCCCAAGTAGAAAATTTGCTGTCGCCTCTGAATTTTGGAAATGCCTTCCATAACTGAATCGTGATTTCCTGAAACAAATCCTTATGTGCATCATCGCCATTAGTATATAACCTACAAATTTTGTGGATTATATTCTGATTTGCCTGCAACTGCTTTACAAAAGAATGCTCTAGATTATCACTCATACATATGTTAGTAATCCAAAAATAGATTTTGTTACAAAATAGCACATTTTTTCTGGTAGCACAAACTTTTCGATTTATAATAAATACTCCTCCCGCTGTACATTGCAATCTTTCTAGTCCTGAAAAAAAATCAGGACTAGAAAGGATTTTCATTACCATCGGGGCTAATTTACACGTTTAGATTTCTTAATAACTTTTTCCAAAAAAAGAATGTAACATATTCAGTTTTTATTACAAAAAAAAAGTCCTTTATGAAATTTTCATAAAGGACTTTTTTATAAGGTATTATTGATTATTTTTTGCAATCAGAATAATCTACATTAAAAGTATATTTTTTATCAGTAACTTTTTGAACTGCAGGATTGTTTCTGTGGTCTGGTTTGTATGCTGCTCCAGTTCCTAAATCTACTCCAATACCTAATATTCCAAATGAGATAACGCTAAGTATAAAATTTCCTGTTCTAAAAGCGTTATTAAACGTTTGTTTTTTAGCATCACAACCGTCTTCTTTCAATTCTACATTTAATGATTTGTTTCTTGGAAATAATGCAGTTACTTGTCCGTTACCCATCTTTTGTCCATCAACATAAATTTGAGCGTTTGGATGTCCATTAGCAATTATCGTACCTTCATACCTACTTCCACCAAACATAACACCACAACTGTTTAACAACATTAACATTGATAAAGAGACTACTGCAATTGAAATTCTTTTTTTCATAAATTAAAGATTTATTGTTTTAAATTAAATATGTAGCCAAATTATGAATAAAAAAATTATAATAACAAATAAAATCTTATATTTTTTTGCAAGGCATTAATCTAATGGTACTTTGTTTTTATTTAAAGTTAGTTAAGTCTTTTTTCTTTATTAACTTCGTTTTTTATTATATAAATATGAACATCCCAAATTCAGCTTTACCCAGAATAGTCATTATAGGAGGAGGCTTTGCAGGACTAGCATTAGCCAGAAAACTAAAAGATAAGGAAGTGCAAGTCGTTCTTTTAGATAAACACAATTATCATACTTTTCAACCCTTATTGTATCAAGTGGCGACAGGCGGACTCGAAGCCGGATCCATCGCAT
The DNA here is from genome assembly GCF_048158645.1 of Flavobacterium cryoconiti. Classification (NCBI taxonomy): domain Bacteria; kingdom Pseudomonadati; phylum Bacteroidota; class Flavobacteriia; order Flavobacteriales; family Flavobacteriaceae; genus Flavobacterium; species Flavobacterium cryoconiti. The sequence goes on along the minus strand of NZ_JBLNKW010000003.1, from coordinate 357,599 downwards.
ATCCCATCCGGAAAGTCATTCAGGAATACGATGATGTTTATTTTAGACTGACTAATGTAGAAGAAATTGATACTGAAAATCAAAAAATTAAAGCTGAAATAGGGGACCTGTCCTATGACTATCTGGTTATAGCAACGGGTTCCAAAACTAATTATTTTGGTAACAAAGAAATAGAGCGTAACAGTATGTCTATGAAAACCATACCACAATCGCTCAATATTCGCAGTCTTATTCTTGAAAATTTCGAACAAGCCGTTTTAACTACTGATATAGCCGAACAAAATAGCCTTATTAATTTTGTGCTAGTGGGTGGTGGACCAACAGGAGTAGAGCTGGCTGGCGCTTTGGCCGAAATGAAAAAAGCCATCTTGCAAAAAGATTATCCCGATCTTGATATTGCAAAAATGGAAATCAATCTCATACAAAGTGGCGACAGAATTCTAAATACCATGAGTGAGGATTCCTCACAGGCCGCCGAAAAATTTCTAATTAGTTTGGGCGTTAAAATTTGGAAAAATGTACGGGTAACAAATTATGATGGGCGTACCATAACGACTAATTCCGATTTGACTTTTGAAACTGCTACTGTAATATGGACAGCTGGAGTACAAGGTGCTGTAGTCGCGGGGCTAGATGGCGATTCGCTTGTTGAAAAAGTAGAACGTATTAGAGTAAATAAATTCAATCAAGTAGTAGGTTATGACAATATTTTTGCCATAGGCGATATTGCATCAATGGAAACCGAAGCGTATCCGCAAGGACATCCTATGATGGCACAACCCGCCATGCAACAAGGAAAATTATTGGGAGAAAACATAATTAAATTAATTAGAAAACAACCCATGGAAGCTTTTGAATATAATGACAAAGGTGCAATGGCAACCATAGGAAGAAATAAAGCGGTAGTCGATTTGCCAAAATACCATTTCAGTGGAGTTTTTGCTTGGTTTGTCTGGATGTTTGTGCATTTATTCTCCTTAATTGGATTCAAAAATAAAGCGGTAGTTTTCTTGAATTGGGTGTACAACTACATTCGTTTTGACCGAGAAGGAAGATTGATTATTAGACCATACAAAAAGAAAAGTTTCACGACATTTACAAGTGATGAAGTGTAAATAATTTTGCTTGCAAACCAATAAATTAAAGTTGTGATATCATTCTTACAGGTCTGATAATCAATATTTTTAAGACGTAAAATCATTCTTACAATGCTTTGATTTTCAATATTTTAACAAAATTATAGTATTTGTAATCACTTGATTATCAGTTATTTGTTAATATTGTGGATTATAGGTGATTATGAGGTTATTTTTGGAAAGAGATTTGATTTAATTTTGTTTTTAAACAAAGTTGTAATTAATGAAAAGAGTTATCCTTTCCAATTTTCATCCCATTTTGGTGGGAAAATTAATAGACCAAACAAAGCTCAATCAGTACACAAAATTTCTCTATTATCATTTTCAAAATCTCCCACAATCGGATGTTTCAGGAAGTGATGGTGTCGAGCCGGTAAGTTTTGAGTCTATATCTGATCATGTAGATAAATATTCCGTTTCTTCAGAAAGCATAAATAGCAGACAAATTTTAATTTTTGAAGAGGTTGAGAATTTTATTGAAAATGAAATGGATATTACTTTGCCTTCTGAATACCATTTTCCTGCTGGTTTTGAAGTCAAACCCGGAAATCTTTATGGTCCTAAAATAGAGGTTCGAATGGAATGGTTTAAAAGAAAAATGGGATATGTTTTTGACGAATTTTACTCAAATACAATTTCAAGTCCTGAAAATCTTATTCATGTTACATGTTCGGGCTATTCTTCTCCCAGTGTTGCGCAGGAAGCCGTAATAGAAAGAGATTGGGAAACGGTTCAAGTTACCCATTCCTACCATATGGGATGTTATGGTGCTTTTCCGGCAATTCGTACGGGAAGAAGTTTGTTATGCTCCAGTGAAACTAAAGGTAGAGTAGATATAGTTCACACTGAATTATTGTCGGCCCATTTAAATTTAGTTGAGTTTTCTAATTCAAATACCATGATTTGCTCTCTTTTTGCAGATGGATTCATTGGCTATTCTTTATTTGATGAGGAATCGTTTATGGAAGACGATTCCTTTCCGGAGAAAAAAGGCTTACGAATTTTAGCGGCTCATGAGGTAATTATTCCAGATTCATTGGAGGATATGTCTTGGGATTTAGGGGAGTATAATTTTTTAATGACACTATCTAAAAGGGTTCCCGTTTTTATTCGTAAAAATATCAAACCGTTTTTGACTACACTTTGCAAGAAAGTTGATATTGACCTTGATAAAGAGAAATCCAAAATGCATTTTGCAATACATCCCGGTGGACCAAAAATCATTGATTATGTTATAGATGCAATTGGATTGTCTAAAGATCAAGCTAGTTGGTCTTATGAAATATTACGCCGTCTGGGAAATATGTCTTCTGCGACGATTCCACATATTTTTAACGAAATTATAAATGATCCAAACATAAAATCTGGAACAAAAGTTGTTGCAATGGCTTTTGGACCAGGACTAACGGCTACAGGATTGTTGCTTGAAAAAATATAATTCAGGTAAAATTTTTAAAAAAATAGGCTATAAGCGGTTTACGTTTATAGCCTATTGTCGTTTTTATAATAATTCACCATCAAATTCACAAATTTACTATATCCTTCCATACCATCTTTTTGCTGATTTAATTTCAGGAAATTGTCATAAAAAGCATGAAAACCTGTTTCAATTGGGGTTTCATATTGCTTCCAGAAAGTATCACTTTCTTTGTAGTTTTTCAAAATTCCCGGATGAACAGTTTTAAGTAATTGTTTGAATATTTTTTCATTTCGAACTTGCCAATTACTTAAACAATAGCGCAAAGCCATGCTGTATCCAGAATATTGAAAGTATAAATTGTCATTTTTTACTGAAGCTAAAAATCCAATGAAATTACATTCGCTTTCGCTGGCATAGCCCATTTGATGTGCCATTTCGTGATTGGTTGTCATAGGAAAACTATACATCGGTCCAAGGTCGTTTACTTGAGCTTCATTTGTAAACGGATTCAAATAGCCTCCAAAGCCCATATAAGCCAAAGGCAGACTGAGAATAGATTTCTTAGTACTCAAATGACTATAAGTAAAATAGGGATATTGATTGGATAGGTTTTTATAACCATTCAAATTCATTTCAAAAACCTGTTCTTGCGAGTAAGGAAATACCACTTTTAAACTATCATTTTTTGTAATCTGAGCTTGAACTTCGTTAGTTTTGGTGATTAGTTTCTTGGTAAAAGTCAATAAATCAGCATCAGAATACTCTTTTTTAATGGCCATTTTTTCAAAAAGGGGTTGACGGTAATAATTGAATGCCCAAAGAATATGAAACAAAAAATAAAAAACGGATACAAAACTTAAAATAGACAAAATGTTGTTTTTCCATTCTTGTTTCCAAGATTTTCGATTGTTCCAAAACCATATAAAAATGAGGGAAATCACAATAAAATAAATAAAATCCCCTACAGAAAATGGAATTGTACCAAAAACTATTCTCGAAAATTTAGCAATCATTGGATACAAACCATTGCTGTAAAATTGCTCCACCCGTTCTGGAAAAAAAGGAATAATCTGCAAAAACAGTATTTGGAGAAAAAGAAAGGAAGGAAGGAAATATTTTGGTTTCACTGGATTAATTTTGAATAGGTAAAGATAATTACAATATCAATTAGTATCGAAAAAGAATTTAAACTTTGTAACTTTGGAGCTTATAAATGTTAAACCTCAAACAAAAATAAATGAGCCAAGAAATAAGAAATCTGGAACCCAAAGCACTTTGGAATAAGTTTGCTGATTTGAACGCGGTACCTCGTCCTTCTAAAAAAGAAGAGCGTGTGATTGAGTTTATGAAAAATTTCGGAAACAGTCTGGGATTGGAGACTTTTGAAGATGATATCAGGAATGTAATTATTCGTAAGCCTGCTACTCCAGGAATGGAAAATCGTAAAGCGATTGTTCTTCAAGGACATTTGGATATGGTACATCAAAAAAATGCCGATACTGTTTTTGATTTTGACAAGCAAGGAATCGATATGTATGTAGATGGAGACTGGGTTCGTGCAAGAGGAACAACTCTTGGCGCTGATAACGGTCTTGGAGTTGCTACAATTATGGCAATTCTGGAAAGTAAAGATATTCCACATCCAGCTATTGAAGCTTTGTTTACCATTGACGAAGAAACAGGAATGACTGGAGCTTTGAACTTAAAAGGAGGGATTCTGCAAGGTCAAATCCTTTTGAATTTAGATACGGAAGAAGACGATGAAATTGACATTGGTTGCGCTGGGGGAATTGATGTAACTGCTACAAGAAGTTATCACGAAGAGGAAGTTCCTGAGGGTTCTGTTGGGCATATTATTACCGTAAAAGGATTGAATGGAGGACATTCAGGAATGGATATCCATAAAGGGTTGGGTAATGCCAATAAAATCATGAACCGTTTGTTGTTTGATGCTTTTGAAAACTTCGGTTTACAAGTGGTGGAAATCAACGGCGGAAGTTTGCGTAACGCTATTCCAAGAGAAAGTGTTGCTAAAGTGATTATTTCCGAAATGTTTGATGAAGCTTATATTTTTGATATGCAAGAAATCATCAACGACATCAAAAATGAATTTAAAACTACCGAGCCAAATTTAACGATTGAAATCGTGAAATGCGATTTACCAAAAAAAGTAATGGATTTAGGTGTTCAGGAAGGAATTATCAGAGCAATTTACGCAGCGCACAACGGCGTGTATCGCATGAGTGCTGATATGGAGAATCTGGTAGAAACTTCTAATAATATTGCAAGGGTAATCATCAAAGATGGTGAGATTTCAATAGGATGTTTGACCCGTTCTTCTGTAGAAACGTCTAAATATGATTTGGCGAATTCTTTGCGTTCTGCTTTCGAATTAGTAGGTTGTGAGGTGGAACTTTCTGGTTCTTATCCTGGTTGGACTCCAAATGTAAATTCGGAGATTCTAGATGTTTTGGTTGCGATTTACGAAAAACAAAATAAGGAGAAACCAAAAGTTGTGGCTTGTCACGCAGGATTAGAATGTGGGATTCTGGGAACTAATTATCCTGAAATGGATATGATTTCTTTTGGACCTACGATTCATGGTGCGCATTCCCCAGATGAAAGAGCAAGTATTTCTTCTTCTCAGAAATTTTGGAAATTCGTATTGGAAATTTTAGCCAATATTCCGGTTAAATAGCCTTATAGTTGAATAAAAAAAACAAACCCTCGCTTAGCAATAAACGAGGGTTTGTTTTTTATAAAAAGAATTAGTCTCTTTTAGGACTGTTCTTCTTATCTCTTTTTTCTTCTTTCTTTTCTTTTGCCGTTTTTAAAGGTTCTTTTTTTACGGTCTTCTTAGCGTCTTGACTTTTTGCCATGATATGGGTATTTAAATTTTGTTTTTAATTTTGATGTAAGTAAATGTATATAATATTTTGATTTGTTTTAAATATTATTTCAAAAAATCCCCGTCGATGATTAGTAATTCAACTCCATTAGTAGCAATAGAGCGATGAGAGCTTAAATCATCAGAAACTACATAAGTCATTCCTTTAGACAGATTTGTTTGTTCTCCGTTCTCCATTTCGCTAATAAAATTTCCTTCGAGGCAATGTACAATATGTCCTTTTTGACACCAATGATCGGCTAAATAACCGTCAGAATAAATAACTTTCCGAATTCGTAATCCTCCTAATTGAATGGTTTGCCAATAGGCTATTCCCGTTTCGCCTTTATGTTCTGTTCTTTCTATTTTGTTCCAATTGATGGCTTGGAAAGGTATGTTAGACATGGATTTTGTTTATTGGATTAATTAATTTTAGCTAAACTCGAATTTAAGTATTTTAAAATAAAAATCCCCAACTACTTTCGTGATTGAGGATTGAAATTATCTTTAGATTAAAAAACTGTAGGTGTCATATTATTTTTTCTTCAGAATCTTATATTCTTCATAGCAGCCACTTATGGCGTCCATAATTTGTAAATCATTTGCTGTTTGTATAAAAGCATCGGAATAATTGCAACGTTGTAAAATTTCGGCTAATTCATTTTTATCCACGCCAAGAAGTACAGCTATTGTTTCTCTGTCGAATTTAGATTCGAGTAGATTTCGAACCGTATCATCCTTTTTCATTTCTTTTAGCTTTTTGAGTTCTTTTGGATTTTTGCCAAAGAAATTATAAAGCATATCTGCTGGATTAAAGATAGAACCCAGTACTCTTCCAAAGGCATTTGGAGAATATTCACCTGCTTCGTACCCTTGTGTTAATCCTGAAATGCTATAACGGTAGTTTTCTTTTGTTGGAATTAATTTAGAATCAACTTCGAGATATCCCGTTAAATTAAAAGGTCTGATGATTACTTCCTCTAGCGCAATTGCTTTCTCGGTAAGTTGAATTTTTGTGCTTTTATTTTTTATCCAGTCATTAGTAACTCGGACTCTTAAAGATTGAAATCCTAAACTGGTAAAGTGTAAAGTATCGTTTGGCTGTACATCAATTTCGAAATATCCTCTTGAATCGGTAGTTGCTCCGCGTACTTTATTGATATTGATGATGTTTACATTAGACAACGGCTGCTTAGTGCTGTTGTTGATAATAATACCATTGACTTTTTGGGAGAGTTCTGTTACTTGTGCGACAGCGGTTGCAGATAGTACTAAAAAAAAGAAAACTACAAAATATTTCATAAACTGATTTAAAACTTTAAAAGTAGTAAAAGAGGATTAAATATTTTGTAGTTCCAGTATATAATTATAAGAAAATTAACAATAGATGTTAGTCTCTTCTTGGTCTTCTTGGTCTTGGTGAATCACCAAAGCTTTCTGAACGTCTAGGTGCTCTGTCAGATGAACCTTCAGTTCTAGGTCTGTCAGATGAAAAACCACCTTCTCTTCTTGGAGCAGCACTTCTAGAATCGCTTCTTCCGCCAAATCCACCTTCTCTTGGAGCTGAATTTCTGTCGCTTCTAAATCCGCCACCAGCAGAACCTTCTCTTCTTGGAGCAAAACTACCTTCTCTTCTTGGAGCTGAACTTCTTTCGCCTGAGCGACCTCCGCCAAAACCACCACCAGAACTTCTTCCGTTATGGTCACGTCTTCCACCACCATCATTTTTAGAAATTTCAACATTGATTCTACGTCCTTCTAATTGTACGTTGTTCAATACTTCCATTACTTTATCAGTATGTTCCGGATCCGTGTTAAAGAAAGAGAAACCTTCTTTTACATCTACTTTGAAAACGTCATCACGACCTAAGTCCAATGTTTCTTTTAAGTAATCTTTCAATGACATCCAATCAAAGTTATCTCTAGAACCAATGTTCACAAAATATCTTGTTGCACCACCATTGTTATTTTCTCTTGGAGCACCATCTCTATCATCACGCTCACGTCTTTCAGAACCTGAAGCTTGATTAGAAATATCTCTAGTTTTCTTGTAATAATTGATAAAACGGTTAAATTCAACCGATACCATTTTCTTGATTAATTCCTCTTTCGATAAACCTTCAAGTACGCTGTTAATTGCAGGAAGATAGTTGTCAATTTCATGATCAACTTCTGTATCTTTAATTTTATTAGCTAAGTGTAATAATTGGATTTCGCAGATTTCAATTCCAGAAGGGATTGTTTTTTCTTCGAATTTTTGTTTGATGATTCTTTCAATTGAAGAAATCTTACGCAATTCGCTTTTAGTAACGATTACAATAGAAGTCCCTAATTTTCCAGCACGACCCGTACGACCTGAACGGTGATTGTACGTTTCGATTTCGTCAGGTAATTGATAGTTTACTACGTGAGTAATGCTATCAACATCAATTCCACGAGCTGCAACATCAGTAGCTACAAGCATTTGGATTTGTCTTCCTCTAAAAGATTTCATTACACCATCGCGTTGCGCTTGAGATAAATCTCCGTGCAATGCAGCAGCGCTGTATCCATCCTCAACTAATTTTTCAGCAACGGCTTGCGTATCTCTTTTGGTACGACAAAAAACTACTGAGAAAATGTCTGGATTAGCATCAGCTAAACGTTTCAAAGCTTCGTAACGGTCACGTGCATTTACAAGGTAAAATTCGTGAGAAACGGTAGCAGAACCTGAGTTTTTAGCTCCAACTGTAATTTCAATTGGATCAGTCATGAATTGTTTTCCAATACGTGCTACTTCAGCAGGCATTGTTGCAGAGAATAACCATGTGTTTTTTTCGTCTGGCGTAGTAGAAAGGATGTTTACGATATCTTCGTAGAAACCCATGTTCAACATTTCGTCAGCTTCGTCAAGAATACAATAGTTGATTTGAGAGATGTTTACCAAACCTCTATTAATCATGTCTTGCATTCTTCCTGGAGTTGCTACAATAATTTGTGCGCCTCTCTTTATGTCTCTCGCTTGTTCTGTTATGCTAGCTCCACCGTAAACTGCTACCACATTAATACCTTTTTCGTATTTAGAGTAGTTTTTAATTTCGTTGGTAATCTGCAAACAAAGTTCGCGTGTTGGAGATAAAATTAATGCTTGTGTGTTTCTGTTGTCGGCATCAATTTTCTGAATAACTGGAAAACCAAAAGCTGCCGTTTTCCCTGTCCCTGTCTGAGCCAACGCAACCATATCTGTGTCTTTTTCCAATAATAGGGGAATCGCTTTCTCCTGTACTTCGGTCGGATTTTCAAATCCTAGATCTAAAATCGCCTTCAGTAACGATTCACTCAATCCTAATTGTTCAAATTTATTCATATGTATTTTTAAAATAGGGTGCAAAATTACTGTTTATAATTCATATAAACTAATGCTATTTTAAGATTTAATGATTTATTGTAATTTGATTATCAGAAAGTTATGTTTTTAATTTGCAAATTATAGTTTTTACTTTCGTAATTCAATGTGAAATTACGACTCAAAATCAGAGATATTGTTATAAAAATGTTGTATTGTAAAAGTTTATTTATTTGCTTTAAGGAAGTCTATTAGCTGGAGTGTCGCTTTTCCTCTGTGACTAATTTTATTTTTAATGTCTAATGATAATTGGGCGAAAGTTTCCTGATATTCTTCTGGTTTGAAAATAGGATCGTAGCCAAATCCTTGATTTCCTGCTTTTTCTAAAGTGATTTCACCTCGGGCAATTCCTGTAAAAAGATGTTGTTTGCCATTTAAATGTAATGCAATGACCGTTTTGAATTGTGCTTCTCTATTTTTTTTACCGGATAAGGCGTCCAGTAATTTATTCATATTATCATCGGCATTGCGCTGTTCGCCAGCATATCGCGCAGAAAAAACTCCGGGTTCTCCATTTAAAGAATCCACTTCAAGTCCAGTATCATCAGCAAAGCAATCATAGCCATAGTTGCAGGTTACATAATTAGCTTTTAAAATGGCATTTCCTTCTATAGTATCTGCTGTTTCAGGAATTTCTTCATGACAACCGATGCTTTCTAAACTCAGAATTTGGATTGTATCAGGAAGCATACTTTGCATTTCCAGAATTTTGTTTTTATTATTGGAAGCGAAAACGAGTTGCATTTTATTGATTTTAATTAGGCTTCAAAGATACATTTTTTTAACTATTTGATTGGAATACCGTCAAAACAGTTCGAAATGTTTATGTGTCATAGGAATCTCTGGTTTATTTGAAATTCAAAAAATACATTTATGGATTAAACGATTAAAAGACAACGCGTTAATTAATGGTTAAAGTGTTGTTTTTAAATTATTTGAACTAACATAAGTTGTATCTTTGAGTGTGATTTTGATTAATCACTTGGGTAAAACCATCTGAAAAGAGAAGCTTATTCAAATAGTCATTTCATACTGAACGGTATGAGTTGATAAATGGTAAATCAAAATCAACAATCGGAGGCCCTTTAAAAAGGCCTCCTTTTTTTGTGGCTAGCACTGAAGCATAGTGCTTAAATTTTCTGAGGATTTATCCGTGTTTTTTGGAATTTTATATTTTTGATTTATCAATAAAGCATTGAATGTTTTTTTTAATGCTTTAAAAATCAATACGTTAATTATTGGTTAAATTGCTTTTTTAGAGTTGTTTGAAACAAAAATCGCCTTATCTTTGAGTATGATTTTGATTTGTTTTTGAATATGTCTATCTGCAAAGAGAAACGTATTTGATAGTCACGATCACCGAAAGGTATCAGTAGATAACAACAAACCAAAATCTAAACTAGGAGGTCTGTATAAGACCTCCTTTTTTATGGACATAAATCAAAATAGTAATTTTTTATTAAAATTTACTAAAATAATTTTAACTGTAATAATGTATTAAGAATTATGATTTTAGTATTGAAATTGACACGTTAACGATTAGTTAAAATTCTGATTTGTAAGTTGTATGGCGGGATTAAATTGTATCTTTGAGTGTGATTTTGATTAATTACTTGAGTATATCAATCTTGTAATAAGATATGATAATTCAATAGTCAGCTATACGAGTTAAAGTATAAGTTAGATAATGGTAAATCAAAATCAACGATTGGAGGGCTATAAACGCCCTCCTTTTTTGTTTGTTGCTTTTAGTGTCTTGTCACATTCTTTAAATTGTCTGGAAAATACAAATCAGATAAATGAGCAAATTCATCGCCACGCATAAAAATATTAATATCAACATCGGCAAAACTTTTTTTGCCTGCAGCAGCCAAGAGTTCGTTAGCAGCATGTAGTGTGTTCTTATGAAAATGGAAAACCCGTTCTGATTTATCAGTTACAACTAATCCTTTGATTAACATTTTGTCTTGTGTAGCAACTCCGGTAGGACATGTGTTATTGTTGCATCGCAAGGCTTGAATGCATCCCAACGAAAACATGAATCCACGTGCACTATTACACATATCAGCACCAAGCGCGATAGCTCTTAAAATAGAATAGCCTGAAATTATTTTACCACTGCAAATGATGCGTATCTTGTCTCTAATACCAAAACTCACTAATGTTTTATTTACAAAAATAAGCGCCGGTTCAAATGGCATTCCTACGCCATCCGCAAATTCAAGTGGCGCAGCGCCAGTCCCACCTTCGGCACCATCAACGGTAATGAAATCAGGAAAACAATTTTGAGTAATCATTTCTTGACAAATCATTTCAAATTCGCTGGTTTCACCAACACACAATTTAAAACCAATTGGTTTTCCATTAGAGAGCAAACGTAATTTTGCAATAAATTCTATTAACCCTTTTGTATCTGAAAATGCAGCATGACCAGGTGGAGAAAGTATCGTTGTATGTGGTTGTACGCCTCTAATTTTAGCTATTTCGACTGTATTTTTTGCAGCTGGCAAAACACCGCCATGTCCTGGTTTGGCTCCTTGTGATAATTTAATTTCAATCATTTTTACTTCTGGCAAATTTGCTTTTTCAGCAAATTTGCCTCCGTCAAAACCACCTCTGTCATCACGACAACCAAAATATCCTGTTCCTATTTGCCAAGTGATATCTCCGCCTTGTTGATGAAACTCAGTCAAACCACCTTCGCCTGTATTGTGATAGAATTTGCCTTTGAGGGCTCCTTTGTTCAAAGCCATAATAGCATTTTGACTTAAGGAACCAAAACTCATAGCCGAAATGTTTAATAACGAAGCCGAATAGGGTTGCGTACAATCAGGTCCACCAACTAGAACTCGGGGTAATTCTTCATTGACTTTTGCAGGAAAAATAGAATGTTTAATTCCCTCATAACTCGATTGATTTAAATTTAATTGTGTTCCAAAAGGGGTTGTCGCATCAATATTTTTGGCCCTTTGATAAGCCAGAGTTCGCTGATTTCTTGAAAATGGTTTTCCATCTGTGGAACGCTCGATAAAATATTGCTGAATTTCGGGCGCTATCGTTTCAAATAAATATCTAAAATAACCTAAAACAGGAAAATTTCTTAAAATGGCGTGTTTCTGTTGAATACTATTGGCATAACCAATCAATAATAGAATCAATAAAAAAACTAATAAAAATAGGCCTACTTTAAAATATAAGTAAATACCCAAAGTAATTATAAATGCAGTAATTCCTAAAACGAAAAATTTTTGTCTCATAATGAAAGTTATTTCAACTACTAAATTAGTAAGAATATTAAAGATTTTGCACTTTTGTAACTATTATTTGAAAGGAATTGTTTTATTTCACAAAATAGAAAAGCACAATTAAAAAAGAGTTGTTAAAAAACTAAAGAGCTCTTTTTTACGTAAGTGTTTTTGTCTAATTGTAATTTATTAAACATGGGTCAGAAAAAATGCATCGAATTTTCGATTACTTTGAAATTATTGTTTTTCTTGTTGTTTTTTACAAGCGCCCATTCACAATATGTTTTTAGGAATGATGCAATTCCTAAAGAGATTTCCCTTTATAATTTTACTACAATTACGGATGTTGGTCAAAGAAATTTAGATATTCATTTTGTGATTAAAAATTACAATTCACTGAATGTTAAAAAATTAAAAAATGAAAGTGATGATTTAGGCTTTACACAAAATAATTTTTGGTCTAAAACGGAACTTGAGAACCCTACAAATTTATCTTTGAACTATTATTTAGAAACAGCTCGTCCCATAACTGATTTGGTTGAGTTGTATGTTGTTAATGGAGTTTCTGGAAAAATAACTAAATCAATAAGTGGCGATAATATTCCTTATTCCAAACGAAGTTTTGATAATCGTAAAACCATTTTTAAAATTGAAATAGCACCAAAATCCAATTTAAAATTGTTTTTACATCTAAAGAGTGATGGAGAAGTAATAAAAATGCCAATAAAACTGTATTCCTCTGAAAGTTTTATCAAGATGGTTTCAAAAGAGCAATTGATATATGGTGTTTTCTATGGTATTTTAGTTATTGTAGCGATTATTTACTTCTTTTTCTTTTTTGCCTTACGCGAAAAAACATTTTTGTACTACAGTTTGTATGTTGTTTTTGTTGGTTTGTTGCAGTTTTCGTTAGATGGTTTTTTCTTTCAGATTGTTACGCCTTACGGTGGCTGGTTTTCAAATCATGCCGTGTTGTTTTTTGCAATAATTGCCGCTTTTTTATCAGGTAAATACAGTGAAGTTTTTCTGAAAATTAAACAATATAGTAAAACATTTTATACGTTGTTTAATGTTAGTTATGCATTACTATTTGTTTTATTGTTTTGTGCAATCGTACTTCCTGTTACATTGTTGTATTGTTATATGTTGGTGAATGTATTAGCGTTAATATTTTTGATTTTGATTATTTGTTCCATTGGATATCTTTATTATAAAAAAAAGCCAATAGACTCTTTATTTACCATTGGGATTTTCTTTTTAATTCTAGGATTTGGGGTTTTTATTCTGAACAATTTTGGTCAGGTTCCTAATAATTTTTTAACTGAAAACAGTTCTAAGCTGGGTACCGGTTTAGAGATTATTTTTCTTTCGCTTTCGATGTCAAATTTAATTCGAAATCTTAAAAATGAAAAGAATGAACTCAATCGTCTTGCTTTAGTTCGTTCGGAAGAAATGAATGATTTGAAATCATACTTCTTGTCAAATATCAGTCATGAATTGCGAACTCCGTTGAATGCCATTATGAATTTAATCGATTCTATTTCCAGTGAAGTTCAAGATGATAAAATTAGAAAAAATTGTCAGATTATAAAGTATTCTTCCCATAGTTTGTTGAGTTCCGTTAATGATATTTTGGATTTTTCTAAAATTGAAAAAAGAGAATTAAGACTGGAAAATAATCAATTTGATCCGGTTCAGGTTTTGGAACATTTGAAGAATAATGCCATCAATATCGCTAAAGATAAAGGGTTGGGATTTCAGTTTTCAAAATCAGACACTATTCCTGATTTTTTAATTGGAGATGTGACCCGATTGGTTCAGGTGGTGAACAATGTATTGAATAATGCCATTAAATTTACGGCTACTGGATTTGTGAAATTCAGTATTGATGCTGAATTGAAACCAAACAATAAAGCCAGTTTGATTTTGACTGTTTCAGATTCTGGTGTGGGAATTTCCAAAGATAAAATGAACAGTATTTTTGATTCTTTCTCTCAAAATAATATCGATAATAAGCGAAAATTTGGAGGACTTGGATTAGGGCTTTATATTGTAAAAACTCTTGTAGATATGCAAAACGGAACTGTTTTAATGGATAGTAAAGTTAATGAGGGTACAACGTGTAAAATTACAATTGACTTTGATGTGGCAGAACAACAAAAAGTAAAAGAAGTGGTAATTGAGCCAATTGTTTATGATTTAGAAGGTAAATCAATCTTAGTGGTTGAAGATAACCCCATTAATCAAATGGTTATTAAAATGATTACAAAAAAATGGTTGAATACGACTGTAGTTTATGTAAATAATGGACAGGAATGTCTGGATGCTTTCAAAACAAACCAATTTGATATTATCTTGATGGATCTTCAAATGCCAATAATGGATGGTTATGAAGCTACGATTGCCATTAGAAATGGTGAAGCAGGAGCACATAATAGTAATATACCAATTATTGCAGTAACCGCCGATGTGATGGAAACCACAAAACAGCGCGTTAAAGAAATTGGAATTAATGATTATTTATCGAAACCAATTAAAAAAGAAGTCTTATTCCAGGTTGTGAAAAACTTAGTTTAACTGAAACGCAATCGCACATAAACGTGTTTGATTCCTTTTTTGTCGGATTCTCTTTCGTCGATTTCAAGAATATCGGTAAGGGATTTTAGCATAGGAGTTAATTTTGAAAAGCCGTAATTTCGTGGGTCAAATTCAGGTTTTCTTTTTACAATAAGATTACCAACATCTCCAAGAAAAGCCCAACCGTCATCATCACAAATATCTTCTATTGTGGTTTCGATAAGTTCTATCGTGTCTACATCTATTTTGTTTAACGATTTTTCCACAGGTTTCTCCACGGGTTTCTCCACAGGTTTTTTAGTGTCAGCCGAACGTTTTTTTGCTTTTTTCTTGATGGCGCCGTCCAATACTTCAATGTAAATAAATCGATCACAGGCTACAATAAATGAATTGGGGGTTTTTTGTTCTCCAATTCCAATGACTTTCATCCCAGATTCCCGGAGTCTAATGGCTAAACGTGTAAAGTCAGAATCACTGGAAACAATACAAAAACCATCTACTTTATCCGAATATAACAAATCCATAGCGTCAATAATCATCGCTGAATCCGAAGAATTTTTACCTACCGTGTAACTGTATTGTTGGATAGGTGTGATAGCATGTTCCAATAAAACACTTTTCCAGCCTCCTGCATTTGGTTTGGTCCAATCAGCATAAATACGTTTGGTGGTTGGTGTTCCAAATTTGGCTATTTCTTCCATCATTCCTTTTACATTACTGTATGGAACGTTGTCAGCATCAATGAGAACGGCTAGTTTTAATTCTTTTGTATCTTGGGACATAAATTTCTAATGTTGAAATATTTATTCAAATATACAAAGTTTATTGATGAATACGCTTTTTAGCCCTGATCGAAACGGCATCCTTTTGTGCCGATTTTTCTTCGGCACAAAAGATACAGTGTAGAGCAGGAAATAGCTCCTGAAAAATAAATTTACTTTCAATACCATTATAAAATTTAAATAATTATTTTTGCAACTTCTTAAAATTAAAATTATTACTTAATATATTATGGTAAAAGATTTATTCGAAAGGATTCAAAACAATAAAGGACCATTAGGGAAATGGGCTTCACAAGCAGAAGGATATTTTGTATTTCCAAAATTAGAAGGAGATTTAGGACCAAGAATGAAATTTCAAGGAAAAGAGGTTTTGAACTGGAGTTTGAATGACTATTTAGGTCTTGCAAATCACCCTGAAGTGCGTAAAGCAGATGCGGATGCAGCGTTAGAATATGGTGCAGCTGCTCCAATGGGTGCTCGTATGATGTCAGGTCACACTAAATATCACGAACAATTAGAGAATGAATTGGCTGCTTTTGTAATGAAAGAATCGGCTTATTTATTGAATTTTGGTTACCAAGGAATGGTTTCTATCATTGATGCTTTGGTGACTAGAAATGACGTTATTGTGTATGATGTAGATGGACACGCTTGTATTATTGACGGTGTTCGTTTGCATAGCGGAAAACGTTTTACTTACAAGCACAACGACATTGAAAGTATGGAGAAAAACCTGCAACGTGCCACAAAATTAGCTACTGAACAAGGGGGAGGAATCCTTTTTATTACTGAAGGTGTTTTTGGGATGCGTGGGCAACAAGGAAAGTTGAAAGAGATTGTAGAAATGAAAAAGAAATATAATTTCCGTCTTTTAGTTGATGATGCTCACGGTTTTGGTACACTTGGTAAAACAGGTGCTGGAGCAGGCGAGGAGCAAGGTTGTCAGGATGGAATTGATGTTTATTTCTCAACTTTTGCCAAATCAATGGCGAATATTGGTGCTTTTGTGGCTGCCGATAAAGATATTATCGATTATTTAAAATACAATTTGCGTTCTCAAATGTTTGCGAAAGCATTACCAATGATTCAAACTATTGGTTCTTTGAAACGTTTGCAATTGTTGCGTGACAACCCAGGATTGAAAGACAAATTATGGGAAAATGTAAATGCTTTGCAAGGTGGTTTGAGAAGTAAAGGATTTAATATTGGTGATACCAATACTTGTGTTACACCAGTTTACTTGGAAGGAAGTGTGCCAGAAGCGATGGTGATGGTGAATGACTTAAGAGAGAATTATGGTATTTTCTTGTCAATAGTAATTTATCCGGTAATTCCAAAAGGCATGATTTTATTGCGTGTTATTCCTACTGCACCTCACACTTTGTCAGATATTGACGAAACACTAACGGCTTTTGAAGCGATTCGTGAGAAATTATTAAACGGAACTTACAAAGAAATTGCAGCACGAACTACAGTTGATTTAGATGCTTAGTTTTTAAAATTATTGCAATTTTCAGTTTATAAAAAATCCATCAGCTTTTGTTGATGGATTTTTTTTTAAATCTATCTGACCAATAAAGAGTATATTTATGCAACTTAAATTTAAAGTTTATGAAAAAAATAATTGTATTAGGTGTCGTTTTTATTAATGTTTTTATCTCTTGTAAGAAAGAAAATAAAATAGAAGAAACGCCAATTGCACCAGAAGAAATAGTTGTAGAAGAACCTGTATCCCAAGAATGTTATAGCGCAATTATAAAAAAGGATACGATTTCAATGACTTTGAATATAAAAGGAGATCAATTGACTTCAGGGAAATTAAGTTATAATTTTTATGAGAAAGATAAAAGCTTTGGAACATTAGTTGGGAAAATAAAAGGTGATACGCTTTTTGCTGACTATGCTTTTATGTCCGAAGGTCTTGCCACAGTTCGTCAAGTTGTTTTCTTGAAAAAAGGAAATACTTATGTTGAAGGTTTTGGTAATGTTGTAGATGATAATAAAGGAAAAGTAACTTTTAAAGACACGAAACAATTAAAATTTGACGGGAATATAGTTTTGTCAAAAGTGGATTGCAAAATGTAGTTTATCTTTTAAAAATAAAATTATTTAAAACTAAAAAAATCCATTAGCCTAAGTCAATGGATTTTTAAGTTTTAGTACTAAAATTTAAAGTACTACAAATTCTTTAAAAAAGTACATCTGCGTTTATGAACTACAGGATTAAAATGTTTCCACAAGTTGTGAATGGCAAGGTTATCTGCTAATTCAGGAGTTCTGAAACAATTTACGACACCTTTTTCTTTGAAAGTATGGTAATATTCGTTGAAAATTATTGCAGTAACTGCTTTGTTTTGGTAATCAGGATGCACACCAATCAGATAGAAAATCATATCCTTACTTTGGTTTTTGGCTTTCAGCAAATGAAGGAATCCAAAAGGGAATAATTTTCCTTTTGATTTTTGCAATGCTTCCGAAAATGAAGGCATAACAATACTAAAAGCAACAATATTATGGTCTTTATCTTCTACAAATTTGATGAATTCTGGATTGATAAAACTGATGTATTTTTTCTTGAAATACTCTTTTTGAATGTCAGAAATAGCTACAAAAGACGATAAAGAAGCATAGGATTCGTTGAATAAGTCAAACATTTTATCTACATGTGGCATCACTTCTTTGGTAGTTTTAAAATTAAGCGGACTTAACTGGTACCTTCTTTTTACCAAATCATTTGCCTTTTCAAAAAATTCTGGTTTTACGTTTTCGAAAGGGAATTTACTTTCTAAGTATTTTTTTTCTACGCTATATCCCAATTGCTCAAAATGACTGGCGTAATACGGATGATTGTACCAGGTAATCATGGTTCCTATTTCGTCAAAACCTTCCGTCAAAACGCCAACTTTATCTAAATTAGAAAATCCCATTGGACCTTCAACATGTTCTAGATTGTTTTTTCGACCTAATTCATATACTTTTTCTAAAAGTGCTTTGGTTACTTCGATATCATCGATTACATCAAACCAACCAAAACGCACTTTCTTTTTTTGCTGATCATTCACTTCACTCCAATTGATTATTGCAGCAATTCTACCTACAATTTTGTTGTCTTTGTAGGCGATATAAAAGTAGGCTTCAGCATTTTCAAAAGCAGGATTTTTAGTTTTGTCAAAGGTCTCCAATTCATCAGCAATGATTGGTGGAACCCAGTATTTATTGTTTTTGTATAGAGAAAAAGGGAATTTGATATAATCCGTTAACTCCTTTTTTGTTTTAGCTTCTTGTATTGTAATCATTATTCTTTTTATTGCGTGTTTTCTATTTCGTCTTTGCGTTTTTTATTTTTCTTTTCTGCTTTTTTTACTGATTTTGATTTTTTATTGTCTCCGCTGTCAATGCTCATTCGTACTTCTTGATAATTAGCATCATAACGCCAGGAAAAACCAACTCCGCCATAAAGAATGGAAGGAGTATCTTTGAAATTTGTACTTATTGAAGCATCAATTTGCATGTCCTTGTTTAGTAAATAAGCAGCGCCTCCACGAACAATAGCATCACTGTAAAAATCACTTTTGAAGCCCTGATTTTCTATAAATCCGGACCATTTATCATTGAATCCTCTTGTTAATGTTAATACGTAGCCATAACTGGGATAATCTGTCGAAATATAATCGGCTATGATATTGGTTACAAAAACCCATTTTCCGTCTCCCAAATGGTTTTGTGTAATCAACATTATTTTTGGGGATATGCTGGATTTTGGAGAAAATGAATACGGATTGTCAGCCATTGTAAAATTAGCTCCCGCAAATACGGAAACTGCAGGGATTAATTGGTGCCAATTGAAAGCATGGTTGGCTTTCCAACTGTAAATATTTATTTTTTTTTCGTAATTTTTAAATGGATCGTAAATTAGATATTTAGCTCCTAAAACCGTTTGTTTTAAAGCGGATCGATTGGTGTTATTGAATAGTGTGGTGAATTTCTCGTTTTGGTATTGTAAATCGGCAATCAATTCTAATTTTTCCATGAATAATCCCCATCTTAATGTGGCATCAATCCCAAAACCATTGGCATCATAATTCAATAAATTATGTTTTTCTTTAATGCCGTAAATGCCTGTTTCTATTTGGATTACTGATTTTCCAACTGCAAAAGCAGACATGGTTTCACCGGGTCTGTTAGAGTTGATTTGATCCGTATGCTGTCCATAATGAATACTCGGAATCATAAAAAGGGAAGCAAAAAATAAGATTTTGATTTTGAACATATTATTTTTTTTGGGTTAAAAAGTAATAACGCTTTTCAAATGTACTATATTTTATTATTTATTTAAGAATGATATTTTAATTTTGAATGTTGGATTTGTTAATTTTGCAAAAAATATTTGATTATGCAAACAGCTTCTTTTACGGGTTTTATAGAAACGATATTTTATATTCTGGCTTTCTATTACATTTTTAAATTTTTGGCGAAGTTATTCTTGCCTTTATTAGTTAAGAAAGTAGTGGAGAAAGCGGGACAAAATTTTCAACAGCAACAGCAATATTCACAGGATAATTCTTGGAAAACAACGCAAAGTAAAGACGAGGTGATTTACAATGCTGCGAATGCCAAAAATCCTCGTGAAACCAAAAAAGTAGGAGATTATGTGGATTACGAAGAAATAGATTAAATTTGCCGTAAAACTAAGATCTCATACTTTAAACCAAACTTTCAAAAATTGAAAATAATAAATAAGTTCTATCCGCATGCGCTGGCCATACTTGGTTTTGTGCTCACATCTCTAATCTATTTTTATCCTGTATTGCAAGGAAAACAAATTTCCCAATCGGATATTGCTCAATACACCGGAATGGCAAAGGAGCAAAATGATTTTAGAGCCTCAGATCATGTGGAACCTTATTGGACAAATTCAGCTTTTGGAGGAATGCCAACCTATCAGCTAGGAGCTAATTATCCTCATGATTATATTGGAAAAATTGATGATGCCTTACGGTTTTTACCTCGTCCTGCGGATTATTTATTCCTGTACTTTCTTGGTTTTTATGGGTTAATGTTAGTGTTAAAAATTGACCCTTTGAAAGCTTTTTTCGGTGCATTGGCTTTTGGTTTTTCTACTTATTTGATTATTATACTTGGTGTTGGACATAATGCCAAAGCCCATGCTATTGCTTATATGCCGCTCGTAATTGCCGGCTTTATTTTAGTTTTTCGAAAAAAATACATTTCAGGCGGTTTGCTGACCATGTTTGCTGTGGCATTAGAAATTAATGCCAACCACTTTCAAATGACGTATTATTTGTTGATTTTCTTATTAATCCTTTCAGGTTATTTTATTTATCAGGCAGTAAAAGAGAAGGAATATAAATCATTGTTGTATTCTTTTGGCGTTTTGGCGGTTGCCGGAATTTTTGCTTTGGGTGCAAATGCGACTAATTTATTGGCTACAGCCGAGTATACTAATTTTAGTATACGTGGTAAAAGTGAATTAACCTTTAATCCTGACGGGTCAAAAACGACGAGCAATAGTGCGATGACGCATGATTATATTACAGAATACAGTTATGGGATTGCCGAAAGTTTCAACCTTATTGCTCCAAGACTTTTTGGAGGTTCAAATCATGAAGCTTTAGGTCAAGACAGCGAAATGTATAACTTCATGATCGGTAAAGGTGTACCGGAAGCTCAGGCGAACGATTTTGTTTCGGGAATGCCAACCTATTGGGGTGATCAGCCTATTGTTGCTGCACCAGCTTATATTGGAGCTGTAGTTTTCTTTTTAGGAATCTTAGCTTTGTTTATTGACAAGCGAAAAATTAAATATGTATTTCTTTCCGGAGCACTTCTGGCATTAGTTCTTTCTTGGGGTAAAAATTTCCCTGCTTTGACGGACTTTTTTATTGATCATGTTCCCATGTATGATAAGTTTAGAGCAGTTTCCTCGATACAAGTAGTTTTAGAGTTGTGCTTTCCGGTCCTTGCGATTATGGGATTACAATCTTTTTTCAAATTAGATAAAACGATTCCTAAACTGCAGGAAAAAGCATTATTAGAAACTGGTGTTTTTAGTTTGGGAGTGATTTTGATTTTGTTCTTGTGTAAAAGCCTGTTTAGTTTTTCAGGTGGTAGTGACGAGTATTATTTGCAAAATTATGGGCCAGATTTTATAAACGCACTTAAAGAAGACAGAAAGAGTTTATATTCAGCAGATTTATTGCGTTCCGGTTTCTTTATTTTGCTTTCAGCAGGTGTTTTGTGGTTGTTTATAAAAAATAAATTCGCTCAGAATACGGCTATAATTTTGGTGGGTATTTTAATGATTTTCGATTTATTTTTTGTTGATAAAAAATATGTTTCAGGTAAAGATTTTGTCAACGGAAGAGAGGTAGAAGTACCTTTTCAGGAAACACCTGCTGATGCCCAAATCCTAAAAGATACGACTAATTACAGAGTTTTTGAAGTGGGTGATTTATTAGGTGCTAGAACTTCTTATTTCCATAAATCAATAGGTGGTTATAGTGCTGTAAGGCCTCAAAGAATGCAGCAATTAATTGATTTCCAAATTGCCAAAAACAATATGGAAATTCTTAATATGCTTAATGTTAAGTATGTAATTCAAAAAGATACCACAGGCAATTCTATCCCAACTCAAAATCCAAACACTAATGGAAATGCTTGGTTTGTAAGTCAGGTAAAATTAGTCCCTTCTACTGATGAAGAAATGAAAGCATTGGATAAATTAGATTCTAAAAATGTGGCAGTAGTCAATCAAAAAGAATTTGAAATTAAAAATAAGGCTTTCGTCAAAGACAGTTCGGCTACAATAACTTTGAATTCATACAAACCCAATGATTTAAAATATACTTCGAACAATAGCAATGAAGGATTAGCCGTTTTCTCTGAAATCTATTATGGAAAAGGCTGGAATGCTTATATCGATGGCAAATTGACTCCTCATATAAGAACTGATTATACGCTAAGAGCACTTGTTGTTCCTGCTGGGAAGCATGCTGTTGAATTCAAGTTTGAACCACAAGTTATAAAAACAGGAAGTACAATTGCACTTTTTAGTACAATAGGAATGCTGTTATTGTTAATTGGAGGAATTTATTTAGAGCAGAGAAGAATACAAGAAAATGAGAATAGAATATAAGAATTAGTCTATATGTTTTTCTAAAATTGTACATTTGAATATGAAATCTAAAAGCGAAAATAGATTGACTCAAAAAGAAATTGAAACTTCTGATTTGCAAAAGTTGTACTCTGAAAGGATAGAAAGATTTATGGCTTTGGTTGAGATTTCGTATGCCTTAAAAACTGCACCAAGAATTATTCAGAAAAAATAATGCTTCAAGAAATTTTAGACATTTGGGAAAAACTCAACGAAAACAATGTTCGTTATCTTGAAAGAAATTCCTGTTTATTTTTTAGATTATGATAATTTGATAAAAGCTAAAAAAGCTACAAACAGACCCAAAGATATTTTAGACATTGAAGAGTTAGAAAAGCTAAATAAAAAAAATGATTGAAGATTGTTGATTAACGATTTTGACCCGAGCCTGAAAAAGCGAACAGGCGAAGCATTTCAGAAGTTTTAAGTTAAACTTCTAAACCCTAAACTTCTAAATCTTAAACTTGGAATCAAAGAAAATCTTAATAATCACCTACTATTGGCCACCGGCGGGAGGACCAGGCGTTCAACGTTGGCTTAAGTTTGTAAAATATTTGCCTGATTTTGGAATTCAACCTATTGTATATATTCCTGAGAATCCTACGTATCCAATTGTCGATGAAAATTTAGTAAAAGAAGTTTCGGATAAAGCGATTATTCTAAAACAGAAGATTTTTGAACCCTATCAATTGGCTTCGTTTCTTTCGAAAAACAAAACCAAAAAAATCAGTTCGGGAATTATTCCCAATAAGAAGAAACAAAGTTTTCTTGATAAAACCTTTCTTTGGATTCGCGGAAACCTTTTTATACCTGATGCCCGTGTTTTTTGGGTAAAACCATCGGTTGCTTATTTAGAGAAATATATTAAAGAAAATAATATTGACATCATTGTTACTTCTGGACCGCCGCACAGTTTGCATCTTATTGGATTAGAATTAAAACAAAAATTAGATCTAAAATGGTTTGCTGATTTCAGGGATCCATGGACCACTATTGGGTATCATAAATCGTTGCGATTATCTAATTATGCAGCCAAAAAACACAAAACATTAGAACATTTGGTTTTGAATACAGCTGATACGATTATCGTAACCAGTAAAACTACCAAAACCGAATTTGAAGCCATTACAGCCAAACCAATTGCTGTTATAACGAATGGTTATGATACGGAGAATGTTGAAAAGCAATCTTTGGATTCTAAATTTAGTTTGGCTCATATCGGTTCTTTCCTTTCAGAAAGAAATCCTTTGATACTATGGGATTGTTTGATTGAATTGCTTGATGAAATTCCAGATTTTAAATCCCATTTAGAAATAAAATTAATTGGAGCAGTTAGTCAGGAAGTATTGGAAACCATTACCCAATTTGGATTAAATCCGTATTTGAATAATTTGGGTTATGTTTCACATGCGGAGGCGATTGCACATCAAAGAAAATCACAAGTTTTATTGCTTATTGAAATTGATTCTGAGGATACGAAGAGTATTATTCCTGGTAAATTATTCGAATATATGGTTTCTGGAAGACCAATTGTTGCGATTGGCCCGAGCGGTTCTGATTTTGCCGAAATTATAACAGAAACCAATACAGGTGTGTTTTTTGATTATTCTGAGAAAGTGAAGCTAAAAAGTGTAATTTTGGACTTTTATAATCAGTTTTTGGCAGGAAAATTACAATCGAATGGAGTAGGTTTGCAAAAATATTCCAGAAAGAATCTTACCAAAGAATTAGCACAATTGATTAATTAAAAGAGCAATCTTTTTTGCAACTTTAAATCTTAAACTCCTAAAATGGGAATAGTATTAAATCAGTCTTTAAAGAATACAATAATAACTTATATCGGTTTTGGAATTGGGGCAATAAATACACTTTATTTATATCCTGTTTTTCTCGGAGCAACATATTATGCGTTGACGAATTATGTTCTTTCGGCTGCAAATGTTATTATGCCTTTATTTGCGATTGGTATGCAAAACACTCTTGTGAAATTTTATGCACAATATGAAACCGAAGAGGAGCGATCACAGTTTTTATCTTTTACAATATTATTCCCATTATTAATGTGTATTCCTTTAGGAATAATTGGATTCTTTTTCTTTGATGAGATTTCATTTTTTATTTCTAAGAAAAATGCTGTCGTAAAAGATTTTATTTGGCTTATCCCGTTTACAGGATTGTGTATGGCTTATTTTGAAATATTTTATGCTTGGGCAAGAGTGCACATGTTTTCTGTTTTTGGAAATTTTATCAAGGAAGTAGGTCTGCGTTTATTTTCTTTATTTATATTGATTGGAGTTTACTTTCATTGGATAACGGTTGTTGATTTTGTATATATTACTGCCGGTATTTATTTCTTAGCTTTTATTGTTACTATGCTATATGCATTTTATATAAAGAAGCCAGTTTTTCAATTCTCGATTCCACACAATGTAAAAGGTATAATGGAATACACTTTTTATATTATTTTATCCGGAAGTGTGGCCAATTTACTTTTGGATGGCGATAAAATTATTTTGAACCAATACATGAAGATCGAGAATATTGCGTATTATTCGGTTGCTACTTATATAGCTTTGGTCATATCAGTTCCAAGTCGTGCCATGCATCAAATTGTTTATCCCATTACTGCAAAGTTAATGCACGAGAATAAACATGACGAACTAAATAGCTTATATAAAAAAACATCAATCAATTTGCAAATTGTGGGTGGTTTTGTAATGTTATGCATTTTTGTAAATATCAATCAATTGTATGAAATGGTACCAAAAGAATATAGTGGCGGTATTTTGGTCGTTTTTATGATTGGAATTTCTAAATATTTTGACTTGATGTTGGGTAATAACAATGCTATAATATTTAATACCAAATACTATAGGGCAGTCCTGTTTTTAGGCGTTTTTTTAGTGATTTTGACAATAGGATTGAACATGATTTTTATTCCAATATATGGAATTATCGGATCAGCTTTTGCCACTTTATTATCAATCACTCTGTATAGTTTAGCCAAATTACTTTTTGTGGTCAAACGCTTGGATTTGTTTCCTTTTACGAATCAGACGTTGCATTCTATGGCAATTACTTTTGTTTTGTTTTTGTTGTTTTATTTTTGGGAATTTCCTTTAAATCCAATAATTGCTATAGGATTAAAATCTATTTTGGTAACTATTTTATATGTTTATCTTAATTATAAATTTGTTGTTTCAACTGAAATAAATCAAGTTCTTGATACTGTTTTGAAAAAGTTGAAAATAAAAATATAATAAAATTAAGAGTTCTTTAACTGAAGTAATTGTTTCAATACTAAAAGGAATAATTCTTTTTTCAAGAATAACCTAATTCATGCTTGAATTATATTTTCTCCTTTTTAATCCATTTATTACAAATTTTCCATTTCCCATAATACAGTAATGTTTCTAATCTTCTAGTTTAGAAAAGGTTTTGATTTTAATACTGTAAATTTTATAAGTTTATCCAAATATTTTATAAGGTTTTAGCACTTTTTTAAAAATACATTTGTAGTGTATTTTGATAGTTAGAGTATGAGATTTTAAGTGTTTAGCATTTGGGCAAAAATCACCAAAAGTGGGTATTGTGCAAATTAGATTGAACTCCTAATTTTGTTTTTAATTATTTGAATTAATTAATTGGAGTAGATAGGATTAATTGGCTAAGAATAAAAACAGAAATTATGAAAATTAACCACATGACTAACGAAGAAAATTTACAAAAATTTTCAAATATCATTGCTAATAAAATTCATAATGGATTTATTATTACAGAAAGAAATGATAAATTACCTTTTGCGATTTTATCAAAAGGAGGAAAAGAAGTTGATCACACTTTCAATTTTTTACTTTGTTGTATTACACTAGGTTTGTGGTCAGTTGCTTGGGTTTATTTAACCTATGTAGCTTCTAAAGAAAAAAAGATATTGATTGCCATCGATGAGGATGGAAATACCTTTGAAGAAAAATGCTATTCAGAATAGATTTTTATAATTTATCCTTTAGGTATTTTCCAGTAATTGATTTTTTTATTTTTACAATTTCTTCAGGAGTTCCCACTGCTAATAATTTGCCTCCATTTTCTCCTCCTTCGGGACCTAAATCAATAATCCAGTCTGCACATTTTATAAGGTCAAGGTTGTGTTCAATCACAATTATCGAATGTCCTTTGTCTATTAAAGCATCAAATGAAGCCAATAATTTCTTGATATCATGAAAATGCAATCCTGTGGTTGGTTCGTCAAATACAAAAAGCGCTTTGTCTTTTGTAGCGCCTTTCACTAAGAATGAAGCCAGTTTTATACGTTGTGCTTCACCACCTGATAATGTAGAAGAGGATTGTCCTAGTTGTACATATCCTAATCCAACATCTTGCAACGGTTGTAGCTTTTGAGTGATTTTAGCTTGCTTATTGGCTATAAAAAACGCAATGGCATCATCAATAGTCATAGTGAGTATATCATGTATGTTTTTGCCTTCAAAAGCTACTTCCAAGACTTCTTTCTTAAAGCGTTTCCCATTGCAGGTTTCACAAGGTAATTGTACATCAGCCATGAAAACCATTTCTACATTTATAGAACCTTCTCCTTTGCAGGTTTCACATCTTCCTCCGTCAACATTAAAAGAAAAATGTTTGGCTTGGTATCCTCTTATTTTTGATAATTTTTCCTTGGCGTACAATTCCCTAATATCGTCATAAGCCTTAATATATGTTACTGGATTAGAACGAGAACTTCTTCCAATTGGGTTTTGGTCCACGTATTCAATATGTTTAATTTGAGAAAATGAACCGGTCATTTCAGTAAATTGACCCGCTTTTTCGCCTGCATTTTCCAGTTTTTTTTGCATAGCAGGAAACAAAATTTTCTTTACAAGCGTGCTTTTTCCACTTCCAGAAACTCCTGTAATAACGGTCAATACGTCCAAAGGAAAAGTCACATCAATATTTTGCAGATTGTTTTCTCTGGCGCCTTTTATTTCTATAAAATTCTTGAAGGGTCTTCGTTTTTTTGGAACAGTAATTTCTAAATCGCCATTCAGATATTTTGCTGTAAGTGAAGTTGATTTTAGGATTTCGTCATACGTTCCTTGGGCAACTAAATTACCACCTAAAGTTCCCGCTTCCGGACCAATATCGATAATCATATCAGCAGCTTTCATTATGTCTTCATCATGTTCGACTACAATAACAGTATTGCCTAAATCACGAAGAGACAATAATACTTTTATGAGGCGTTCTGTATCTTTTGGGTGTAAACCAATGCTGGGTTCGTCTAGAATATACATGGATCCAACCAAGCTACTTCCTAATGAGGTTGCTAAATTGATACGTTGAGATTCCCCACCGGAAAGTGTTGCTGAATTTCTATTTAAAGTAAGATAATCTAAACCAACTTCGGTTAAAAACGATAATCTATTATTAATTTCCAATAATAGTCGTTTTGCAATTTGCTTTTCGTAAACATCTAAGTCAATATTTTGAAAAAAAGTAACCAAATGCTTAATAGGTAAATCAACTAAATCAGAAACTGTTTTATCATTAATTTTTACGTAAGAAGCTTCTATTCGCAAGCGTTTTCCTTTGCAGGAATGGCATTTGGTTTTTCCACGGTAACGAGAAAGCATCACACGGTTTTGAATCTTATAATTTTTTTCTTCCAGTTCCTTAAAGAAATCATTCAGACCTTGAAAATAGGTGTTTCCATTCCAAATCAATTCTTTTTGATCTTCGGATAATTGATAAAAAGGTTTGTGAATAGGAAAGTCAAATTTATAGGCGTTGTTTACTAATTCATCTCTAAACCAGCTCATACTTTCACCTCTCCATGGGAAAATAGCATTCTCAAATATGGATAAGGTCGTATTTGGCACTACTAATTCAGCATCAATTCCTATTATATTTCCGTATCCTTCACATACAGGACAAGCACCATAAGGATTGTTGAAACTGAATAAATGTACATTAGGTTCCAAGAAATTAATTCCGTCCAATTCGAAATTATTAGAATAAGAAAAACTTTTATCCGAATTTAATTCTTGCAAATAACAAATTCCTTTTCCTTCAAAAAAAGCGGTTTGAACAGCATCAGCCAATCGATTGTAGAATTCTTCTTCTCCCGAAGTTTCGGGATTGATAACAATTCGATCAATAATGAGCTTTATGTCTTTATTGTCTAAAGAATGTTGGTCGATTTCATCTAATCGAACCATTTCATTATTAACTTGAATCCTAGCAAAACCTTGTTGTAAAAGTACCTTTAGTTTGTCTTCCAGTTTTCGGCCTTCTTCCAGATTAATAGGAGCAAGTAGTAACCATTTGCTGTCAATGTCAAATTTTTTCACATCGTTTACCACATCGGTAACCGTATTTTTCTTTACTTCTCGTCCGGAAATAGGAGAATAGGTACGTCCAATTCTAGCAAATAATAATTTTATATAATCGTAAATTTCTGTTGAAGTTCCTACTGTAGAACGTGCATTTGTTGTGTTTACTTTTTGTTCAATAGCAATTGCAGGAGCAATTCCTTTGATGTATTCCACTTTTGGTTTGTCTAACCGACCAAGAAATTGTCGTGCATAGGATGATAAACTTTCTACATAACGGCGTTGTCCTTCGGCATATAAAGTATCAAATGCCAGACTTGATTTCCCTGATCCGGAAAGTCCTGTGATAACAACTAATTTATTTCGAGGAATCGCAACATCTACATTTTTTAAGTTATGTACTTGTGCGCCTTTTATAATAATATTTTTCTTAGGATCTAATTTAGAAAGGTCAACTTGCATAAAAACAATTAATTTTCACAAAAGTAATCAATTTTCATCGGAGAAAAGAGGTTGAACAAATCACAAATTTTGGATTATTAATGGAGGGAAATAAGAAATGCTATTCTCAGGATATTTTGTATCTATTAAATTTCTTGTTAAATATTTTTTTCAGGTGTATTTTTTTAATTTTTCAAATAGCATTTTTTTAATTGAAACAAGCTTTTATCTGATAATACCATTGCTTTTCCCCCTTCAACGTAAAAACTGCGTATATATTTTAACATTTTTATTTTTGAGATGTTAATTTTTCTTAATTTAATTTGCTTGTTAAAATAATTATTTGCTAAATTTGAAGAATATAATAACCCTAATTAAGCATTAGCCTATACTACAAAACTACTTTTTAGAGAAAAATCTCCATTTTAATTAAAAACTAAAAAGTATAACTATGGCTAATACACAACTTCCAGACGCATTATTGGTGCAGGATTATGTTGCAGGTAATGAAGATGCCTTAGCTTCATTAATCAAAAGACACGAATCAAAAATTTATGGTTTTATATATTCAAAAATCTCCGATAGAGATATTTCGAATGATATTTTTCAAGATACCTTTATTAAGGTAATAAGAACCTTAAAATCAAATTCCTATAATGAAGAAGGAAAGTTCTTACCGTGGGTAATGAGAATTTCTCATAATCTTATTGTTGATCATTATCGAAAAACAAAAAAAATGCCCATGTTCAGAGAAACAGAGGAATTTTCTATTTTTTCAATAATGTCTGATGATTCTCTTACAATAGAAAATAAGCTAATCGCAGAGCAAGTTGAAATGGATTTGAAGAAACTTATCGAAGAACTTCCAATTGACCAAAAAGAAGTCTTGGTCATGCGAATGTATCAGGATATGAGTTTTAAAGAAATTTCTGAGGTAACAGGTGTAAGTATAAATACTGCTTTGGGCAGAATGCGTTATGCATTAATGAATATGAGGAAAGTTATTGATAAACATCAAATTGTTTTGACTAATTAACAATAAATTGAAACTTGCTCCGTTGTAATATAAAAACAAATTTATTACAATATGGCAAAAATTTACTCTAAAAAATCATTACTTTCTAAGAAGATGAAGCCCGAGAAAGAAATCGTTTCTTTTTTATTGAATTATTCAAAAGCGTTAAGCATAATAAAAATAGAAGATAAAAATTTCGAAATTATAGCGAATTAAAAACAGTCAATTTAGGTATTGGATGTTATTGTATTGAAAAAATTTAAGCTACAATTTTAGTACTTGAATTATTAAATTGCACTAATTTTATTTAAAATTAGTGCAATTTTTTATTTAGAAACGGGATGCTTTTTATAGTAATCATCTATAACTGATTTTCTTCCAATCGTTTTGGTGATAATATCTTTATCTAAATCCCAACCTCGTGCTGGCGAATATTCCCGACCATACCAAATGATTTCTAAATGCAGATCATTCCATAATTCCTCTGGAAAAATACGTTTAGCATCTTTTTCTGTTTGAACCACATTTTTTCCATTAGTCAAATTCCATCGATACATTAATCGATGAATATGGGTGTCTACAGGAAAAGCTGGAACGCCAAAAGCCTGAGACATGACCACACTTGCCGTTTTATGCCCCACAGCCGGTAATTCTTCTAAAAACTCAAAACTTTGAGGTACTTTCCCGCCGTGTTTGTCAATTAAAATATGAGATAAACCATGAATTCCCTTTGATTTCATTGGTGACAAGCCACAAGGTCGTATGATTTCCTTAATTTCTTCCACGGACATTTTAATCATATCATACGGATTATCAGCTTTCGCAAAAAGCAAAGGCGTAATTTGATTCACGCGAACATCAGTACATTGTGCTGAAAGTAAAACAGCAATCAGTAAAGTATAAGGATCCTTATGGTCTAACGGAATAGGAATCGTTGGATATAATTCTTTTAACGTATTTATAACAAACGTTACACGTTCTTGTTTATTCATTATTCAGTAAATTTGATTTGTAAAGAAAAACAATTTCAATCTTAATAACAAAATTCAATTTCAATTCGAACAAATAAAAAATATAAATAATGACAACATTAAAAAAAGGAGATAAAGCACCTGATTTTTCTGCTCTTGACCAAGATGGAAAATCACATCAATTAGCTGATTATAAAGGGAAAAAACTAGTTGTTTTCTTTTATCCAAAAGCTAATACTCCAGGATGCACCGCTGAAGCTTGTGATTTAAGAGATAATTTTGAACGTTTCAAAGCGAATAATTATGAACTACTTGGCGTAAGTGCTGATCCACAAAAAGCTCAAGCAAAATTCAAGGAGAAATATGATTTTCCTTTTCCATTATTGGCTGATGAAGATAAATCAGTAATTCAGGCGTTTGGAGTTTGGGGACCTAAAAAATTCATGGGAAAAGAATATGACGGAATTCATAGAACTACTTTCGTCATTGATGAAAACGGCATTATTGATGAGGTAATCTCTGATGTTAAAACTAAAGCACATGCCGCTCAGATATTAAAATAAGTTTTTCATATTTAAGAAAAAAAGCCAAGAAAGTAATTTTAAATACTTCCTTGGCTTTTTTATTTATTAAGATTTCAATTTGAAATTTATAATCTGAATATTAGTTATTACTTTCATTCAAAATTTTACTTGGGTCATACCCAAAAAGATGATGCTCTTTAATGATTTCTGCAATACCAGAAGGAAGCATGCTTTCCCATCCTGCTGTTCCATGACTAATCATTTTTAGAACCTCACGAGAGAAAACTTCAAGATTTTCAGGATCATAGTCATTAATGTCAACCACTTTCCCATTAAATTTAAAGAATTTATATAATTCTTTCATTCTTGGATGTACT
The DNA here is from genome assembly GCF_048158645.1 of Flavobacterium cryoconiti. Lineage (NCBI taxonomy): Bacteria > Pseudomonadati > Bacteroidota > Flavobacteriia > Flavobacteriales > Flavobacteriaceae > Flavobacterium > Flavobacterium cryoconiti. The sequence continues at coordinate 325,336 of NZ_JBLNKW010000003.1, read as the reverse complement.
TTTAAAGTATCGGATGTAATAATTTCTCCATTTTCCCCTATCATTGGATACAAGAATACTTTCATATCGCGATAAAATAATTTTCCGAAAGCTTCTAGAATTCCACCACTTAAATGACGGTAGTATTTCTCATCAAATATATCAACCAAGTTATTTACACCCATGGCTAATCCCATTCTGGCTTTAGTATAATTGGCAAAATATTCAACTACTTTATAATATTCTTGAAAATTAGAAATCATTACCGTTTGTCCCAGTGAACAAAGCAATTCAGCTCTGTCCATGAAATCTCTTTCATCAATTTCACCATCCGAACGTAAGTTGGACAAAGTGATTTCAAAGATTACAAGTGTATTTTCTTTTTCAACTTTATTTTCTTCAAGGAACATTTTTAATGATTTCTCATACATGTCCATGTTAACTTTAGTAACGGGACGAAAACTTCCTCTTAAAGCGAGTATATTTTTTTTGTAAAGAATAGCAGCAGGAAGTATGTTTTTGCCTTCAGGATCAAACATAACCGCATCAGTCATTCCGTTTTTTACTAATTGTAAACTCATCAAACGATTATCTACATCAGCAAAACGGGGACCTGAAAAATTAATGGTATCTATTTCCAGCTGATCTTTATCTAAATGGTCATATAAATAGCGCAATAAACGTTTAGGATCATTATATTTATAATAAGCACCATAGATTAAGTTTACGCCAAGAATACCAAGGGTTTCTTGTTGTAATCTCGCATCGGTTTCTTTGAAACGAATGTGAAGGATTATTTCGTTGTAAGCTTCGTCTGGTTCAATTTGATATCGAATACCTACCCAGCCGTGACCTTTAAATTGTTTGGCAAAGTCTATCGTAGCTACAGTATTAGCATAACTAAAAAACATTTTATTAGGATGTTTTTCTCTGCTTAACCGTTCTTCGATTAATTGCCCCTCAAAAGTCAGCATTTTTTTAAGTCGACTTTCCGTTACATAACGTCCATCACCTTCTATACCGTACACAGCATCACTAAAATCTTTGTCATAGGCTGACATCGCTTTTGCTATAGTACCAGAAGAACCTCCCGATCTAAAAAAATGTCTTACAGTTTCTTGCCCAGCACCAATTTCTGCGAAGGTTCCGTAAATATTTTCATTTAAATTAATACGGAGTGCTTTGTCTTTTATGGAAGGAATTTGCTCGATGACTTTGTCACCTTTTAGTTTTATTTCAGTACCCATTTTATTTTAAATATGGCTAATATGTTACAAAGTTAGTTAAATAGGTTTCTAATGAAAGATAATTAACCCTATTTTTGTAAAAAAAAATAATAGAGTTGAAGGTATATTTTTTAGGCACTGGTACATCACAAGGAATTCCAATCATTGGAAGTAATCATCCAGTATGTAAAAGCACTGATTTTAAGGATAAAAGGCTTCGGGTTTCAGTTTGGGTTTCATGGGAAAATCATTCATACGTTATCGATTGCGGACCTGATTTTAGACAGCAAATGCTTTCTTCAAATTGTCAAAAAGTAGACGGAATCCTATTTACTCATGAACATTCAGATCATACTGCTGGTTTGGATGATATTCGTCCCTTCAATTTTAAACAAGGTGAGATTCCAATTTATGCCCATCAAAGGGTAATTGATAATCTAAAAAGACGTTTCGATTATGTTTTTGAAACCGTAAATAGATATCCTGGCGCACCTTCTGTAAAAACTGTTGAGGTTGTCAATAATCAACCTTTTTCCATTGGCAATAAAACTGTGATTCCTATAGACGTGATGCATGCAGGGCTTCAGGTTTTTGGGTATAGAATAGATGATTTTGCCTATTTGACAGATGTGAAAACAATTGAAGAAAGCGAAATAGAAAAACTAAAAAATCTAAAAGTATTGGTGATAAACGCTTTGCGCGAAGAATCTCATATTGCGCATTTCAATTTACAGGAAGCGTTAGATTTTATAACTTTGGTTCAACCTGAAAAAGCCTATATTACTCATATCAGTCACATTCTTGGTTTTCATGAAGAAGTACAAAAAAGACTTCCAAAAAATGTTTTCCTGGCTTATGACAATCTACAAATTACAATTTAATTAATCTTAAAAATGAAAAAATCATTATTTCTTTACGCTCTTATTCTTGCTATACTTATGAATATTTATACTTATATGTTCTTGAGTAAGGAAGTAACTTTTGAACAAGATAGATATAAAAAAGTAACTACAAAGTTGAAAGACAGCTTGAATTCGGTTAAAGATAAATTAGTTGATGCCAATTATTTTTCTTTGGAAAAAAATGAAAATGCTCAAAATTATTTTGAATCTTCAAATTCTGGAAAGATAATTCAATATGAAAAATTGATTCCTGTTGTTACAGAAAAATTATTGGACTATAATTCAAATCCTAATGGAAATCCTTACGTAGGTCAGGATAAAATAGGGGCTAATAAATTTATTATCAATAAAGTTAAAATTCTAAACCACCGATGGATTATTGCTGATTTTAGTGATGGTGAAATTTGGGGAGAAGTATTATTGAAATACTTTGTCAATCCAGATGACAGTATTTCTTTTGAAGTGAATCAATCGCTTTTATATCAGAAATAAAGTATCAAGTTTTCAGTCACAGTATTCACTGCGACTGAAAACTAACACTAATTTTCAAGAAGCCAATTTTTGAAATCATAAAAATTTTGTGGTGCTACACCATGACCTACAGGATATTCTTTGTAGGTAGAGTGGATGCCTAATTTTTCCAGAAATGGTTTTGTTTTTCGGGCCCATTCCACTGGGATTACCTGATCAACAGTTCCATGTGAATGGAATATTTTAAGTTTTGTGAAATCGTTTCTTAAATAATTTTCTTCCAAAATAGGTTCACTTACATAACCGCTCAATGCAACTACCCTTTGCACTTTATCAGGATGTGATAATGCGATTGCATAACTTAAAATGGAGCCTTGGCTGAAGCCAACCAAAGTCACATTTTTAGCATCAATTGGATAGGTTTGAATTAATTCGTCAATAAATTGAGCGATTAAATCCCTAGAAACTTTTGCTTGTTCATGATCTGAAAATTTATTTTCGTCAGCATCAAAATTGATGGCGTACCAAGCATAAGCACCATATTGCATGTTATATGGAGCTCTTGCTGAAATAATGTAATATTCTTCAGGAAGTTCAGTTGCAAACGAAAATAAGTCTTCCTCGTTGCTGCCGTAACCATGTAATAAAAGTAAAAGAGGATTTTTTTCTAATTTTATTTTAGGTTCTCGGATTTTATATTCTAAAGATAAATTCATTTGATTATGATATGTTTTTAAGCCATTTTTGGAAATAAGTACCTAATAAAGGAACTGGTTTTGTTTCGCCTTTTATAGCACTGGTAATACCATAGGACCATAAAACAAATACAAAAATCCACATAGGGGCAGAAATCATTAAGCTGTCAAAATTATTGACAATTAATCCTAATGATATAAAGGTTAAAGTGAGTCCTAATCCCTGGCGGATGTGGAATGAAGCAAAAGTATTTTTGTCTTCGGAATTCATTGACATCGCTATAAATACACCAATTCCTAAGATATAACTTGTAATTGCAGCAGTTTTTCCTGCTTCGATAGTGTTATTCATGTTTTTTATTTTTTCTCACTTTGGGTTTTTGCGAGATTTTTTATTTATGCTAAAATTAATTTTCCTTGATTCACAATCCCGTGAACTTTTCCCTTAATTTCTGTTCCCAGAAAAGCGGAGTTTTTTGATTTCGATAAAATGGATGATTTTGTAAAAATGCTTTTAGGTTCCGGGTTGAATAGCGTAATGTTAGCTTTTGAGCCTTCATTAATGGTTTGTATATCGATACCAAAAGTTGATTTTCCCGATGTTAATTTCTCTATCACGGTTTCTAATGGCAATACTGTCATTAAAGCACCAAAAGCGCTTTCTAAACCAATTGTCCCATTTTTGGCGGTATCAAACTCCATTTTTTTATGTTCGATGTCAATTGGATTATGGTCGGAAGTAATCATGTCAATCGTTCCGTCTTTTATTCCTTTCAACAACGCTTTTCTATCTGTTTCTGTTCGGAGTGGTGGAGAAACTTTATATCTTGTATCGAATTCTTCCAGTTTTTCATCTGTTAAAACTAAATTATGGACTGCGACACTACACGTTACATTCAATCCATTGGATTTAGCCTCTTTAATTAATTGAACTGATTTTTTGGTAGAAATAGTCGGAATGTGTAATTTTCCTCCGGTGTATTCTAACAGAAATAAATTTCGTGCGATTTGTAATTCTTCGGCAAGATTTGGAATTCCTTTTAAGCCTAATCGCGTAGAAACAATTCCTTCATTAGCGACTCCGTTTCCTTTTATGTTTTCGTCTTGGGCAAATGCAATCACTAATCCATCAAAATCCTGAACGTATTGTAAGGCTATTTTTAGCAAATTAGCATTGTTCAAACTTTTAGTATAATCGCCAAAAGCAATTGCACCCGCTTTTTTCATATCGTATAATTCCGCCATGTCTTTTCCTTCACTTTGTTTTGTCAAAGCACCAATAGGGAAAAGTTGAGTTGCAAATCCATGCGCTTTGTTTACCACAAAATTCACTTGGGATTGATTGTCAATAATAGGGTACGAGTTGGGTTGTAATGCAATTGCGGTAAATCCGCTTTTGGCTGCTACATCAAGTCCGTTTGAAATGGTTTCTCGGTCTTCAAAACCAGGTTCTCCAAGGGAAACGCTACTGTCAAACCAGCCTTGTGATACATGCAAATTATCGAGTTTTACTTCATCTGCTTTTTCTAAATTGGGAAGCGATTTACCAATTTTTTTTATAAAACCATCAACAATTAAAATATCTACAGTCTTGTTATGAAAAGGACTTTTCGAATCGATAATTTTTGCTTCTCTGATGATTATATTCATAATGATTGTTTAATTATTTGAAATTCGGCTTTACTTTACGAACCGTATAATTGCCATTTCGGTTAGTAGAAATAACAGTGCAAAGATAACAAACCATTTCCAAATTTGATTATCAGTTCTGTCAGTTTGTAAAGTGTCAAAAAAGGATGTTATAGATTCGGCTGTTTTATAATTTGAAACGATATTTTCATTGGCTGCAGCCAAATTGCTTTCGGTTCTATTGTAATTAAAACTGATGTTTTCTACCCACTCTTTTTTATTGTAAATGCTATAATTTCCTGCTTGTTCCGGATAATAATTGAAAATCATTTTCACTTTATTATTCAAAATTTGTTGAATAGGAATAAATTGTTCGTCTGTACCTTTAACAGTTAAAATGTCGTCTTTATTTAAAGAAGCGTCTGTGAAATGTGGATTGTTATTTCCTATTATCAAAGCACTTATACCATTGTTTTGATTGTTCATTGCCATTTTATAAAAAGTAGGTACAATCAATGGCGATTGTTGGAAATTTGAATTTAGCGTATTAATTGGTGCCGAGAAAATAAAAACTGCTGCGGCCGAATTTGCTATTGAAGTCAGGAAAATACTTTGGTCTTCATAGGATAAAGCAGATGGACTGGAACTCGATAAAGCAAACGAACTTTTTGTTTTTGGATATTGAAAATTAGTGACTTTATTTTCGAAAACGGTATTGAATACAGGATGATTAAAATTGATTTTAGTAATCAGCTTTTCTTTGTTTTCTAATGAGTTGAATTTGATATTCCCAAAATTCATCAAAAATGAATTCAAATTAGAAACCGAAGCCACAGCCGAAGGAATCACAATTAAATTGCCGCCTTTTTCCGCAAAAGATTTTAAAGTGGTTTGCAGCGCTTGTGGAATTTCATCCAATTCATTTAAAACTATCGTATTTTGCTCTTCCAGTTTGTTGTAATCCAGTGAACCTAAAGTGTAATTATTAAAATTGAATTCTTCAGGTGTATAAATTCGGGAAAGAAAGTTGCTTTTTTCTGGCTCACCAATGCTGATTACGTTCGTTTTCTTCGTTTTTGAAATGCTGAAAAATAAAGTGTTGTCATAACTCAAACCATTGTTAACAATAGAAACATAACCATGAAAGGCTTGTTTTGGAATTGTAAAATTGATGTTTTTTTTCTTTGAATCTAAAGTTACTATCGTCTTCGCAATAAGTTTGTTGTCATTATATAAAGAGATAGGAATTGGATTGAACTCTTCACCATAACTGGACAGTTGGACGCTAATTTCATAAAAATTATCTTGTGTTTTATTGATAAAAACACTGTCAATAGAAACGTTATTTTTTTGTTCCGCTTTCGGGATTATGAATTGGGGTGTGTTTTCTTTGTCACTATTTTTCAATTGTTTTTCATCAAGTCCTACTGCATCCGTAATGATAACAATATCTTTTTTAAAAGCTGATTTATGTGCTTTTATTTTTGCCATTATAGCAGTGAGCTGAAAAGGCGCAGCGCTGTATTTTAGGTTTTGTAAAGAACTTCGAACTGACTTTATATCTGTATTCCAATAATTATCAGAATTGGTTAGCAAAGAAAAATTTACATTTGCCGGTGTTTCTTCCAGTAATTCCTGAACAGTTCGTTTTAGTAATTCCCCTTTTTTTCCTTTGGCTTGCATGCTAAAAGAATTATCCAAAATAATATATAATTCATTAGTGGCGTTTTTGCTGTCTTTTGAATCGAAAAAAGGTTGCGCAAATGCTATAATAATAGAAGTGAGCAATAATAAACGGCAGGAGAGAAGCAGCCATTTTTTGATTTTGGAGCTTTTTCTGGTTTGTATTGAAAGTGCTTTTAAGAAACGAACATTAGTAAAATATTCTTTTTTGAAACGTCGTAATTGAAATAAATGAACCAAAATTGGTACAATCAATAAGAATAGAAAGTATAGAATTTCGGGATGTTTAAAATGCATTTTTATTTCAAGTTTACTTCACTGGATTTTATTTTCAATGGAGTTCATTGAATTTTATGAATCAAAAATACAAATTTGTATACAGTTTTTGGTGATGTTGTTATAATTTTTCAAAGGAACAAACAATTGGCATTGATTCTAAAATATTTATGTATTTTAGCTTTTCAATAAAATTTAAAAACATGAAAAATTCGTATGTTGTTCTTCTTTTAATTTTCATTTTAACAAGCGTGCAAGCACAAAAAAACAAATTCAATTTGCTAATTGGAACTTATACCAACAGCTGTGAAAGTAAAGGAATTTACACCTATGATTTTGATACAAATACAGGCGGTTTTAATCTTAAAAGTGCTACTGAAAATGTTGTAAATCCAAGTTATTTGACGGTTTCTAAAAATAATAATTATGTTTATTCAGTAAATGAAAATGGCGCTGAAAGTATGGTGAGTTCTTTTGGTTATAATGCTTCAAGTGGAAAATTAAGCTTAATTAATAAACAAAGTTCCAAAGGAGCCGATCCTTGTTATATTATTAATGATGATAAAAATGTCATTGTGGCCAATTATTCTGGGGGTAATATTTCAGTTTTTGGCAAAAATAGCGATGGAAGTATTTCTGAAGCAAAACAGGTAGTACAACACTTTGGAAAAGGAATTAATGCACAAAGACAAGAGGGTCCTCACGTTCACATGGTTCATTTTTCTCCAGATAGAAAGTTTGTTTTATCTAATGATTTAGGGACTGATAAAGTGTTTTCGTACCAATACAATCCAAACTCTGCGAATGAAGTTTTGAAAATTAAAGATAGTATTTCAGTAAAATCAGGAAGTGGGCCAAGACATTTAACGTTTAGTAATGACGGAAAATTTGTTTACTTATTGCAAGAATTGGATGGAACGTTAACTGTTTTCAGTTATTCAAACGGATTGTTGAAAAAAATAGAAGAGACTACTATTTTAGCAAAAAACTTCAAAGGAACTTTTGGGTCTGCTGATATTCACATTTCGCCTGATGGTAAATTTTTATATGCTACCAATAGAGGAGAAGCAAATACTATTTCAATCTTTAAAATTCTAAAAAACGGAAAATTACTATCGAAAGGACAAACAAGTACTTTGGGAAAAGGACCTAGGAATTTCGTGATTGATCCAACTGGAAAATTTCTTTTGGTAGGGCATCAATACACAAATGATGTTGTGATTTTTAAAAGGAATGTAACTACAGGAACACTTACTGATACTGGAAAAAGAATCGCTTTATGTTCTCCGGTTTGTTTGGTTTTTACAAAGATTTAAACTTGAAAATTCAATAAGGTTAAAATAAAAAAGGCTAAAAATGATTGTCATTTTTAGCCTTTTTCTACTATTATTTATTTTTATCTTTTCTCTTTTTATCTCTGGTTTTTAGCATATTTCTATTCACAGAGCCATGCGTTTTTTTCTTGGTTACACCAGGGCCACCCAAATTGACTTTCTTATTCTTTTTACTTTTTTCTTGAAAAGCGCCATCTCCTTCAAGCTTTTGTTTTTTCATCATAAACTTAATCGGTTGTCTGTCTTTTTCAGGTTCGATTAATTTTGATGAAACTTCAACTGTTTCTGGGAAAACTTCGATGGCTAATTCCATGTTCATTAGCACTTCTATCTCGACTTTAGATTCTTCTTCACGAGGTGCGATAAGACTTATTGCTGTTCCTGTTGCATCAGCACGACCGGTTCTACCAATTCTATGCATATACAATTCAGGCATTTCGGGCATTTCAAAGTTGATAACATGGGTAATATTGGAAATGTCCAAACCTCTTGCCATAATATCTGTGGTAATCAAACCACGTAAATTTCCTTCTTGGAAAGAAGCCATCGTGCTCAAACGATAATTTTGAGATTTATTCGAGTGAATTACCCCAAACTGTCCTTCAAAATCTTCTTCGATTCGTTCGTGAACCATATCAGAAATCTTTTTATTATTGACAAATACCAAAACACGACTCATGTCTTCGTTGTTTTGCAATAAGTGTTTTAGAAGGTTTATTTTGGTATTAAAGTTTGGAACTTGATAGGTGATTTGTTTGATATTTTCCAATGGTGTTCCTGAAGCAGATAAGGTAACTTCTTCCGGATAATCAAAATAGTCATTCAAAATGGCATCTACTTCATCCGTCATTGTTGCCGAAAATAGGATATTTTGACGTTTTTTAGGCATCATCGCCAAAATAGCTGTCAATTGGGTGCGGAAACCTAAATTAAGCATTTCGTCAAACTCATCAATAACCAGTTTTTGCATTTCTTCAAAACGGATTACATTATCTAATGTTAAATCCATGATTCTTCCTGGAGTTCCCACTAGTATGTCGCAGCCTTGATAAACGGTTGTTTTTTGAGTATTAATGTTGACCCCTCCAAAAATACCAACGGTACGAACCGACATGTATTTTGTCAGTTTTTCTACTTCTTCCACTACTTGCACCACAAGTTCACGAGTAGGAACCAGAATTACTATTTTAGGAGTATGCCCCGGAGTAAATTTATATAATTTTAATAAAGGTAATAGATAGGCAAATGTTTTACCGGTACCGGTTTGTGCAATTCCCATCATATCTCTTCCAGACATTATCACAGAAAAAGTTTTTTCCTGGATGGGAGTTGGAGAAGTAAATCCTAAATCATCTATTGCTTTTTGTACAGATTTAGGGAGATTGAATTGTTCGAAAGTACTCATTTGCTTAAATTTTGTGCAAAGATAGTCTTTTTGAAAGGAATGTTAAGTTTTGATACTAAACTTCAATAATCTACCCTCTATTTGAATCTTATTTCCCACGATAAATTAAGTGAATAAATCCAAAAGTATTTCCCCGGGTCAAATATTATTTCTTGATGGGTAACTGCAAATTGAGTTCCCCAAGCATTTTGTTTATTTGAAGAAGAAAAATAATATCCCAAATTAATTTTTTGCGACTTTAAATTTATGATAGAGACTTCATTTTCATTAAAATCAAACTGATTTGTTTCTGGTGAAAACCCAATTCCTAATGAAAGACCTAAATAATTATCAGCATCACTACGATATTTACGATATGCAATAGTTCCTGAGGTGCTTGTTCCGGCACCACCAGGTGTTATGTAAGGGCGAAAAGACCAATAGCTATTTCCATAATACCAACCTACAGAGCCGGTATATATAGTCGTGGTGGTACTGTACATTAAAGTTCGGAACCCTAAGGAAACTTCAAAACTTTTAGGTAAAGATTTGTATAGTTCTGCACCAAATCTAACATCTGGAAAGAGAAAAGAATTAGACAAACCAACATTAACATAGGCATAAAATCCTTTTGAAATTTTTGGGTATAAATCGACTTCGTACTGTAACCCATTTTCCTTGAATCTTCTATTGAAATTTACTTTCGCTATTATACTTCCGTATTTTGTTTGGCGGCCATATTTAAGAGTATGATATTGCATTGGATCAAATACATCTGAATATAAATCAACAGTTGAATTAATTCCAATAGAATTTTGACTCAGTATTTTATTTAAACTTACTTTATAATCTTTGGCTTTTTGGTCTTCTGGATTTTTATTCAGTATAAATTGAACTGTATTTAATGCTTCTATTGGGTTGTTTGTGCTTTCTTGAGCACTTGCCTTTAAATACAATATTTCAGCATCGTCAGGAAAGTTTTTCAAAGCTTCATTTGTCATTTCTAAAGCCGAAAATGGCATATTTGCCCAAGACTCATTTTTTATTGCTGCTATCCAAGTACTCTTATTTTTAGTATCTCTTTCTAAAACATAAGCAAACTCTTTTCGTGCTTTTTTATAGTCGCCATCCCAAGAATACGTTGTTGCCAAAAAAGAACGGATTTCATGATAATCTGGATATTTAGTTAGAATAGAAAGCAATGTGTCCTGCGCTTGTTTGCGTTGCTTATTAAAAGCTAAATTACGGGCTGTCTCAAAGGAAGTATCAGGATCTCCATTGTATTTCTTTTCTTGACCTGACATTTCAAAGGCAAGTAAAAAGGTCCAGATACAAATAAGTTTTATGACTATTTTTAAAATCATTTTTTTAAGGATTTTTTAAAAGTTACGTAATTGTTATTCTCAGGATGAATTTTTATAAGGCTGTCAATAGTTTTATTTGCCTGATTTTTATTTTTCATCCTTTCATAGGCTTGTGCCAATTTATAACCTAATTCAGCATCGTTGATTTGATTTGCTAATCCTTTTTTACCAATTTCAATTGCTTTTTTATTCTGGTTTGACCACCAATAGACATCCATTATTGCTAAATAAGAATCACCGTAGAAAGGAGTTCTGTTTATGACTTCCAGTAATTCTATTTCCGCATTTTTATAATCACCATCCCAGGCTAATGTTCTGCCTTTCAGAGTTCTTACGTCACCATAATTAGGTAGCTCATTCAAGATATAATTACATAATAATCTCGCTTTTTCACGCTCTTTTTTAAATGCTAAATCTCTTGCAAGAAAGAAAATATGATCAGGATCCAATCCTTTTGTTAATTTTTTGATTAATGAAAGTTGCTCAGGTGTAAATGCATAAGTAGGTTTTTTAAAGCTGGTAGCGGTATTGGTGATTTTGTTTTTTGTGGTTAAGTATGCATTTAATTTTTTATAATCATTAAAAGAACCGGTTATCGTTTCCATCATGTCGTTGTCAGTTTCATTAAGATTGAAATTTTCATCAATTTTAAAAAGACTGCCATCTGAATAAAAATAGTCCTTATATATATAATCATTGATGCTGCCTTTGTATCTCATTAACGGAATGTTATGGATATTTCTAAATTCTCTAACGGTATCCAAACCTTGACCTATCCAAGTCGTTTTTTCTAATTTGTTGAATGTGTAATTATTCGTTAAAAAGGAAACTAAACTTGGCGTTACATCGGTATGTGAAGAAATAGATTTAAATTTTGCGGTTTTCTTCAGCATAGGGCTGTAAATGTAAAGAGGAACATGAAAACGGGATAAATTATCTTTTTGGGGAACCGGAATTAACCTGTGATCTCCCGTGATTATAAAAATAGTATTTTTATAATCGGGTCTTTTAGAATAAGCTTTCATGAAACTTTGGATGGAATTATCGGTATAAAGAAGACAGGCAAATATGTCTTTATATTCACTCATCTTGTTTTTTTCAAAATAAGATTTGGTATTTAAAATACGTTCGACCTTTTCTAAGTACACTTTTTTAGAAGGGAAATCAAAAGGTTCATGATTAGTAAGTGTCATTATAATATCCAATCGAGGTTCCTTTTTATCTTTTAATTCAGATAATGTTTTGCGGTATATTTCAGCATCAGGATAACCCCAGGAAAATCCGCCTGAATTTTCTTTTGTCTTAACATACCCGGGACCAAATTTGTTGATATCAATGATTTTATCGATACCGTTGTATTCTAAGAAATTACTTTTTTTATCAAATGTTGATTCATCGCCAGAATAATAAGCAGTAGTATAACCGTTTGATTTCAGAATGCTGATTAATGAATTGTGTTTAGGGATTGGATTCAATTCCATAAATCCATTTTCTCCAAAAGGCAACGAACCAATTAAAGAAGGTAGTGCGCCAAATGTTCGTCCGGCATTACTGACGAAATTTTCCCAATAAAGTGATTTTGTAGCCAATGAGTCTAAGTAAGGAGTAAACCCTTTGTATTCACCATCATCGGTAAAATCGCTTCCAAGTCCTTCCATAATAATAAAAACGACATTTGGTTTTTCTTTTTGAATATTGAAAAATGGAGCCAATACATCTTTAGTACTTTCAGATGCTTTTTCCAGAGGAAATTCTTTCTTGAAAGTGAGGTTGCCCTCAGAAGCCAAAGCTTTATCATTTTCGGCTCTTATGATGTCACTCAACAAGAAATTTAATTTGTTTTGAGAAGCATTTTTCTTTGTATTGGCAATTACAAAAGTTAAACTCCCAAAGACAAATAAAACGATAAGTAAAATTTTGGTATTGATTTTATGTCCAAATGAATTGAATAGCCAAATCAATCCCAGATAAACAATTGGTACTATCATGAACGGTAAAAGCATCAAAAAGGACAGCGATAAAGAGGCAGTTACAGTTGTGTACATGTCACTCAAAGAATAGCCTAAAAGATCTGCTCCAAGATTAATATGAGTGGTGAGGCTGTATCCTATCAATCCAAGTTGGATGATTGCAATAATTGAGAATAGCACTTTAATAACAAGTATCCCTAAAGGATTTTTAATGTATTTTAATACTAAATACAGTGGGAAAAACAATAATCCGATTAGTAGTCCCGTAAAAAAATCATTTAATAGTTTATAGGTAAATAACTGTATATCAAAATTTTTGAATAATTCGATTAAGCTTAATAGACAAAAAATAATTATGAGTGAAATTGTGGCGTAAATATATTCTAAACTGTTATAGTAAGAGAATTTTTTTTTCATTTGGTTGTTTTATAGTATTAGGCTTTGGTCATTCCTTTTCGTGTCATAGCTCCCCATTTCTTTTTTTTGTTAAAATAGTAATCTATATTTCCACTAATTGCTGCATACAAAATGACTGGATGATTAACAAAAGGTTCTAAAAAAGCAATCTTTAACAGGTCGAAACCTATTCTTTTCTTTTTATATTGGTGATAGGTAAGTTCTTCTGTAATTATTGCAACTATTGAAAACAAGACCGAAAATAAATAGGCGAAAATAATAAAAACCAATGAATAATCCCATCTAACATGATGGAGTGCAATAAGAATTCCAAAATAAAGTACACCGGCTACTTCTATAATTGGAGCCATTCTTTCGAAAAAGAACCAATACGGATAGCTGATAAGTCCCAAGGATTTATATTTTGGATTGAACCCTATTTTACGGTGTTTTTTAAGTGTTTCGATAGTTCCGCGAGTCCATCTGTTTCTTTGGGAAATAAATGTTTTATAATTGTCTGGAGCTTCTGTCCAGCATAATGGGTCAGGAATATAAGCTACTTTATATTTTTGTTTCTCCTCTTCCATATATCTTCTCATTCGCACAATAATTTCCATATCTTCCCCTACGGTGTTTGTATCGTAACCGCCCACTTTAATGGCTATTTTTTTATCAAATAAACCAAATGCACCCGAAATGACTAACAACCCATTTAGTCTGCTCCATGCCATTCTTCCTAATAGAAAGGCTCTCAAATATTCTAAAATTTGACCTTGTTCCAGCCATGTTTTAGGAAAGTTTATATCGAGTAATTTACCATCCTTAACGGTGCATGAATTGGCTATTCTTATTACTCCACCGGCTGCAATTACTTTGGCATCGGTTGTTTCCAGAAATGGTTTAATCATTTTTTGAAGCGCATCTTCCAATAACAAACAATCCACATCTATACAAGCAACATATTTGTTTTTACTTATATTCAGTCCCATATTTAAGGCATCAGCTTTTCCTCCGTTTTCTTTGTCAATTATAGTTAATTTGTCAAATGCAGGATTTATAGATTTATAAATGCCTTTTCTTAGTGGTTTTGTTTTAATCTGTTCATTGATATGATGGCTTATTGGAATTAAGTCGTAGGCTTCAATGAGTTTGCTTAAACTATCATCTTTACTTCCATCATTTACAATGATAACATCATAATTTACATAGTGGCTCGATAATAAGGAACGTACATTTTCAACAATGTTTAAACTTTCATTGTATGCAGGTGCTATAATTGAAATTGAAGGAGAGAAAGTCGAAGATAATATTTCCTTATAATTAACAAAGCTATTTTTCTTTACATATTCAATTGTTTCGATAGCTGAAATTACTGCTAATAGGATATAAGATCCAATTGCAATTGCAGAAAAAATAAAAAAGAAATAAGGGATGATTGACATTATAATTTGTAAAGTACTTGTACCCATATTAAATTGGTTTTAGGCTGTTAGCATTTTTTTTAATTCAATCTCATATAAAGTATATTCTTCAAAATTAATATGCTTCAATATCTCCATTACTAATAACTTAATTTCAAAATTTTTGTGGTGTATATGTTCCAATAAAAAAGGTTTGTCGCCATTCTCATACACATTTTCCATCATTTTTAGAAAAGCGATTTGTTCTTCATGACTGCGCTCATTAAAATTGTTTTTCAAAATATTTTTAGCTTCAACGATATTCAAATGACTTAATGCAGAAATTGCATTAACCCTTACATCTTCACTTTTATGATTTAACAGTTTAATAAGCTCATCTTTTGCTTCAAATTGATTGTAGACTTTAGCGAGTTTTAAAGTAAAAATGACTACCGAATCATTTGAAGATTTCAACCATGGCCTAATGTCTGCAATTTGTGGGTCATTTTTAAGTTGAAGGATTTCCAACAATTGAATCTGATCCCATTCAGATAAAGACGTTTCTAAAACATTCAAAAATTCAAGTCCCTTGAAAGCATATAAATGGACCAGGTATAATTGCATTTCTTTGCGAACTTCTCTCTTTGGATGGTTGATATTATTCATTATTATTTTATGAACTCCCTTTATTTTAAATTGAGTAAGCTCTCTAATTCCTATAGCGATAATGTCCCATTTTTTATGTCTTAGTTTGGCTAATGAGTAACGTAAAAGCCCTAATTTAATAAAGAGTTTATCAATAGATTCAGCTATTTCACCAGAAATTTCATTTCTTAATTTTAATAATGTTGAAATAATAATTTTCCTTTTAAAAGGATCACTTACAAATTCTTTTAATTCATTGATAATTAATTGTTGTTCTGAACTAAAACTTCCATCTTCATTTCCGGAATATAAATAGGTAACAAGATAAGATTCATAATCCTCTTGATATTTAGTCTTAATCTTTTCATTCACCCTTAAATGGTTTCTTAAATATTTAAGATACATTATCAGCATTGCAATAATTATTAAAAAAATACAACTAAAGACCCATGCCAATTTGATTATTGTAGAAGAGTGTTTTAAAAATTCTAAAAGGTAAAGGTTCTCGTTCATAACTATTTACTTTAAGTTATTCGTTTAAATATTAATCAGCAATCGTTTTACACGGATTACTAATTCATGTGGACTAAAAGGCTTACTCATAAAGTCAGTAGCTCCCAAGTCAAATGCTTTAAGCACGATTTCTTCCTGTCCAGCTGACGAAAAAACGACAATTGGAGTTTGCATATTCAATTTGTTTCTTACATGACTGATTACTTCTAATCCGCTGACAAAAGGCATCATAATATCGGTTAAAATTAATTCAGGACTGTGCTCTTCTATTAATTCGATTGCTTGCTTTCCGTCAACAGCTATAAGTAGTTTATATCCTTCTTTTTCTAATCTAAATTTAAGTAGTAATGAGAGGACAGAATTATCTTCAGCTAGAACAATTTTTTTAGTTTTATTCATTTGTTTAATGGTTTGAACTAGGTTAATAATTCAGATTTAAAATATCATAAAATCATTTGTCAATAGCTTCAATAATTTCTATTCTTTACTTTCGTCTAAATTAGATTCGATTTACTCAAAATTTGAATTTTTATCTGGTTGCTACCTTTTAATTCTAAATTTTGTGTTTTTTTAACTCTAATTTATTAGTAATTTTATTAATCAAATATAATGCAATTTCATTTCGAAATATTCGATAAAGTGCATATAAAACAGATAAAATGCGTAAAAACAATTAAATATAAGGTAAATAGTACAATATTTAAAAAAATAAAATCGCTATATATACCTTAATTGTTTACAAAGTGGGACTTGTGAAAATTAAAATAGTATTTCAATTAATTTCTAATGTTTCAAGAAAGTTGAAGTAATTGATTTTCAATTAGGTAAACTTTGAAGTAAAAATTAAAATCCCTCGAAAACACCTAATCCAAATAATGCGAAGTCATATTTCACTGGATCATTTACATCAAATTCCCGAAGTTTTTTATCGAGTTCAGCTAATGCTTTTCCGTCGTTTTGTTTCCTTGTAAGTAATCCTAATTTTCGGGCTACATTCCCGGAATGTACATCCAAAGGACAGGATAAAGAAGCAGGGGAAATACTTCTCCATATTCCTAAATCAACTCCTTTGTTGTCTTGACGCACCATCCAGCGGAGAAACATGTTGATTCGTTTAGCCGCCGAATTGTTCAGAGGGTCTGAAATGTGTTTTTGGGTTCTATACTGATGTGGAATTTCGAAGAATGTCTTTTTGAATTCCGAGATGCTTTTTTGCATAGTTGCTAATTCTTGGTTTTTAGCATATACGGATTCTAAACCATTATGGTTTTGGTAAATGTTTTTTAGGCTTCTAATAAAACTGGCAAAATCCTGTCCGTTAAAAGTTCTATGAACAAAAGTTTCTAGTCGTTCCAAATCATTTTCGGAATGTGACATAACAAAATCATAAGGAGCATTTCCCATTAAATCCATCATTTTATGGGAATTTTTTATAATCATTTTGCGATTTCCCCAAGCAATTGTAGCACTTAAAAAACCAGCAATTTCAATATCTTCTTTTTGTGAAAATAAATGCGGAATTTGAACCGGGTCGCTTTCTATGAATTCGAGCGTGTTGTATTGTATGACTTTTTCGTCAAGAAATGATTTTAATTCGGAATGATTCATTTTTTTAATTACTAATCAATCCATCAACCATTACTAATTTTCTATCGGCCATATTGGCTAATTCTTCATTATGGGTTACAATCACGAAAGTTTGTCCCAATTCATCACGCAATTTAAAAAATAATTGATGCAGGTTTTCAGCCGAAGCAGTATCGAGATTTCCCGAAGGTTCATCGGCAAAAATGATTGCAGGTTTATTGATTAAAGCTCTTGCGACAGCCACACGCTGTTGTTCTCCTCCAGAAAGCTCATTGGGTTTGTGGTTCATACGGTGGGAAAGACCAAGATAGGTTAGGAGTTTTTCGGCTTCTATTTCTGTTTCCACTTTGGATTTATTGGCAATAAAAGCAGGGATACAAACATTTTCCAATGCCGTAAATTCAGGTAATAATTGATGAAATTGGAATATAAAACCTAAATTTAAATTTCGGAATTTGGACAAGTTTTTGTCGTTCATAGTCAGAATATCTTCGTCATTAATGCGCAATTCGATTCCGTTTTCAACTGTAGGTTTGTCTAAAGTTCCAAGGATTTGCAAAAGTGTTGTTTTCCCGGCACCCGAAGCACCCACGATGGATACAATCTCCCCTTTTTGAATATGTAAATCAACTCCTTTCAACACATGTAGTTGATCGTAATATTTATGTAGATTTTTGACTTGGATCATTTTGAAACTATTTTCACAAAGAAACAAAGATTTTAATGATTATTAAATGGTTCACAATATATTTTCCCTTCACAAATTATAAACTTTCGTTAATAAGGAATAACCACTTCCGATTATTAGATTAAATTTGGTTTTAGATTGGTTATAATAATCTATAATCAGATTTTTTGCAAACAAAATAAACTTATAAATGGAAATTGAAGAAGGAATGGAAGTTGCCACTTTTGCCGGCGGTTGTTTTTGGTGTACCGAAGCTGTCTTTTTAGAATTGAATGGCGTGAAAAAGGTGGTTTCTGGATATATAGGAGGAGATACAATTAATCCCACCTATGCGGCTATTTGCAATGGCGATACCGGTCACACAGAGGCGATTCAAATTACTTTTAATCCCAATAAAATTACTTTTGGTGAATTGTTGGAAATATTTTTCGCAACACATGATCCCACTACTTTGAACCGTCAAGGAAATGATGTTGGTACACAATACCGAAGCGAAATATTTTATAATAATGAAAATCAGAAAGATTTAGCCGAAGCGTATATTGCTTTGATGACTAGAGAAAATACGTTTGGAGAACCCATTGTTACGGTAGTTTCACCAGCTACACTATTTTATGAAGCCGAGGATTATCATCAAAATTATTACAACCAAAATAAATTGCAAGGATATTGTAGTTATGTAATTACGCCAAAAGTTGAAAAATTAAAGAAAATCTTTAAAGATAAGCTTAATGATTAATTGGCATTAGATTTGTATGTTTTGTAATAAACTATTCTAAAACAGAATGATGGAAAAAATACAAGTTGGCGAAACAGATAATAAAAGCAGAAACCTTTTTCTGGGTCTATTATTTGACGGAATTGGGATGTTGTCTTTTACTATTCCTTTTGTTGGAGAGTTTTCTGATGTGGTTTGGGCACCCATTGCAGGTTATTTAATGACAACAATGTATAAAGGAACGGTAGGGAAAGTAGGCGGAGTAGTTACTTTTTTAGAAGAAATTTTACCGTTTTCGGATGTTATTCCCACATTTACCTTGACGTGGATTTATAATTATTGGATAAAAAACAAAAACGCTTCATAATTGAAGCGTTTTTTTATTCCTTGAAAAGAAACCCAAATCCTATCCGTTTTAGCATCTTCTTTTCGAATGCCCAAAAGAATTTGAATTGCCCGAAAATAAATCCTATTAAAACTAAAAGCACTTGATATATTGGGAAAATTAATAATAATCGAACAGGAGTGAACCAGTGACCCAAATCGGTCTTTGTAATTCCCAACCAAAAACAAAATGGTTTTGATAACCAAGCTGAAGCTGAACCTGTAATTGCAAAAACAATAAATATAATTGTGAGTTGTAAATTGGTTTCAATTCCCCAACGTTTTTTTAAATCGCTCATCTTTATTTATAATGATTACAAATATAGTAACATTATCTTGAGGGGACATAACCAAAAAGTTTTTGTTTGTAGGTATTTTGAAAATAAATCATATAATTATAAATTAGATAATTCACTTCATACCCATAATTAATATTTGAATCATAACTAATTGACATTTCATAAAGATTAGGGTCATATCGTTGTGGTTGCAAAACGCGGCTGTTCCACTCGCTAACGTACAATTGATTTTTGTTTTCTAAGTAACTTTGGGAATGATAGCCTCTAGGATAAGCTCTTGAATTAAGCCAAGTGCTAAAACCAGGGTCAATTATTATGACTTCGTATTGCAGTTCATCATTGGCAATTCGAACAGTGTCACTCTGCGTTGGAATTGTTTTATCAGTTTTCGAAAAAGTAGGTTTAGAAGTTTTACAACTAAAAAGAGAAACTAAAATAATTGCTAATATGTAGAAACTATTTTTCATGATAAAATGAATTGAGAATTAAAGTTACAAAATTAAAAGATTAGTTATTAGTGTTTTAACAAAAAAAATCATCTACTAAGAGTAAATGATTTTATATAAATATTTCGATTTCTATTATTTTCCAAAGAGTTTGCCAAGTATGCTTCCAAGTCCGCCACCTTTTTGGGTCACTGCTGACATAGCATCGCTTATATCTACTTTACCATCTGCATTTTGGTCTAAACCAAATTGACCACCATATTTTGAAATAGCATCCATAATACCCGAATTTTGCGCACTATTACCAGAAATAGCTCCAATAATATCAGAAATTTGAAAACTGGATTCATTTGGATCTTTGGCTTTATTGACTAATGAACCCAAGATTTGAGGGATTAAGCTTCCCGCAACATCAGAGGCAGTTTCATTATTTATGCCAAATTTTTCTCCCAAACTACTGGTTAGCTGCTCGGTTAATTTTTGAACCACAGGATTCGAACTGTCTTGCGCATTATTTCCTTGAAATAAACCCGCAAGTTGATCTGCTCCACCTTCTGAAACTATTTTTTGTAATCCGGAAATAATAGAACTACTGGCTTCAGTCATTACAGCTTCATTATGCTCATTTGGAATTGCTTGATTTTTAATAACAGACTCGACTCCAAACTGTTGTGCTAATTGTGTTAATTGTTCAAACATGTCATTTGATTTAGATTAGAAATCAAATTTAATAAAAAAAGGGATTCATTAAACACTGTTAATGAATCCCTTTTTACTATTTAATGCAAATACTAGCCTAATATGCTAATGATTTGTGAAGCTAATTCGGTACCAATTCTATCTTGTGCTTCTCCTGTTGCAGCTCCAATATGAGGAGTCATTGAGATTTTATGGTTCATCAAAATAGTCATTTCAGGAGTTGGTTCGTTTTCAAAAACATCCAATCCAGCGAATAATACTTTTCCGCTGTCTAATGCTTTTACTAATGCAACTTCATCAATAACACCACCACGAGCACAGTTTACAATACCTACACCGTCTTTCATAATAGCCAATTCTTTCTCTCCAATGATATAACCATCTTGAGCAGGAACGTGTAATGTTATGAAATCAGCTTCTTTGAATAAAGATTCCAATGATTGAGAAACGATAGTTGTAGTGATTGATTGACCATCAAAAAATTCAACTTTAACGTCAACTTGTGGGATAAACATATCAGCAGCAATCACTTTCATGCCTAAACCTAATGCCATTTTAGCAGTAGCTTGACCAATACGTCCAATTCCTACAACACCAAGAGTTTTTCCTCTTAATTCGATTCCGTTAGCATATGCTTTTTTCAAACCTTCAAAGTTTGTATCTCCTTCAAGAGGCATATTTCTGTTAGAATCATGTAAAAAACGTACACCAGAGAATAAATGTGCAAAAACTAATTCTGCAACTGATTCTGATGAAGAAGCAGGAGTATTGATTACGTGAATTCCTTTGCTTTTAGCATAGTCCACATCAATATTATCCATACCTACACCGCCACGACCAATAATTTTTAATCCTGGGCAAGCATCAATAATGTCTTTACGAACTTTGGTAGCACTACGCACCAAAACAACGCTCACATTGTTTTCATTTACAAAGTTAGCCACTTGTTCTTGCGCTACTTTTGTAGTTATAACTTCAAATCCACCTTTTTCTAAAGCTAGAATTCCACTTTTTGAAATTCCGTCATTGGCTAATACTTTCATTTATGTTTTATATTTAAAGATTGAAAAATTAAATGATTTAAAGATTCAATCAGGATTTTTTAATTTTAAAGTGTAATTTTAATTGAAAGATTTACTAATTGATTTTTATAATTATTTAAAACTTTCAATTATTAAATCATTAAATATTTTTTTCCAATTCTTTCATTACATCAACCAATACTTGAACACTTTCTAATGGAAGCGCATTGTACATAGAAGCTCTGTAACCACCTACTGAACGGTGTCCAGGTAATCCAGATATTCCGGCTGCTTTCCACATAGCATCAAATGTTTCTGTATGAGCAGCATCATTCAATAAGAAAGTGGCATTCATATTGGATCGATCTTCAACAGCTGCAGCTCCTTTGAATAATGGGTTTCTGTCAATTTCTCCGTAAAGTAATGCTGCTTTAGCATTATTTATTTTTTCAATTGCAGCAACACCTCCAAGGTTTTTCAACCATTGTAAGGTCAATAAAGAAGCATAAACAGGAAAAACAGGTGGAGTATTATACATACTTTCTGCTTTGATATGTTTAGTGTAATCCAACATGCTTGGGATTATTCTGCCATTTTTGCCTAAAATTTCCTCTTTGACAACAACCAAAGTAGTTCCTGCTGGGCCCATATTTTTTTGTGCTCCTGCATAAATCAAATCAAATTTAGAAAAATCCAATTCTCTTGAAAATATATCAGAACTCATATCACATACAATTGGCATATCAAGTGACGGGAATTCCTTCATTTGTGTACCAAAAATAGTGTTGTTACTGGTGCAATGGAAATAATCAGCATCTGAAGGTACAGTGTATCCTTTTGGAATATGATTGTAATTTTCTTCTTTTGATGAAGCGACAACAACAGTGTCACCAAAAAGTTTTGCTTCTTTTATAGCTGCTGATGCCCATGTTCCTGAATCAAGATAAGCAGATTTTCCACCTTCTTTCATCAAGTTATAAGGAGCCATAATAAATTCTAAACTAGCTCCGCCAGCAAGAAATAAAGCTTGATATCCTTTGCCTTCAAGGCCTAAAAGTTCAATAACAAGAGCTCTTGCCTCATCCATAACGGCAACGAAATCTTTACTTCTGTGCGAAATTTCTAAAATGGATAAACCAGAATTGTTGAAATTTAAAATAGCTTGAGCTGATTTTTCAAAAACTTCTTGTGGTAAAATACAAGGTCCTGCGCTGTAGTTGTGTTTTTTCATGGTGTAGTTTAAGTCCAAAAAATTAAAGTGCAAATTTCGGTAATAGGAGTTTAAAAAGCGTTAAATAATTCGAAAAAATTAAACAATTTTAGACTATATTGTTAACAAAAACGAAATAGTATCGACGTTATCTGCGTAATTCCATAATTTAGGTTTTTGGGTTTGTCCAAAATTAATGCTGTTTTCTATAATATTATCACTTACAATACACTGAATTTGCTCGTTTTCAGATTGTAATCGTATTTGTAAATCAGTGATGTCATCGTAAAATTCATAAAATACACTAGAAATAGGAGAGGCATGACTTTTATCTTCTTTTATGGTCAAAAATCCATTATCCAATAATTTAAAATTACTCATCAGGAAAACGGCTTTATTGTAATCATAATTGTTAGCATATTTTTCATAATGAATAACATCTTGATAATCAAATATAGCTTCAAAAAAACCATCGAAAATATACCCTTTTGGGACAAAAATTTTAGAGACATTGCGACATCCTAAGCCAAAATATCTAAAAATATCTTCACCTAAAGCACTTAATTGTTCTTTGGTTTCTTTTCCGTTCAAAACAGCAATTGAATTCCTGCTTTTTCTTATTATGGAAGGTTTATCTTTAAAGTAATATTCAAAATAACGAGCTGTATTATTACTTCCAGTTGCTATTACGGCATCAAAATTTTCTAATTTGCCCTCAACAAAAGTTATTTTATCAGTCAGCTCAGGGTCAATGGCTATGATATATTTAGCTAGAAAAGGCAGTAAATGTTGGTCATTTGAGGATGTTTTTATCAATACATTATGCCCAGTGATTAAAACCGACAAGAAATCATGAAAACCAACTAGTGGAATATTTCCAGCAAGAATTAAGGCGATGTTTTTAGGTTCGTTTATTTGAAAATCATAGGCAGAAAGCCATTGATTTAAATTATCTTCTGTTAGCGCTTCTGCCCAAGATTGAATAGAAAAATAAACTTGTTCAGGCGTATACCATCCATTATGGGATTGTGATAATTTTATTAATTCGATAAAATCATCAAAAAATAAATCGTTATGTAAAACAGTTGGGTTCTTAAAAGTGTTATTTTCGGAAAATTGACTTAAAAACTTTCCTAATTCAATAAAACTTCTTTTTTTTTCGTTTTGTAACATAAGTAACTTGTATATGAATAGTTTTGATTGTAATTTTGCACAAAAATAAGCTATAATAAGTTATAAGTCAAAAGAGAAAAAATCTTAAGTTGTTTTATCTCAAAAGGCATAGCTTTTAACTAATAAAAAGATAAAGATGGCAATTATAATAACAGATGAATGTATCAATTGTGGTGCTTGTGAACCAGAGTGCCCAAATACTGCAATATATGAAGGAGCCGATGATTGGAGATATAAAGATGGAACAAAACTTAAAGGGAGAGTAATTTTGCCTGATGGTACTGAAGTAGATTCAGATGAAGCCCAAACTCCAATTTCTGACGAAATCTACTATATAGTACCTGGGAAATGTACAGAATGTAAAGGATTTCATGATGAACCACAATGTGCTGCAGTTTGTCCTGTAGACTGTTGTATTCCAGATGATAATCATGTTGAGACTGAAGAAACGTTA
The DNA here is from genome assembly GCF_048158645.1 of Flavobacterium cryoconiti. Lineage (NCBI taxonomy): Bacteria > Pseudomonadati > Bacteroidota > Flavobacteriia > Flavobacteriales > Flavobacteriaceae > Flavobacterium > Flavobacterium cryoconiti. Next base: position 300,789 of record NZ_JBLNKW010000003.1, on the reverse strand, counting down.
CTAAACAGACAGGCATTTTTGCATAATGAATAGTGTGTAAATCCAATAATAACAAAAAATCCTGAGTTAATGCCTCAGGATTTTTTTTGTGTTATTTTTTTTCTCGCAACAATCACATAAGTATCGTAAGCATACGTTTTTCTGTCAATTATTTTGATGATTTCAAAATCATTTAAATATAAAAATAATTGTATTTCATTTAAGGTAAATACACGTAATGTAGAAAAATCTTCTGCAATTATTTCTTTTTCATCATTTTTTAAAGTGTAATATTGTGCAGTCCACTCCAGCATAAAATTTTCTGAGGAAGTTGTTTTCCAATTACTGTTTCTATAATACAGTATTTCATCATATTCCGCTTTATGAATTATAACTTGATTTTCTTTAGTAAAAGGGATAAACCGATTAGCGTCTATAAAATCAAAAATGAGAATTCCGTCTTCTGTTAAATTTTTGTAAATGGATTCAAAAGTGCTATTTATATCTTCATTTGTCGTCAAATAACTAGTGGAACGCCCTGTAATTAGTATCGAATCAATGGGCTTTTCAAGTTCAAATTGTCTCATGTCTCCATGAATGAAAGTACAGCTTTTATTTCTTTCTTTGGCGATTGCTATTATACTTTGGCTATAATCCAGGCCAATATATTCTTGATTGTTTTGTTGAAATCGTTTGGCTAGGTTGCCAGTGCCGCTACCAACTTCCAGTATGGACGTGCAATTATTTTCTTTAATTAAATGGTTGTAGAATTGATACTCTTCATCATAATCAATGAAAGTTTGGTACATAGCATCAAAAATTGCAGCCATTTTTCCGTCATAAAGATTCGTCATGATAGTTGTAATAAAGTACTAAATTTATGAAAAATAAACGAAATAAAAAAAGGGCTATCGAAAGATAGCCCTTTTAAATTATTCAATAACCAAATTAGAATTTATAGTTCAAAGATAAATTGAACATAGTTCCTAATTGACTAAAGTGAAATCCATCGTAAGTCATTGTATTATAACGGCCATCGAAAGTTATATTCATATCCTGAGCATGAAGTAATGCAGGATTATTGACTATTGCATTTGCAGATGCAGAACCGTCAGATGTTATTTTGTATTTTGGAATTACATTAAATATATTATTAACGTTTAAAGCTAAAGATAAGCTTTTTGTTGCATTAAAATTAATACCTAAATCAGTAACCATTTTTGTTGCAAATTCAGTAGACAATCCTGGATCAGAATAATCAGCATTTTTGAATTTTGTTGGTCCAAAAACAGTATTGTTTAAAGAGAAATTAAATTTACCAATTTCATAATCTCCTCCAAAAATGTATTTGAATTTTGGTCTAGAGGTAAACATTAACGCATCTTGTGTAGCATTGAAAACAGTTTGGTTTCCAGGAAGTGCTGTTACACTTGCAGGATTTTTTACAGCTCCAACTCTTTCGTTAACAAGGGTGTAGTTTCCAGATAAATTAAGAGCTAATTTTCCAGCACCCAACATAATATTTCTGTACCCAGCAACAAAGTCTAGTCCAGCAGTTCTGGAATCAATTGCATTTACAAAGTATGCTTGACCATTAATTAGGTTTCCTAATACAATTCTGTCTTTTACTTTAATGTTATAATAATCTAAAGTAAAATTGAAATTTTTTATAGGTTTGATTCCAAATCCTAAGGTTATATTATCTGATTTTTCAGCAGTAAGTTTAGGTACTCCAAGAGCTCGTGCTGCTGTCGAAACATTACTTATGATCCCTGTTACAGCAATTGTACCACCAGAAAAGGTTGATTGCGATTTTTCAGTATAAATTTGGTGTAATGATGGTGCTCTAAATCCAGTAGAAATAGAACCTCTTAGTGTAAATTTGTCATCTAGAAATTTGTATCTAGAGCTTAATTTCCAAACATTTGCAGCACCAAAATCGCTATAATCTTCATGACGTACAGTACCGTTTACAAGGAAATCTTTGGAGAAATCAACTGCAACATCTAAATATGCTCCAACATTGTAACGATTAAATTTTCCTGAATTTGCAGGGTCATTACCTTGAAAGGAGTCAGCACCAAGACCATCATAAGATTGTTTATCGCCAGCAATAACTTCAAAGTTTTCGGTTCTAAATTCAGTTCCAAAACCAATACTTACTTGATCGGATAAAACTTTTGAAACATCAATATTTCCAACAAGATGATTGAATGAGGTTCCACCTGGATGGAATGTAGTTTGTCCAGTATAAATGTTTGGATCAGAAGCATAAATAAAATTGCCATTAGAATCCTTAGATCTATTTTGAGAATTTGTAACAGTATAAATTTGTTTGTTTCCTCCAATAGTAACACTGGCGTCAGTATTCCAGCCATTTGTCACATTCTTGTAACCTAATGTAGCATTGTAGTCATTCAAGTCTCCAATAAAAGTAGGGACATAGCCTAAATAAGAAGCGGCAGTTCCATTTCCATATAAGCTTGCAAGATATGGCATGTCTGCAACTGTTCTCCAATATGGAGCTCTATAATTTGCAAATGAATTTACTTTTTTATAGACGTAAGCGGCGTTATAATAAATTTTTGAATTTTCACTTAAGTCACTTCCACCGTTAACTTCAAATTTAGCGGCAGCTGTCTCTGGAGAACCATTTACGTTTCCTCCATCTGGTTTTTTAGCAAGAAATGCTTGTGTTGTAGCTAATGGAACACCCCAATAATCAGATTCATCTTGTGCGCTTAAAATACCTGGTCTGTTAGCTAATTTAACTTTAGAAAAATCTACAGTATAATTAACAAAACCTTTGTCTCCTACAGTAGAACCATTGTTAATGCTAATTCCTACCATTTCACCATCACCTTTTCCAGTGATGCCAGTTCTAACAGTTGCAGAACCACCGTTAGTATTTTTTTTCAAGATAATGTTCATTACACCAGCTATGGCATCAGACCCGTATTGAGCAGATGCACCATCGCGAAGTATCTCTACTCTTTCGATAGCGTCTTGAGGTATTGCTGATATGTCAGCACCTGTTTCACCACGTCCCGGAGATGTCTGTGTGTAAAGCAACGCACTCATATTTTTACGCTTACCATTAATAAGGATAAGTGTTCTACTTGGTCCTAAATTTCTAATTTCATAAGGGTCAAGTAATGAAGTTGCATCATTAACAGGTGTTTGAACGGTGTTAAACGATGGGATTTTGTATTGTAATGCTTTATCAAATGAAGCTTGTCCTGTAGAAGCTAAGTCTTTTGAAGTTAGCACATCAATAGGAAGTGCAGTAGTGGTGTTACTTCTGGGTGCTGTTCTTGTTCCTGTAACCACAACTTCTTGAAGGTTTTGGCCGCCTTCTTCGGATAATACTACATTTATTGTAGCGCTTGTTGCTGCTTTTTCTACTTTATTGAATCCTACGTAGCTAAAAACTAAAGTAGCCCCATCTTTAACTTTGATTTTGTAAGCTCCGTCGATATCAGTTGAGACACCGTTGTTAGTTCCTTTTTCGATAATGTTAACACCTGGTAATCCAGCACCGGCATTGTCTTTCACAACACCAGAGATTTCTTTTTGTGCAAAAAGAAATGTGACGTTTAACAAGAAGAATAATAATGTAAACTTTTTCATAAATTGTTGGTTTTGGTTTTTGTTTGGTTTGAAATCTGTTGCAATATAAATTTTTTTTAACAAAATATTAATATTTAGTTTAAAATTTTACAAACATTTATAGAAATTTTAATAATAATTAATAAAATTCTTATTTCAATAAATTGTTTTAAAGAATAGTATTGAATTGATAAAAAAGTAAAAAACTAGAATACAATACATAATTGTATTGATTATGCTATCAAACATTTATTAAATCTTATATTTGCAAACTTTTAAAGTGAATTCTAAAAACTTTTAGCAGGATACTGTTATCTGTAAACAAAAATAGCATGAAGAATGGCGGTGCCATATTTTCATTAAAAACAAATATTATCTACATATGAAAGCAGGAATTGTAGGATTACCGAATGTTGGAAAATCAACATTATTCAATTGTTTATCCAATGCAAAAGCGCAAAGTGCTAACTTTCCTTTTTGTACTATTGAACCAAATATAGGTGTTGTAAATGTTCCAGATCCAAGAATTGAAAAATTGGAGGAATTGGTAAAACCAGAACGCGTGCAAATGGCAACTGTTGATATTGTTGATATTGCAGGATTGGTAAAAGGAGCAAGTAAAGGAGAAGGTTTAGGGAATCAATTTCTTGGAAATATCAGAGAATGTAATGCGATTATTCATGTTTTACGTTGTTTTGATAATGATAATATTGTTCACGTTGATGGGAATGTAAATCCAATTCGCGATAAAGAAACGATTGATATAGAATTACAGTTGAAAGATTTGGAGAACGTTGAAAAGCGTCTGGAAAAAGTAAATCGTGCAGCTAAAACAGGAAATAAAGAAGCGCAAACTGAAAAGGCACTTTTAGATAGAATTAGAGAAACTTTGCTTCAGGCAAAATCTGCTAGAACAATAACTCCACAAAGCAATGATGAAGAAGTTTTGATGGAAGGATTTCAGTTGATTACAGCTAAACCAGTATTGTATGTTTGTAATGTTGATGAAAATTCAGCAGTTAGCGGAAATAAATATGTTGACCAAGTTCGTGAGTTAGTTAAAGATGAAGATGCGGAAGTAATTATTCTTTCTGTAGGTGCTGAAGCTGATATTACTGAATTAGAAAGCTACGAAGAGCGTCAGGTATTTCTGGAAGATATGGGATTGACTGAGCCAGGGGCTTCTGTATTGATTCGTGCGGCATACAAACTGTTGAAGCAACAAACCTATTTTACGGCAGGGGTTAAAGAAGTTCGTGCTTGGACTATTAATATTGGAGCAACTGCACCACAGGCAGCAGGAGTTATTCATACTGATTTCGAAAAAGGTTTCATTCGTGCCGAAGTTATTGCTTATGAAGATTTCGTTCAATATGGCTCAGAAGCTAAATGTAAAGAAGCCGGAAAATTTAAAGTAGAAGGAAAAGAATATATCGTAAAAGATGGCGATGTGATGCATTTTAGATTTAATGTGTAGATAGTCCGCTTTTAAAAGTTAAAAGAAACCTGCAAGAGTAATTTTGCAGGTTTTTTTATAAAATTTGATTTGTTTTTAATAGGTGAATCGGTGATTAATTATTTTGCAGCAGTACTAAATTTAGTTACTTTAGTAAAAATAAAATTTTTATGAAAATCATAGCCTTTGGCGGAAGCCCCAGTAAAAACTCCATCAATAAAAAATTAGCAACATATGCCGCAAATCTTTTCGAAAATGCCGAAATTGAAGTATTGGATTTAAATGATTTTCAAATGCCTTTGTTTAGCGTTGATATAGAAAAAGAAATTGGTCAACATGAACTGGCAAAAGCGTTTTTGGCTAAAATTGCCAGTGCGAATATTTTAGTGGTTTCGCTTGCAGAAAATAATGCAAATTATTCTGCGGCTTTCAAGAATGTATTCGATTGGTGTTCTAGAATTAATGGAAAAGTTTTTCAGGAAAAACCAATGTTACTTATGGCAACTTCACCAGGTGGAAGAGGAGGATCGTCTGTATTAGAAATTGCAAAAAATGCTTTTCCTCGTTATGGGGCAGTTATAAAAGCGACTTTTTCGCTACCAAGTTTTGATGCTAATTTTGATGTTGAAAACGGTAAAATTTCTAATCCTGAATTGGATAACCAATTGAGAGATATTGTTAAGAATTTTTAAATTTTAGTAAACCTTAACTATCCGCATATTCTGAAATCTAAAATCTGCAATCTTTTTTTTTGTCAATATCATTCTTAATAACTTTGACGGCTTCCTGTTTTAAATTTTATCGAATTACACTACATTAGCACAAAATCCACAAAATTTACAATGTCCGATCAAAATCAATATACCGAAGATAATATTCGGTCGCTCGACTGGAAAGAACATATTCGCATGCGTCCCGGAATGTATATTGGGAAACTGGGTGATGGTTCTTCTCCAGATGATGGTATTTACATTCTTCTAAAAGAAGTACTCGATAACTGTATCGATGAATTCGTCATGGGTGCCGGTAAGACAATTGAGGTAACTATCAAGGATAAAACGGTTACAGTAAGGGATTATGGTCGTGGAATTCCATTGGGAAAAGTGATTGATGTAGTTTCCAAAATGAATACAGGTGGAAAATACGATTCGTTGGCATTTAAGAAATCCGTTGGTTTAAATGGAGTAGGAACAAAAGCTGTCAATGCTTTGTCTAATTATTTCCGTGTAGAATCAGTTCGTGACGAAAAACAAAAAGCAGCCGAATTTTCCGCAGGAAATCTAGTTCTTGAAGAAGATATTATAGACACAACCAAACGAAAAGGAACCAAGGTTAGTTTTATTCCAGACGAAGCAATTTTTAAAAATTATAAATTCAGATATGAATATGTAATCAAAATGCTTAAAAACTATTGTTACTTAAACAATGGTTTGACTATTTTATTCAATGGCGAAAAATATTTTTCTGAAAATGGTCTGAAAGATTTATTGGAAGAAACCATTCATGCCGATGATTTGGAATATCCAATTATTCACCTAAAAGGAGAGGATATCGAGATTGCTTTGACGCATAGTAAAACACAATACAGTGAAGAATACCATTCCTTCGTGAATGGACAAAATACCACACAAGGAGGAACGCATTTAGCGGCGTATCGGGAAGCAATTGTAAAAACTATTAGAGAGTTTTATAATAAAAGTTTCGAAGCTTCGGATGTTAGGAAATCTATTGTAAGTGCGGTAAGTATTAAGGTTATGGAACCCGTTTTTGAGTCTCAAACCAAAACTAAATTGGGATCGACTGATATGGGTTCAGAGCCAGGAATGCCATCAGTACGTACTTTCATAAATGATTTTGTAAAAACGAAGTTAGATAATTACTTACACAAAAATACAGCAACTGCTGATGCCTTGCTTCGCAAAATTCTTCAAGCCGAAAGAGAGCGAAAAGAATTATCAGGGATTCGAAAATTAGCTACTGATCGTGCCAAAAAAGCAAATCTTCACAATAAAAAATTAAGGGATTGTAGAGCCCATCTTACGGATACCAAGAATCCTAAAAGTCTGGAGAGCACACTTTTTATCACTGAGGGAGATTCCGCTTCCGGGTCGATTACCAAATCGCGTGATGTGAATACTCAAGCAGTTTTTAGTTTGCGTGGTAAGCCTTTGAATTCCTACGGGATGAGCAAGAAAATTGTTTATGAAAATGAAGAATTCAATTTGTTGCAGGCAGCGCTTGATATTGAGGATGGTTTAGAAAAATTGCGGTATAACAATATTGTAATTGCTACGGATGCCGATGTCGATGGAATGCACATTAGGTTGTTATTAATTTCTTTTTTCTTGCAATTTTTTCCTGAATTAATAAAAGAAGGGCATTTATATATTTTACAAACACCACTTTTTAGAATCCGAAACAAGAAAGAAACGATTTATTGTTATTCGGAAGAAGAGCGAAAAGAGGCAATGGAAAAATTAAAACCCAAACCAGAAATTACCCGATTTAAAGGATTGGGGGAAATCTCTCCGGATGAGTTCAAAAATTTTATTGGAGAAACCATTCGTCTTGACCCAATTATGATGGACAAAAATACTTCAATTGAACAATTACTATCCTTTTATATGGGAAAAAACACACCAGACCGACAGGAATTTATCATCAAGAATTTGAAGGTAGAATTGGATGTTTTGGAAAAGGACTAGTATAAATTAAAGAAATTATTCCAATATTATTATAGGATAAATAAATGAAAGACGAAGAAGACGATAACATTATTCCAGCAAACGAAGAAAATAATTCGGAGGATCATTCTACTGATGAAAATCAAGAAGAAAATGATTCGGATGAAATTATCGATGTAGATAAAAAATCTTTTGAAGGACAGCATTTTTACGAAAATGAAGAAGATGAAAATGATACCATTACCAAAGTCACAGGAATGTACAAGGAATGGTTTTTGGATTATGCATCGTATGTAATTCTGGAGCGTGCAGTTCCTGCGATTGAAGATGGTTTTAAACCTGTGCAACGTCGTATTATGCACTCTTTAAAAGAATTAGATGATGGTCGTTATAATAAAGTGGCTAATGTAGTAGGGCACACGATGCAGTATCATCCACACGGGGATCAGAGTATTGGTGATGCAATGGTACAAATTGGTCAGAAAGAATTGTTGATTGATTGTCAAGGAAACTGGGGGAATATCCTAACGGGAGATGGAGCTGCGGCTTCTCGTTACATTGAAGCACGTTTATCTAAATTTGCTTTGGAAGTTTTATATTCTCCAAAGATTACTGACTGGGGTGTTTCTTACGATGGTCGTCGTGCAGAGCCCAATAATCTGCCTGTAAAATTCCCATTATTATTGGCTTCTGGAGCTGAGGGAATCGCTGTGGGTCTTTCGACGAAAGTCTTACCCCATAATTTTAATGAACTAATTGATTCGTCAATAAAAATTTTAAAAGGAAAACCATTTACGTTATATCCTGATTTCTTGACACAAGGTATTGCTGATGTGTCTAATTATAATGATGGATTGCGTGGTGGACGTGTACGTGTACGTGCCAAAATTGCACAGCTAGACAAGAATACCTTGGTGATTACCCAGATTCCGTTTTCGACGAATACGACCACTTTGATTGACAGTATTTTGAAAGCGAATGATAAAGGGAAAATCAAAATCAAGAAAATTGAGGACAATACCGCTGCTGAGGTAGAGATATTAATTCACCTTTTTCCAGGTGTTTCTCCAGATAAAACGATTGATGCTTTGTTTGCTTTCACGGCTTGTGAAACTTCGGTAGCACCATTGGGTTGTGTGATTGAGGATAATAAACCGTTGTTTATTGGGGTTTCGGATATGTTGAAAATTTCAACAAATAGGACTGTCCAACTCTTAAAAAGCGAACTCGAAATTCAGTTGAGTGAATTGGAAGAACAATGGCATTTTCTTTCTTTGGAACGTATTTTTATTGAGAACAAAATATACCGTGACATTGAGGAGCAGACTACTAGAGAAGGCGTTATAAAATCAGTTGATGATGGTTTAAAACCACACATAAAACACTTAAAACGCGCTGTTACCGAAGAAGATATTCTGCGTTTACTGGATATCCGAATCATGCGTATTTCTAAATTTGACAGCAATAAAGCACAGGACAAAATCGAATCATTGGAAGGCGACATTGAACTGGTAAAACACAATTTAGAACATCTGATTGATTTTGCTATTGCCTATTTTACGAAGTTAAAAGAGAAATACGGAAAAGGACGTGAACGCCAAACAGAACTTCGTATTTTTGATGATATTGAAGCTACCAAAGTGGTTTTAAGAAATACCAAATTATACGTCAATAAAGAAGAGGGATTTGTAGGTACAAGTCTGAAAAAAGACGAATACGTTACGGATTGTTCCGATATTGATGATGTAATTGTTTTTCTGCGAGATGGTAAAATGATGATTACCAAAGTGGATGCTAAAACCTTTGTGGGTAAAGATATTATTCACATTGCTATTTTTGACAAAAGTGACAAGCGTACGATTTACAATATGATTTACCGTGATGGAAAATCAGGTCCATCTTATATCAAGCGATTTAATGTTTCTGGGGTGACCCGAGACAAAGCGTATGATTTAACCAATGAAACTGCAGGTTCTCAAGTGGTGTATTTCTCTTGTAATCCAAATGGAGAAGCAGAGGTTATTACGATACTATTACGTCAGGTGGGAAGTGTGAAAAAACTGAAATTCGATATTGATTTTGCCAGTTTAGCTATAAAAGGGCGTGCTTCCAAAGGAAATTTGGTAACTAAATATCCAATCAAGAAAATCGAACTGAAAGAAAAAGGGATTTCAACTTTATTACCTCGGAAAGTTTGGTTTGATGATACTGTCCAAAGACTAAATGTAGACGGAAGAGGAGAACTGTTAGGTGAATTCAGACCAAGTGATAAGATTTTGATCATATCGCAATCTGGAAAAATAAAAGTAATTACGCCTGAATTATCGACTCATTTTGATGAAGATATGGTAGTTTTAGAAAAATGGGTTCCTAAAAAACCAATTTCAGCGATTTATTATGATGGTGAAAAAGAGCGCTATTATATCAAACGTTTTTTGGTAGAAACAGAAAACAAAGAGGAAAGTTTCATCACGGAACATCCGAATTCACATCTTGAAATTGTAGCTACGGATTATCGTCCTGTTGCCGAATTAGTTTTTGCGAAAGTAAAAGGAGTTCAAAAAGAAAATATGAGAGTGGATATTGAGTCTTTTATTGCTTTAAAAGGATTTAAAGCTTTAGGAAACCAATTGACAACCGATAAGTTGAAACAAGTAAATCTATTGGAATCGTTGCCTTATGAAATTCCTGTGGAGGTTATTCCAGAAGAATTAGAAGTAAAAGGAGAAACTGACGCTGATGATGTGGATATTCAACTGGAAGATGATGGCCAAATTACTTTGTCTTTAGAATAAAATAAAAAGATCATCAGCAATGATAGGCTTTTTTACATACATTCATCTTTTTTATTTGAACAACTGTTTTAATGTAAGTCCCTTTTTATCTCTTAATTTATTTAGAATTTTTAAAAAAGCAATTGCTGTAATATAAGCATCGCCCATTGCGGTATGCCTGTCTTTTTGTGAAATGTCAAATTTATCGGCAAGTTCGTCTAAACTGTAGGTGTCTTTACGTTCCAATAAATGAGAAACTATAAGCGTTTTTTTATACAGCACAGCTGTATCCAAAGTTTTATTGGTTAATTTAGGCAACCCATTTCTCTCCAATGCGTTATTAATCATGGTGACATCAAATATAGTATGATGCGCAATTATAATTGAGTCACCTAAAAAGACTAAAAATTGTTGTAAAGCTTCTAATTCATTGGGTCTGTCCAAGATAAATTCTTTCAAAATCCCATGAATTTTTGCTGTGGCTTTATCATAATGTTCCTGTTGAATAAATACTTCAAAACTATCATGGATGGGAATTGTATTATTTTGCAGGACGATAGCCCCAATACAAAGTATTCTATCATTAGTATAATCAAATCCAGTGGTTTCCGTATCTAAAACAACAAAACGAGTTGTATCAATATCATTTAATTGTTCTTCATCGGATAATGTTTCTGATTTACCCAAAAAATTAAATAAAACAGCTTTACTTTTTTCTAATAAGTTCGTCATCATAATATATTTGAAGGGTTAAATCGGATGGTAATAAGTTCCTGAAGTTCCTTAATGGTTTTGAAAGTTCTCTTTAACTTTATTTTTTCTAATTTGGATAAGGCTTCTAAGGCAATAAACTGACCGGAATCATGATGCAAAAGACCTTGTTTGGTTCTGAATTTCAATAATGCTTTGTACGAATAGGAACAGGCTAAATACAATTCGCTGTTATGAGGCTCTAATTCTGCTAATTTTTCAAAACGTTCCGGGGTATTGCTAATAGATTTCACTGAATGGGAGAGAATCAATACTCTTGCAGCATCGGTCAGTGGCATTAAAGCCCGTCTTTTTATGTCAAAAAAATCTTTGTGAGCACCATTCTGTTCTACAAGAAGTTGCCTGAAAAATCCAGTAGGAGAAGGACTTTGCAATGCGCCGCTTACTAAATGAATATAAAATACAGGATTAGCTTTTATATTTTCAAAAATAAAATCAGACAGATTATTTACGAGTTCTCTATCGCCATAGGACAGACTATAATCAAAAAATATAAAGGACAGTAACACTTCATTTTTTCCTGGGTTTGTAATCCAATGGTAAACTAAACGTTCCCATTCGCCAAGGCTCAAGCACCATTTAGGATTGGAAGCCATCATTTCTGCAGGACAATAATCATAGCCAATTTCAAAAAGCCCTTTATTGACATGAGTAGCTAATTCTAAAAAATAGTTCTTAGTAGCTTCTTTTAATTCTTCTGGAACTTCTTCATAAACTAAGGCATTGTCTTGGTCAGTATGCAGCAATTGTTCACTTCTCCCTTGACTTCCTAAAGCCAACCATGCAAATTTTACAGGAGGCGGTGTTTTCATTTTTTTTAGCGCTATTTCTATTATTTGCTGAATACAGACATCATTTAATTCTGTGATTATTTTAGAAGTCAGTGTCATAGGGATATTTTGGTCTAAATATCCTTGTAACAATTGCATTATGCTGGCTCGTATCGGCTTTATTTGTTTGGCTTTTTTAGCTCTTTTTACCGCTTTTATCAATACTGCAGGATTATTGCCAAGTTCCACCATGACATCATGTTTGGATAGGATTCCAACAGCTTTGGAATTTGCCGTGCCATCTTTTGTAAGACATAAATGACTGATGTTGCTTTTCATCATTGCCATTTGAGCTTGGGTAACGGTCATTTTCTTGGGATAAGTAATAACTGGAGTCGTCATTATCAGGCTGGCAGTTGTGGTGATTGGGAATTCTCCCGTCACAATTTTGTTCCTTAAATCTTTATCAGTAATGATACCAATGGGGAACTTATCCTCTATCACGAGAATAGCACCCACATTTTTTTTAGTCATGATTTCAGCAATCTCTTTTGCTGTAGTTGTAGAATAACACGTTATTAGTTTTTTTGAATATTTTACGGGCTGTATATCCAATAGATTTTTGTCAATGTCCAAAGTTTCACTACCAATAGTTTCACCATATAATTTTCCGCTATGGCTTTTGGAATATGGGTTGCGCGTATTTGAGGCAAAACTTTCTATTAAAAAATTCCCTACGGCTCTGTTTTCTAGTGCGTAAGGCTTGAATGAGCTGATTGGAACGGCATAAAGGATACTTTCTTCATAAGTTCGGGCTTCCATCTGATAGTTCTCATTGGCGATAAGCGGCCTCAACCCGAAAATATCTCCTTCATCACACCTGTCCAAAACATCATTTTCCTGACTATTTCTTAATGTTACAGCTCCTTTATGAACTACATAAAAACAGTTGTGCGTTTCTTCGTTTTCGGCAAATACCAAACTGTCTTTTTCTTTGTAAATAATGGATATTTGTTCAGAAAGAGTTTCGATATCTTTTTGATGTAAAAAGTTAAAGGGAGGGAAATTTTTTAAAAAGTCTGCGACTCTATGAGAGATAGTATTTTTCATGACGCTTATTTGTGTCTAAGATAAATTATAAAAAAATAAAATAAAAAGAAAAAGATCAAATTGGAGTCTTTTTAGTGTTTCCTTATTTAGGGAGGGAATAAATTTTCAGAATATAAAAAAAGCTCCCAAAATGGAGCTTCTTTATCAAAAAATAGTTTGATTACTTATTTTTCTTCATTTTCATATTCAATACTTCAACTAGTAAAGAAAAAGTTATGGCAAAATACAAATAGCCTTTTGGTACTGGTGTAACATGATTTCCAAAGATTAAAGCATTAGATAAATGCGCACTTTCAGTAAGTAACATCATTCCAATTAAAATCAAAAAGGATAATCCCAGAATTTGAATAGAAGGGTGTTTGTTGACAAAATTTCCAACAGGAACAGCAAACTGCATCATAATTAATACCGAAATAACCACGGCAGTAATCATAATATAAATAGCGCCTTCAACACCATTTGTCATACCTACGGCGGTAAGAATACTATCAAAAGAGAACACTAAATCAATCATAATGATTTGCAAAAGCACATTTTGAAATGATTTTGTAGCCGCTTTGCTTAATTCTTTTTCTTCATGTCCTTTTTCGTCTACTTTCTCTCTGATTTCATTCGTACTTTTATAAATCAAGAATAATCCTCCTAATAACAGAATGATACTTTGACCTGTAATTCCAGCAGAAAACCAACTCAAATCAATGTGAAACCAAGGTTCTTTCATTTGAATCAATAAATTAATTCCAAATAAAAGCCCAATTCTCATAAACATAGCAAGGAACATTCCTACTTTAGTAGCTTTTTTGCGTTGCTCAACTGGCAATTTTCCAGTAGCAATCGAGATGAAAATAATATTGTCGATTCCTAATACAATTTCCAAAAAAGTCAATGTTAATAAGGCAATCCAAGCATCGGGATTTAAAAATACTTCCATTTTATTTAGTTATGATTTGTAAGTTTTAATTTGAAATTATTAATCAGCAATTTTGGTGACAGTCCCTTTTTGTTTCGTGTCAACACCAACCATTCCAAATTCAAAGGTATAGGAATTTTTTGATGTTGTCAAAATTTTCATGTCGATTGCCTTTTCTTCGGCCATGTTTTTGGGATGTAATTTCTGCAAAATATACTCACAATCATTCACCCATCGAATCGAAGCAGTGTCTGTTTTTCCTTCAAATGTTTCAATTTCCAGACTGTCATTTCGCTCAAAAACGGTTGTTTTTTTTACGCCGTTAACTTCGTGTTCAAATTTGAATTTCCCGGTTTTAAAATCCTTGCAATTGCGCTCTACATTGTAACATGACATTAGTAACAGTATTGGGAGAAGAAGTATTATTTTTTTCATTTCTTTAGTGCGTTTAGTTTTGATTTTTTAAGTCTAATCAATCTGGGGTAATGCGATTTGGTGTTAATTATTTCGATAGTCGTTTTAATTCGTCATCCGTAAAATTCTTGATGCTTTTCTCTTGTGCAAATTTAGTAGCATTGTAACTATCGGATTTATTTTTAGGAATCGATAAACTTTCCCAATCGCTATTTTTTAATTGTTTAGCGTAAAAAACTATTTGTCCAACATGATATGGATAATGTGCCAGTTGTCTGTTGATGGCTTCCACAACCGTATGACCTTCATTTCTAATATATATTATTTGTGAAAGTTGTTCAGTTTGTAATCCGTTTAAAGCATCAAATAAACAATGCCAACCTTTATTCCAAGCATTTAAAACAGCTTCTTTTGATTCCAAATCATTTTCAAACTCCTCATCGCGGTTGCGCCATTCTTTTTCTCCATCACTAGTAAAAAAATCCGTCCATCGCGAAAGCATATTCCCGGAAAGATGTTTTACAATTGTGGCAATGCTATTCGTATCTTCATTTACACTGACAAAAAGTTGCTCCGGTTCGAGTTGTTCCATAGCTTTTTCTCCGAGCGTTTTATAATACAAAAACTGTTTTTTCACACTTTCAAGATAGGCAGCACTTATTTCCATAATTACATAATTTTAATATCGTATTTGTCCAAAAGTCCAATGATTCCTTGTGTGGAAAATTTGGCTTTTTTCATGGGATTGAATTCGGGATCAATTTTAAAATTAGTTGCTTTTGAAAAATCGGCCCCGGCTAATTGGGTATTGTTAAAAATAGCACCATCCAAATTGCTGTTGTCAAAAAAGGAACTCGTAAGATTGGTTCCAACAAAACTTACTTCTCTCAACGAACAAGAATTGAATTTTGTCTTTGGCATTTTCTTATTCGCAAATGATGAATAATCCAAAACGCATTCTTGAAAATTGACATTAAACAAGAAATCGTCGCATTCCTCAAATTGAATACCCAGTAATTTGCAGTTTTTAAATTGTATTCCTTTTAAGCTTGTTCCTGATAATTTGGTCATCGCCAGATTACAATCGATAAATTCGCAATCCATGAAGCTACTATAAGAGAAGTCACTATTTGATAAATCGCAGTTTTTAAAAATGCAATCTTCAAATTCTCGGTTGTTTACTTTTTTATCGGTGTAAACGATTTTTTCAAATGTTTTTTGAACGTGAATTAGGTTTTCCATTAGTCGTTAAATAAGCTTTTCATAATTGTTTTTAATCCCAAATACATTAGAAACATGGCGGCAAGACAAGCGATAATTCCTATTGCTAAAACTAAATAATGCCATACATTTTGTTGATTCATAAAGGCATTATAAATCACTGCAGGACCTATAAAAAGCAATGGCAAAGCACCTGCTAAATATTTGATTCCTTTGGATAATAGTTCTTTGTTAGTTGCCATTTTTTTGTAATTTAAACTTATAATATAGAGAAAAAATAAAACCTGATATTGTTTGAATAATTATTGAATATAGGAATAAAAAAATGTTTTTTAATCCATAGGGATCCGTTTTAAAAAAGTGAAAAGTAGAGTGAAAAATCAAAAAGAAATATACTGCTACTAAAAGAATATTTGCAATGCAAAAAATCTTGATAGGCTTCCATTTTCTTAAAAAATAGATAGTAAATATCCATAAAACAGGAATTAATGATAGAGCAAAATAAAAAATGAATACCATTATTTAGATTGATAGAAATCCACTGCTTTTCTCACACTACCATATTTATTCAATAATTCGGCACCTTCTTCATAGGAAACGGGAATTTCTCCCATAATCATTTTCACGCCACGATCTACAAGTTTGCTATTGCTCAATTGCATATCGACCATTTTGTTTCCTTTCACTTTTCCCAGTTGAATCATGGTGGCTGTTGTAATCATATTGAGTACTAGTTTTTGCGCCGTTCCAGCTTTCATTCTAGAGCTTCCGGTTACAAATTCAGGTCCTACAACTACTTCGATGGGGAATTTTGCAGTTTGCGAAAGCGGACTTCCAGCATTGCAAGAAATACTTCCTGTAGTGATATTATTTTCGTTACAAGCTTGTAGTCCTCCGATAACGTAAGGTGTTGTTCCTGAAGCGGCTATTCCTACTACGACATCATTTACATTTACATCGAAAGCTTTCAAATCAACCCAAGCTTGTGTTGCGTTGTCTTCGGCATTTTCTACGGCTCTACGGATTGCGGTGTCACCACCAGCAATAATCCCGATTACTAAATCAAAAGGAACGCCAAATGTTGGTGGACATTCTGAAGCATCAAGAATTCCCAATCGCCCTGAAGTTCCTGCGCCAATGTAGAATAATCGTCCGCCTAATTTCATTTTGGCAACGATTTCTGTCACTAAATTTTCTATTTTCGGCAAGGCTTTTTCTACGGCAAGCGGTACAGTTTTGTCTTCCTGATTGATATTAGAAAGCAATTCTTGAACCGACATTTTTTCTAAATGTTCGTATTTTGAGGATTGTTCGGTAGTTTTTGTGAAAGTCATATTCATGTTGTTTTTGGAGGGACAACTCGCGAGTTATCCATACAGTTATTTTTTTGCGTGAGGGATTGCAGCTAATAGCTCGAACCGATTTTTCAGCGGGTCACGCCCAAATTATAAAATTATATAAAATAGGCCAAGGCAATTCCAAAAATAATCATTGAAACTTTGGCGATATTGAACTTGTGTCCTTCGCTGGTTTCAAAAATAATGGTGGATGAAATATGAAATAAGATTCCTATTACAATGGCTGTGATTTCAGTATAATATACGTTTAAAATGGGCATGTAATCAGCTAAAATGGTTCCGAGTGGTGTCATAATTGCAAAAGTTGCCATAAAGAAAAGTATCGCTTTTTTATCCAGACTTGCATTGATAAAAAAAGTAGTCAAAATTATGGCAATTGGCAAATGATGAATGGCAATTCCCACCGCTAAATCATGATGGTGGCTTACGGGAAATCCTTCCAGAAAGGCGTGGATACAAAGACTGATGAATAGCAACCACGGGATTTGGGTCATTATTTCATGTCCGTGAACATGACCGTGTTCAGCACCTTTGGAGAAAAATTCCAATATGATTTGGAATAAGATTCCTATCATGATGAAAATTCCAATTTTTGGATTAGCGCTTTCATAGACTTCTGGCAATAAATGCATCACCGTTAAGGAAAGTAAAAAGGAACCGCTAAATGCCAATAGAAGCTTTAAGTTGGTTTTGTTTTTTGGTTTTAAAACCAATGCGATGATATATCCTATAAGTACGGAAAGTAAAGGTAAGAGATAATTCATATTTTTTGTTGAATCGTTTAATTAGTTAAACGGTTAATCGATTGACCTATTTGAAAATCATGATTAGTCGTTCACTGTCTGTTTTGTGGAATTTTTTCAATTTGTAATCACCAAAAATATCCAATAAGTATATTCCGGCTTCTTCCATTAATTCTTCAAAATCTTTAAGGGTTAAGGCTTTTACTTTTTCGGTAAAATGAAATTTTTGACCTTTGTCTTCAAAGTCAATTTCTTTGTAAATATGACCGTCTTTAAGATAGCGTTTGATATGAAAATCAATTCCTTCGACTGTTTTTGTTTCTTCTGGAACTAATGTTTCTAGGACTTGAGCAACATTCATGAAGTCAATCACAGCAAAACCATATTCCGAAAGGCTTTCTTTGATGGCTTTTAATGTGGTTAAATTGTCTTCGTCATTCTCGAAATAGCCAAAACTGGTAAATAAGTTGAAAATGGCATCAAATTTTTCTTCAAAAGGTTCACGCATATCGTGAACTTTGAAATGCAACGTTTCATTAGTATTTTTAGAAGCTTCAGCAATGCTGTTTTCAGATAAATCAGCACCAAGGACATCAAATCCCAATTGGTTTAAATAAATAGAATGACGGCCTTTGCCACAAGCTAAATCCAGTACTTTTGCCTTTTCAGGAAGATTAAGGTAATGGGTAATATTATCCATAAAAACCTGGGCTTCTCTGTAATTTCGTTCTTTATAAAGAATGTGATAATACGGAGTGTCAAACCAAGACGTGTACCAGTTTTCAGTTGATTTCAGTTGATTTTCAGTTGGTGGTTTTTGTGCTGCAGACATTTATTCTTTTTCAATTAATTCGATTGATGCAAATTTAGTGTATTTTTGCACCGAATACTTGATTTTACAATGGAAAATAATTATAAAATGATTGCCAAAACCTTTTTTGGTTTTGAAGAAATATTAGCGAAAGAATTGCAAATGCTTGGTGCACAAAACGTGGAGCAAGGGGTAAGAATGGTGAGTTTTAAAGGAGATAAAGGGTTTATGTACAAAGCAAATTTAGCGTTGCGTACCGCTTTGAAAATCTTGAAACCTATTTATTTTTTCAAGGCAAATAATGAACAGGCTTTATACAAAGGCATTTCGAGTATGAATTGGTCTAAATTGCTGAATGCCAATCAGACTTTTGTGATTGATACAACAGTGCATTCGGAATATTTTAATCACTCGGAATTTGTTTCCCAAAAATGTAAAGATGCAATTGTTGATCAGTTCAGAGAAAGAACTGGTCAGCGACCAAGTATTGATAAAGTACATCCTGATTTAAGAATCAATATTCACATCGATAAAGACCAAGTTTCAGTGGCACTGGATACTTCTGGGAATGCATTAAATCAACGTGGATATAGAACCGCTACTAATATTGCGCCTATAAACGAGGTGTTGGCAGCAGGAATTTTATTGCTTTCAGGTTGGGACGGTCAAGGAGATTTTTTGGATCCTATGTGTGGTTCTGGAACATTCTTAGCTGAAGCGGCGATGATTGCCTGTAATATTCCGGCAAACATTAACCGTAAAGAATTTGCTTTCGAAAAATGGAACGATTGGGATAATGATTTATTTGATAATATTTCAGACAGTTTATTGAAACGCGTTCGAGAGTTTCATTACACTATAAAAGGGTATGATAAAGCACCAAGTGCGGTTCAAAAAGCCAAAGATAATATCAAAAACGCTAATCTTGATGAGTACATTACTATCGAGGAACAGA
Organism: Flavobacterium cryoconiti; assembly: GCF_048158645.1. Classification (NCBI taxonomy): domain Bacteria; kingdom Pseudomonadati; phylum Bacteroidota; class Flavobacteriia; order Flavobacteriales; family Flavobacteriaceae; genus Flavobacterium; species Flavobacterium cryoconiti. Next base: position 281,224 of record NZ_JBLNKW010000003.1, on the reverse strand, counting down.
ACTTTTTTGATACCGAAAAAACTTCAGAGGGGAAATTACACATGGTTTTTAATCCGCCATATGATGAGCGATTGGATATTCACATGGAAGAATTCTACAAAAGTATTGGCGATACGTTAAAGAAAAATTACCCAGGGACAAATGCTTGGTTAATTACGGCTAATCTGGAAGCTTTGAAATATGTTGGACTAAAACCTTCGAGAAAAATCAAACTTTTCAATGCTGGTTTAGAAGCACGATTGGTAAAATACGAAATGTACGAAGGTAGTAAGAGAACCAAATTTCAGATATCAGAAAACAACGATCAGATTTCAGATATTAGTTAAAAAGGAATCAGATAGTTTTGATTTTAAACTTTTTTAAACCTTAAACTTTAAACAAAAAAATGACCAAATTACAAGTACGTGCATTTATATACCAGTTAGGTTGTTTTGCCATATTATTTACATTATTTAGATATATAGTAGCACATTACACTGCTTTAACCGGTTTTTTTGTTCCTTTAACTGCGTTTGCTATTGGAACACTTTTATCACCTAAATTTCAAGCCGTGAAAACTAAAGACGGTGAGAAATTATTTATGAAATGGATTTTCATAAAAGGACTTCGGATTATCGGATAGTTTTAAAAAGTCTTGCAGTATATGTTTATTCATTACTCAAAATAAAAAAATATCGCAAAGAAAACCAATGTTTTCTTTGCGATATTTTTTATTCTAAATGTCGGAATTTATTTCTTCTCTACTTTTTTAGTAACGATTGTAGCTGTCTTTTTCTTGTAAAAAGGGATGAAGTAGGTAACAGTGTAATTCAATCCTACCCCAAAAGTTCCATTATAAGTTTTGTTAAAACCAGGAATGTATAGGTTGTCAAAATTATCTGGTTTTTTATTTGAAACCAATGCGTTCAAGCGAAGGCTGAAACCCACAAACACATTATCAAAAACTTTGGCTTTTACCCCTGCTACGACTTCAATCCAGCTTGCAGTTAATCCATTGTATTTAGCCCCGGATGTAATTGCCAGTACTTCACCAAAATATGGATTGGCATTGTAGATTTTATAAGTATTCAATTGTTGGCTAAAACTACTCACACCATATCGCATCCCTATCGAAATGATATTTTCCATATTCAGCCAGTTTTCATAACCATTGTAATCAAAACCTACTTTTAGATAGGTCCCTTTTGCTGTGGTATTCAATCGGTCGTCATCGGTTGTTTTATTTTCGTTTCCAACTTCGGCTGCTATGAAATATCTTTTTGTCAAACGATAATCGCCTACTAATTCTATGCCTTTATAATTTTTATCATAAAGAGCACGAGTCAATTTGTATAAATCGACACCTACACGAAAACCATAACGATCTGTTTTTACAATGGTATCGTTCTTTATTTCGGAGGCGTTTTTTTTAACTATAGGTTTTGGAGCTTCAGGAATAACTCCGTCTATTTTTGTTTTTTGAGTTGCATTAGTCTCTTGGGCTTGAGCCAAAAATATAGAGAACATGAGGCAAAAACTAAAAAAATATTTTAATGTGTGTTTCATTTTCGTTTTCTATATTACTTTTTTCAACCGAGATGTATTTTATCCATTTTGTATCTGGAACCGTAGCGTCAGTATGTGTATAAGGATTTGAGGTGTTTAAAGTAAAAAGGGTCTTAAAACCGCATGCTCTAGATACAAAGACTTCTTTTCTTGTATAATCAAATTTGATATTATCTTCATTAACGAATACAGTATTAGCATTTCCATAATTTAAGGTAAAGCTATAACTGGTCGTGTCTTCGTTTGTTTTCAATGGAATCGAAATCGTACTTCCGCTGGTCAGGTATTTAGAATCATCTGTAGCAGTGGCATTAAAAATAATTCCATCAGTCATTCCTGCGCCCACAACTTTCAACTTCGTCACGGTTTTTAAAACGGAAGGATTGTCGTAATCATAAAAGGTGATTACAAGTCTGGGTGTTGTAGGAGTATTTGCATCGCAAATATCATCTTTCTCACAACTGGAGAAGGATAGTGCTATAGCGAATACCAATAAAATTATTTTTTTCATATTTTTTTAATGAAGATTTTTGATTGCAGTTTATTAAAATCTGCAATCAAAAATTAATTATCGTCTTTCCAAAAGTACAACATTTTCAACATGATGCGTTTGTGGAAACATATCTACGGGGCGCACACGAGTTACTTTGTATTTCTCATCCATCAAAGCTAAATCACGCGCTTGTGTAGCCGAATTACAACTTACATAAACTACTTTTTCAGGAGCAATTTTCATGATTTGTTCAATCACGTCTTTGTGCATTCCGTCTCTTGGTGGATCAGTGATAATCACATCAGGATGACCGTGTTGAGCAATGAAACTATCGTTAAAAACGACTTTCATATCTCCTACAAAGAACTCGCAATTAGTAATTTCATTGCGCTCAGCATTCAATTTTGCGTCTTTAATTGCTTCAGGAACACTTTCCACACCTATTACTTTTTTTGCTTTTTTCGAAACAAACTGAGCAATAGTTCCCGTACCTGTATATAAATCATAAACGATTTCATTACCAGTAAGGCCAGCAAAATCGCGAGTTATTTTATACAATTCGTATGCTTGGTCAGAATTGGTTTGGTAAAAAGATTTCGCATTAATGCTAAATTTCAATCCTTCCATTTCTTCCAAGATGTAATCTCTTCCTTTGTATAATTTAATATCAGTATCGTATAAAGTATCGTTGGCTTTGTTGTTTACCACGTATTGCAGCGAAGTAATTTGTGGAAATTTCTCGTAAAGGTGGTCGAGAAGCAATTCTCTGTTGGCTTTGTCATTTTCAAAAAACTGAATCAAAACCATGATTTCGCCAGTCGAAGCTGTACGCAACATCAAAGTTCTAAGCAATCCTTCGTGTGCTCTTGGATTAAAGAAAGTCAAACCATGCTCGTTAGCAAAAGCTCTCACTTCATTTCTAATCGCATTCGATGGATCTTCCTGCAAATGACATTTGTTGATGTCCAAGATTTTGTCCCACATTTTCGGAATGTGGAAACCAAGTGCGTTTCTGTTTCCTAAATCTTCGGTACTGTCAATTTCTTTTTCAGTTAACCAACGGCTGTTGGAAAACGAAAATTCCATTTTGTTTCTGTAAAAAAACTGTTTTTCTGAACCAAGTATCGGTTCAAATTCCGGAAGTTCTATTTTTCCGATGCGTTGCAAGTGATTTTTTACTTCATTTTGTTTGTAATACAACTGTTGGCTGTATTTCATATTCTGCCATTTACAACCGCCGCAAACACCAAAGTGCTCGCAAATAGGTTCTACACGATGCTCAGAATATTCATGAAAATGAACTGCTTTTCCTTCGTAATAAGCCTTGCGCTTTTTGAAAGTTTGCACATCAACCACATCACCCGGAACCACATTCGGGATAAAAACTACTTTACCATCCGGAGCTTTTGCTACCGAAACGCCTTTTGCACCAGCATCAAGGACTTTTATTTGATGAAAGACAACTTTGTCTGTATTTTTCTTTGCCATAGCGCAAAAATAAGCGTTTGAATGGTTTTATAAATTCAAATTGGGAAATATTTTTAATTTCAAGTGTTTTTTATTTGAGCCAATTCCCGCTTTCCGCTACAAACCTGCAATTCCGCAAGCAGCAATACCACGCCGGTAAAGAGCTTCTGCTGGTCGCTATTTACCAGCAAGTGTTCAAAAGTTTTTTCAATTGCGTGTTTTTCACTGCAAACAAAGTTCACTGAATACATCTAAAAAATAAAAATTAAATGAAGTAATCAGAGGCAGGGGAATTATAATTTTATTGTATACAATGGATTGCAAATCCTAAATGTTTTTTTTTAAATCTATATTATGTTAGATGTGTAATTTGGTTTTAACTAATTGATTAAAAGCGTATTATTTAGTAAATTTGAGTAACTAAAAATGATGTTATGTTCAGCGATATCATTTCACAGAGTCCTATAAGTTATTTAGGAATTTTTATTTGGTTTCTTTTCTTGGACCAATTAACTCCCATTCCTGAAGAAGTAACCTTGTTATCCATTGGTTATGTTGCTCAAAATCATTTGATTAATCCCTATTTTGCAGGTTTATCAGCATTTCTGGGTGTTACCATTATTGATACTATTTTTTATTGGCTTGCCTATTCCGGGAATAAATTGATTAATCGTTTTAAAAATAGCGTCAGTGAAAAGCTGCAGGAGAAATACTTAAAAGGGCTAAAAGAGCATCATGTTCGAACTATATTACTCTTAAGTTTTATTCCTAAAGTGCGGTTTTTTAGTCCTATTTTTGCAGGAATGTTTCGGGTGAAATGGCAAACCTTTTTTATTGTCAACAGTATTGGGACCATTATTTTTATAATAGTCTATATCGCCGTTGGGATGTTATTTCATAGCAGTCTGGAATACCTACTAAAAGAAGTGGAACTACTCCGACACTCCATTTTTATTGTATTTATGATTGTAATAACCATTGTCGTATTTTTTAAATTTAGACGTAAAACAATTCACAAAAGCAACCAAGTTTAAATCCTTGACTGAAATACAATTATTGTTTTTGCTTAATTAATTCGTAGTTAATTATTGTAGGCAAGTAGAAACATAAATCGGCAGTGATTTTCCCAAGTATAATTCCTAGAAAATAATTCCCGGTGAGTATTGGCATCCAATACATACAAAACGGACGAATAAAGAAGAAATCCAAAATAGCAGGATAACCAAATTCCAACACTAAATTTTTTACCAATAAAAGCGTTTCTTTTAAAGTGGTTTTTTGACCCAGTTCTTGATTCTTTTTAGCCAGTTTTTTATAAGACCGTGCAATTATAATTCCATAAAATGCCAAATACTCCGCAAACGTAATCAAATAAGCCGTAGTCAAACCGCTAAGGATTCTGCTGAATTGAGAACTAAGCAATGCGGAACTCGTGGCTGCTAATTCTGCATATTTGTATCGGTCAAACCATTCTTTAAAATTTGCTTTATTAAACATTGAGGAAGTATTTATTTATAGGTATTAAAAAAGCAATCTAAAAAAACTCTTTTATGTGTTAGTATTTGTGGGTTTTTATTGAGTAGCATCTTGGAGTCCTCAAAATTAAGGATTTTAGTTGATAAAACCATTCCGAAAAATAGTTGTCAAATAGCAGTAATTTCAAAGCTAAGGGTCTATATAAATTAAAATTTCCATTATTAATGCAAAATTAATTGTACGAATTTTATACTGTCATTTTTAACATATATCTTTACATGACTAACAAATACATTATTTTATGGAATTGTATCGTAAATTATCAAAAATTAGTTTTCTTAAAAATAGTTATGCATACAAATTCCTTTTTGTTACATTCATAGGGATTCATATACCATTGATTGGATTGCTGTTTTTTATTTTATATGTGAAACAGTCGGCTTCACCTCATTCAATTTTTGTTTTTACATTAATCATGACTTTGTTGGCAACTGGGATTACATTGTGGGTTTTGAAAAAATTAATAAGACCCATTGAGTTAGCTTCAAAAGCATTGGATGCTTACAAAAACACCAGAATGGTATCTGAGTTGCCAATAACCTTTAAAGATGAAGCGGGTTTGTTAATGGCAAATATACAGGAATCAATTGCAGAAAACGAAAAATACATCAATGATAAGCAGGATTTAGTGTATTTACTTTCGCATGATTTAAGAAGTTTTGCAGGGAACTCCCAGTCATTGGCTAAACTTATAATAGAAGAATATCCATCAGATTCCATTCCTGAATATGCGGATTTGATTAGTCAATCGATGGATCAACAATTTGTTTTTATTGAAACGGTTATAAAATTGATTAAAGAGGAAGATGAAATTTCAAAAAAAGTGATGGATGCTAAAAATGTTCAAATTGCAGGTGTTTTATCTCATGTAAATGAACAAGTCGCACAAAAACTGATAAATAAAAAAATCAAATTAATCACTACAATTGATGTTGAGGAAGCTTTAGTGAAAATAGATGAAGATTTATTGATTCAGGTTTTAGTTAATTTAATTGATAATTCTATAAAATTTTCCCTTCCTGAAAGCGAAATAAAGGTTGGTGCTCATTTGAATGAAGATCAATTGGCTTTTGTTGTTTCTGATTCGGGAATAGGTTTTGATTCAAAATATAAAGAAGAACTTTTTAAAAAATTTACCAATAGAAGCAGATTAGGAACGGCTAACGAACCTTCAACCGGAATAGGATTGTATTTGTGTAAAAAAATTGTTGAAAAATACCAAGGAAAACTCTTGGCAGAAAGCGAAGGAGTAAACAAAAGTGCTGAATTTTCAATTTTATTTGCGAATATTAATTGATTCCGATTGCTCTTTAAATTTTCGTTAAAAAAAGCAATATCTGAAATCATTTTTTTGATAAAGAACTAAATTTGGGTAAACTAAAAACTACAAATATGAAAAGAAATGCAACTGCAGTCTGGAATGGTTCACTGAAAGAAGGAGCCGGGAAATTAACCACACAAAGTACAACATTAAAGGATACACAGTATTCATTTAAATCTCGTTTCGAAGAAGGCGTAGGGACTAATCCAGAAGAATTGGTTGCGGCGGCGCATTCCGGTTGTTTTACGATGCAACTTTCGGCCTATATTACTGAGGGAGGTTTTGAAATTGAAAGTATCGAAACGAAATGTGATATTGAATTGGTAGAAGGAACTATAATAACTTCTCACTTAACTGTAAATGCAGAAGTAAAAGCTATAACAGATGAAGTTTTTCAACAACTAGTTACAAAAGCAGAGAAAAACTGCCCTATTTCTAAATTATTGAATGCAGCAATTTCTACTACGGCTACTCTAGTATAAAAAATAAAGATTTATATAAAAAAGGCTTGATTAAAATTAAATCGAGCCTTGTTTATTTTTAATAAAATGGATTACCAAAGCTGGTGTACTTCGGGTTTGATATAACGCTCATAAATTTCATTCATGGCGGTAATTTTTTCATAAGTCAATTTTGGTAAATCATAAACGGATAAATTAGACAACACATGACTTTCGTTTGATGCACCTGGGATAATACAACTTACTTCATCAAAACTTAAAATCCATTGCAAAGCAATAGGAGCCAGATTTGTTGCATTTGGAAACAAAGCTTTCAATTCTTCGACGGCTTTTAAACCGAGTTCGTAATTAATACCCGAAAATGTTTCCCCTTTGTCAAAAGCGTCCCCATTTCGATTAAAATTACGGTGATCTTGTATGTCAAAAGTAGTTTGAGTATTAAACTTCCCAGTCAGAAGTCCGCTTGCGAGTGGAACTCTTCCAATGATACCAACATCACGTTTTAGTGCTTCTTTGAAAAATAGTTCGGATGGGCGCTGACGGAAAAGGTTAAAAATAATCTGAACCGTTGTCACATTTGGGAATTCAATGGCTTTTAGGCCTTCTTCCACTTTTTCAACACTGACACCAAGATTTAAAATTTTTCCTTGCTCTTTTAAACGATCAAACATTTCAAAAATTTCCGGACGGTAAAATACTTCTGTTGGAGGACAATGCAATTGGATTAAATCCAATGTTTCTAAACCGGTTCTTTTCAGGCTGTCTTCTACGAATTTTTGTAACACTTTAGGTTGATAGCCTTCATTGACATGTGGATTGATGTGTCGTCCACATTTGGTAGCGACATAAATTCGTTCAGAACGGGAACGAACCACTCGACCTACGGCAGTTTCACTCAATCCATTTTCATAAACATCAGCAGTATCAATAAAATTTACACCATTATCGATAGCGGTATTGATTAACTGATCTGCGGTTTTATCATTAAAGGGAGAGCCCCATTTTCCGCCTACTTGCCAAGTGCCAAGAGATATTTCGGAGATTTCAAAATCTGTTTTACCCAGTCTGCGATAGTTCATTTTTTGTATTTTTAAAGTGATTTTATTTTTTTAGAAACGTTGGTTATTGCTTTTTCGAGTATAGGAGCCATGACTTCATAGCCTACTTTATTAGGGTGTACGCCGTCATTAGAGTAGGAGGTGGGTAATCCTTTTCGTTCATCCGCCATAGCTGGATAATAATCAACAAACACAATGTCATTGGCTATTGCATATGTTTTTATCATTTCATTCAATGCTACTATTTTTTCAGCAGGATTTTGATTGGGTCTCCAAGGAAAATCAAAAGCAGGTAAAACAGAACAAAGAATTACTTTAATCTGGTTTACTTTTGCTAATTCGGCCATTGAGAAAATATTATTTGCAATCATATCCAGTGTAGACGGACCTGTGTTTCCTGCAATGTCATTTATTCCTGCTAAAATCACCACTGCGGTTGGTTTTAAAGCTATAACATCGGCTCTGAAACGAATTAGCATCTGAGGTGTTGTTTGTCCGCTAATTCCGCGATTTACATATGGTTTTCCGGCAAAGTATTCTGCATTTATAATTGACCAAAATTCGGTTATGGAATCACCCATAAATACAATTCTTTTTTGACCTGCTACTGCGGGTTTAAGATTTGCATTTTCATTTTGGTATTTATTTAAATTTGGCCAGTCTTGAGCCTGTGCTTTTCCTCCCATAAATAGTGCTAAAAATAGAATACAGTAAATTAATGTTGTACTTTTCATTTGGTACCAGATTGTAAAATTTTAATTCAGAAGATGAGTTTCATCGGATTAAAAATAAAAAAAATACTTTTTCTTAAAAGCGAACCTGCCTCCCTTTTTGTATCGGAAAGATACTGAAAAGGAAGGCAGGTTTTATAAAGGTATTTTAATTTAGTCAAACAAATCCGAAGATAAATAACGATCGCCGCGGTCACAGATAATGGCAACAATAATTCCCGATTCTATAGTATTGGCTATTTTTAAGGCTGCCGCAACGGAACCACCGCTGCTCATTCCTGCAAAAACACCCTCTTCCAGAGCTAAACGTTTGGTCATATCTCGGGCTTCTTCTTCGGTGACTTCAATAATCGTATCTACTTTTGAGGCATCGAAAATTTTAGGTAAATATTCTTGAGGCCATTTCCTGATTCCTGGAATTTGGGAGCCATCACTTGGTTGTGCGCCTACGATTTGGATTGTTGGGTTTTTCTCTTTCAAATAAGTAGAAGTTCCTATAATCGTTCCTGTAGTTCCCATAGCGGAAACGAAATGCGTTACAGTTCCCTCGGTATCATTCCATATTTCCGGACCAGTCGTTTTATAATGTGCTTTCCAGTTGTCATCATTTGCAAACTGATTCAGCATGATGTAACCGCCTTCGGCAACTTTTTTATCAGCATAATCTCTGGAGCCAATGATTCCAGTATCTGCAGGTGTTAAAATCACGGTGGCGCCATAAGCACGCATTGTTTGGGTGCGTTCTTTGGTAGAATCTTCCGGAAGAATCAATTCAATTTCGATATTAAATAATTGGGCAATCATTGCCAAAGCAATTCCGGTATTTCCACTGGTGGCTTCAATGAGTTTGTCTCCTTTTTTGATATCCCCTCTTTCCAGTGCAGATTTAATCATATTGTAAGCCGCTCTATCTTTTACGCTGCCTCCAGGATTGTTTCCTTCGAGTTTTAATAAAAGTTTTACGTTTTTATTTTTAACCAAATTAACGGTCTCCACCAAAGGGGTATTTCCAATCAGGTCTAATAATTTTTGTGGCTTCATGCTAATTTATTTCTTTTATTTTTACTTCTGTAGTTGTGGTGTTGAGTACAATAGATTTTTCAGGAATAGATTTGGTAACCCAAGCATTCCCTCCAATAATACTGTTTTTACCAATGACAGTTTCTCCGCCAAGAATAGTTGCATTGGCATAAATGCAAACATTTTTCTCCACGGTAGGATGTCTTTTTGCATTTTTCATGTCTTTGCTCACGCTTAATGCTCCTAAAGTTACTCCTTGGTAAATCTTCACGTGTTTTTCAATCACAGTAGTCTCCCCAATTACAATTCCGGTGGCATGATCTATAAAGAAAGGCGATGCAATAGTTGCACCTGCGTGAATGTCTGTACCCGTGATGCGATGCGCATATTCGCTCATTAATCTGGAGAAAAGCAATAAGTCTAATAAATACAATTCATGGCTTAATCTATAGATCGCAATGGCATAGAATCCTGGATATGCTAAATAGACTTCTTCGATACTGTTTGATGCTGGGTCATTTTCTAAAATGTAAGCAGCATCCTGATTCAGTTTTTCAAGAACAGAGGGTAAACTTTCCAGATATTTGTCCCAAATAGAATCGCATAACGCATGTGGTTTTTTACAAGCAATTGCTGAAATTTCTTTGAATTGTAATTCAAGTTCAGCGATACTTTCATCCAGTGGCGCATTGGCATCAAATAGTGTATAGAATAATTTTTCAGTAAAGGCTTCCGTTTTTGTCTTGATTCCGTAGTTGATGGAAAAATGGCTTTTTAAAGCGCTAATATTTTTGATAATCAGATCTTTTGTCACGATTATAGGATTGAATTATTAATTTAAAGGCATAAAAGTAAGGCGATTTTTAGAAACAGTGGCAACATTAACACAAAGAAATTGGCATATTGAATGAGAATACAATATTTTTCTTGATTGGTAACATTTTTAGGTATATTCCCGAAAAATATAACAATTATAAGGTTCTTGAATTATTCATTTGTCTCGTGCAAAAGAGTAAATTTTATGATACTGTCGTTTTTGGGTTTTTAGGGATAGTAAAAATAAAACGGGTACCATAAATTCCGTCAGATTCGATATGAATCTTTCCTGATTTTCCTTCGATGATTTTTTTGACAATCGACAACCCAATTCCAGTACTTTCTTTGACATCTCGGGCTAAAATAGTTTGAAAAACACCAAATACTTTTTCTTGGTATTTTTCGGGTATTCCGGGACCATTGTCTTTTATGGTAAATTGATGAAAATTAGGTAATGAAAGATAAGTACATTCTATTTTTCCAATAGGTTTGTCGTTATATTTTACCGCATTGCTTATCAAGTTACTAAAAACCTGGTGCATTAATATTTTTTCAGTATAAATGATGGGGAAATTGTTCCCAATAATAACTTCGAATCTATCCTTTGGTACTATAGATTCAACTATTTCTTCCAGCATTTGATGTAAATCTACCTTTTCAACTTCGATATTAACGGTTCCAATACGGGAATACTCTAAAATGCCATTAATTAAGTTTTCCATCCTTTGAATTCTTCCTTGTAGTAATTTAAAATTTGAATTTGTTTCATCAGAAACGATATCTAAATCCTCAATAATCCATTCTGAAAGGCTGTAAATAGCTCTTAGTGGTGCTTTTAAATCATGTGAAACTATAATAAGCAAATTGATCCAGCTCGTCGTTTTTTTTGTTAAGGACTATTAAAGCATTATGTAATTTCTCTTCTTCTGTTTTTCGATTGATTATGTCGAAATTGAGTATCTTATTTTTGGCTATTATTTTAAATAAAAAATGCGACGTAATTAGGAACAATAAAACCAGTAAGCTAGATTCAATTACTTCAATTAATAAATCATTATCCCATGATTTTGCGTCAAAATCCATTCCATATACAGCAATAGTTTTACCGGTAATTTTATCTTTTATGGGTATATAAGCACTAACCCAAGTTCCCCATCTGTCGCTAGAAGGTTCAGTAATAATATCCTTTCCATCATTAAAAGCTTGGTAGGTTGGTTCATCTGCTTCAGTGTATTCTTGTCCAGGAGGAGAGTAATTTTTTGAAGTTTCAGGTTCTGAATCGACGATGAAATATATTTTCCCATTTTTTTGGGTATATAAATACGCAAAACTTGCTTTAGGATTAATTTTGATCACTTCCTTTAAAGTGTTTTTTAAATCTTGGTATTGCGGTTTGTTAATATCAGATAACTTTACTTCAAGTTTATTTATATCCTTTTTTGGTAAGGATACTTCAATGGATTTTGCAATTTGTAATACGTTGTCAGCTCGATTGTCTTTAAATCGCATCCAGGTAAAATAGAGATAAACGATACCTAAAATAAAAATTAAAATGGAAACTGTTTTTTGTAAATGAATTTTTTTCATGGATGATGAAATCATAGTATCTGAAACTATGTTTGTTTTTTAATAAATAATAAAAATTCAAATTGAAGTAAATGAGTCTGACTCATTCTTGCACTCAAAATAACAACTTTTAGGGCTTATAGCCAATTTAAAACGTTTAATTATTAAGTTGCGTATTTTAATAATTAAAGCCTTTTTTTATTTCTAATGTCTTATTCTCTAAATTTAGAAATGCAAAATCATCGCTTAATAGTGTTTGTAAAAATATCCGATAATCATAAATATCCCATTTAGGATTCCTATTCCAATAATGTATTTTTGATAATTATTTCGTTTGTCAATGAAATGTAAACTAACAATTCCTAAAAATAATAAGGTCGTAAAAATGGCGGGATACATCTTGAAAGCGGCTATAAAATCACCTTGTAAAAGAAGTAGAAGTCCTCTCTGAAAACCGCATCCCAAACACTCCACTCCGAAGAGTGTTTTGCTTAAACAGGGGAACATATATTTTTCTAAATCCAATGGTTTTTCTTTTTACAATTTTACAAAAAAAATACGAAACGGTTGAGATAATAAATAGAGCAATTTTAAATTCATTACTTTTGGAAACTGATATTTAAAGAGATGAAAAAGTTTTTAATTCCCATAATGATTATTGCGATCATTATAGCTTTATATGAGCAAGTGAAAGCAGAGAAAAATGTTTATGTAATGGTTGTTGCAATTGTTGTTTTTATGTTTGGAATGATGCAATTGAGCGCTAAGACACCGAGTAAAAATCAAGATAAAGAAGACGAAAATGTTTAATAAAGGAGATAAAGTTTCAGTGCTTGATGAAGCTATGAACGGAGTCGTGCTATCTGTAAAAGACAAGCAAGTGACGATAGAAACAGAGGATGGTTTTGTGATGACATTTTTAGTCAATGAATTGCTTAAAATAAACGATTCCAGTAATTTAATGGATTCTATTAGAAGAATTAATGTAGATGAAATTTCAAAAGAGAAAGAGATCCCGAAACCACGAAGTTTTGTCAAAGAACGCAAAGATAAACACGAAATTTCAGCTCCCGAGTTCGATTTGCATATCGAAAAATTAGTTCCTAATAAACGTGGAATGTCCAATTATGATATTCTGACCTTGCAAACCGAAACAGCAAAAAGACACATAGAATTTGCCATTCGAAATCGCATTCCTAAGATTGTTTTTATACATGGTGTTGGTGAAGGAATCTTAAAAGCAGAGCTTGATTTTTTATTAGGTCGGTATGACAATATTGCTTTTCAAGAAGGTAATTATCAAAAATACGGTCAGGGTGCTACTGAAGTTTTTATCAAACAAAGCACTAAATAATTCTCATTTTAGTTTTTATACAACACAAAAAAAGCGTCGATTCTAAGTCATTTTCATTTGAAAATATCCTTAAGAATCGACGCTTTTTAGGGTAAAATAGGCTTGATTTTAGACTTTTAGTTGTGTTTAATTTGCAGTTAAAAGTTCGCCATAAATGTAGTTGTCACCTAATTTGAAATCATTATTTCCTTTCTTCATTGTAACATTTTTAAGCACAATAGTGTGTTTAAAACCGTTTGCAAAAGACGTTGTAGTTACTTCAATAATTCCACTTACATTTGAAACTCCAGCCACGGCAATCCACTCTTCACTTATCGCAGGAGTTGTAGGAACTGTAGTTGTACAAAAATAACTAGAGGTTAATAAACCTGAAAATAATCGATACGTAAGCTTATTAACTGTTGCGCTTATTAGTCCGGTTCTAGGAGTATTTAGAGGAGTAGCACTATTAACAATCAAAGTAGGATCGATGTCTAATGTGAGAGCTTCGCTACTGTTATTATCGTAAATTTGTTTTGATGTTGGGCATTGTTCTAATGTTTTATCAAACCCAAATGGCAATGAAGTTGCCGAAGTGACATAGTCTCCAAATGGAAATGTTTCATATACTTGGGTACCACTACTTTTTGCAAAAGTAATATTTTTGAAAACAATATTATGATTGTAACCTGTTATTTTGGTGCTGTTATCAGTTGCATTTGTAGTTTTTACAGCAGTAGTAAATATTTGGATTTTTCCAGCAGTAGCTGTCCATTGGTCTGTTACAATTGGTGTTGCTGGTGGTATAGATTCACAAATGGTAGACGATGCAACCGTTCCGTTATAAAAACGATAAACGACTCTGTTAGTCGTATTGATATCTATAATGACAGGAGTGTCAACCAAACTGGGTTCGTTTAAGAACGTACTTTCTGGGATGTCAAGAAGTAATGATTCCTTTTCTTTGAGTTTATAGATGATATTATTATTGGTAGTGCATTTTTGTGTTGCAGCAGTTGAGAAATCAATAGTTTCCAAAGTCAAATTTCCATCATCACAGCTGTTTAACAGCAACGCTAAAACCAATAGGTTTGCAACTCTTTTCATATTTATAGTATTTGAAACAAAAATAGAATTTTTAATTTGTTCCAAATACATTCCTATTCAAAATCATTGAATTTAACAGCATTTTAGGCTTTTAGATTTTAAATAATGATTTAAAAAAACTGTCAATGCTTTCTTGATTTGACAAGAAAGCGTTAATTCAAAGCAAATAGAAATCATTATCTTTGCGGCAATTTAATACTGGATATGAGACTCAACAAATACTATTTAGCCGCTTTTTCTGCCTTTTTTGTCTGGGGTTTTTTTAGTTTAGCATTAAAACCATTGCATGATTATCCTTCTTTGGACATTTTATTTTACCGTGTTTTTTTTAGTGTTGTTACCATGCTGTTGATTAATCTTTCTTTTCGAAAAAAAGTTTTAAAAAAGGATTGGAATCATTTTAAAAGTATGGCTCCTAAACAGCGACGAAGTGTTGTTGTATTGACACTTGGAGGTGGTGTGTTTTTATCCTCAAACTGGTTTGTTTTTATTTATGTAATGAATCATATCAGTGTAAAAGCGGCTTCGTTAGCCTATTTGATATGTCCCATTTTAACCACGATATTCGCGTTCTTTATATTGAAAGAAAAACTGAGTAAATGGCAATGGTTTGCAGTAATGATAAGTGCTTTCAGTTGTGTTTTATTGTCTTTCAATCATTTTGAAGATATTTTCTACAGCCTTATCACAGCAGCGACTTATGCGATGTATTTAGTGAGCCAACGAAAGAATAGTGAATTGGATAAATTCCTTGTTTTGACTATTCAATTGGTTTTTACAGCCCTAATTCTCTTGCCTTTTTATCCAAATTATAGTGGAACCTTGCCTACAGAATCATTGTTTTACAGCTGTTTGTTAGTAATCGTAGTTTGTTTTACGATTATTCCTTTGTTTTTAAATTTGTATGCATTGAAAGTAATTAATTCGTCAGCAGTTGGAATTATGATCTATATTAATCCAATTATTGGATTTTTATTAGCCATATTTTATTACCATGAACAGGTAACTAGCCTTCAATTGTTTTCTTATTTTCTGATTTTGGTTTCAATAGTAGTTTTTAATGAGAAACTAATCTTTTCCAGAAAATTGAAAGAAGCACCATCAGAAATGGAAGCTTCAAAATAATTTTATAATTCCAAAAAATGAAAAAAGTATATCTCGATAACGCTTCTACAACAGCAATTCGTCCTGAAGTTATTCAAGAAATGACCAAAGTTATGGCGGAAGATTATGGAAATCCATCGTCAACGCATAGTTTTGGACGTAATGCCAAAAGTATTTTGGAGCTTTCCAGAAAATCAATTGCAAAACATTTGAATGGTACTGCGCAAGAAATAATCTTCACTTCCTGTGGTACCGAAGCCAATAATTGGATACTTCGTTCTGCCGTTAAAGATTTGAAAGTAGAGCGAATCATTACCAGTAAAATAGAGCATCATGCCGTTTTATATACTATTTTAGTTTTGCAAAGCGAATACGGTATTCAGGTTGATTATGTGGCTGTCAAGCCAAATGGCGAAATTGATATCACTGATTTAGTAGAACTGCTTTCTCAGGAAAAGAAAACGTTGGTAAGCCTGATGCATGTGAATAACGAAACAGGAACTGTTTTAGACTTGGATAGAATCGGTGTTATTTGTCAAGAAAATAGTGCGCTGTTTCATTCTGATACCGTGCAGTCCGTTGGAAAAACAGCGATTGATTTGCAAGCGTTACCCATTAATTTTATTGTGGCAAGCGCCCATAAATTTCACGGTCCTAAAGGGGTTGGGTTTGCTTTTATTCGAAAAAACTCCGGTTTACAACCTTTATTTTTTGGTGGCGAACAGGAAAAAGGATTACGGGCAGGAACGGAAGCTTTGCACCAAATTGCGGGAATGGCAAAAGCACTGGAGCTTTCCTATTCTAATTTAGAAGCAGAAAGAAAGTATATATCTGAATTGAAAAACTATTTGATTACCCAACTCGAAATTGAATTTCCAGCTTTTGTAATCAATGGAAGCGTTGATGGATTTTATAATATATTGAATGTTTTATTGCCTTTTTCTGAAGATAAAACCGCTATGATTTTATTTCATTTAGACATGAAAGGAATTGCAGTTTCACGCGGAAGTGCCTGTCAAAGCGGAAGCATAAAACCCTCGCATGTATTAGCCGAAATGCTTTCTAATGAAGATTTGAAAAAACCAAGTTTGCGCATTTCTCTAAGTCATTATAACTCAAAAAAAGATATTGATTTACTTATTGAAGCATTGAAAAGTATTTAAAGAGCACTTATAAATAATGCGAATCAAGGTTGAAAGTCTTTTTTTTTGTGCCGTTAGGCACTAAATATAGGTAGTAATTAGGTTTAAAATTCGTTAGCGTGCCGTAGGTACGCAACAAAACGATAAATGTTGCGTACCTACGGCACGCTAAATTCGTTCCAATTCATGTTTTCTACCTATATTTAGTGCCTAACGGCACATTCCAACCCTTGATTCGCATAAATAAACAAATTAGATACGTGCTGAATTTGTTTATTTTAAGGCTAATGGTATAGTTGACCGTTTTTTTTTTGCGTGAGTGATGGTAGAGGAGCTCTTTTTCTAGAGGCTTTTTACCTCTAGAAAAAAGCGGGAACGTACAGCACGACCCGAAGTTTTTACGTAGGGGCACGCCCAAATTGTAATTTAAAAATTGGTTAATTCTCAGTATATTTTTCCATAATTAATCTCGCTTTAAAATAGCATAAGGTAGATTCGGCACCTTGATTGATGTTGATGTGTTTGTCTTCCAATCCATCATAGGAAGCACCATTTTCAGGATTATACATGATTTGTTTCAGATGGTTATTTCCTAAAAACCAGATAAAAGCCAGTTTTAATTGGTCTTTGTACTTTTTGTTTTTGGTTACTTCATAAAATAAATCCAATGCAATAATTGTAGTGGCTACTTCAATAGGCTGCTCTCCATAGAAAATTCTTTCATTTTCTTTCTTGAACCAGCCTCTGTTTGAGATTACTTTTAACTGCCCTTTCATAAAATAATGAGAAAGGAGAAAATCAAATGTAATTACCGCAATTTTTTTATACTTAGGATTTTTTGTAACTAAATAACTGTACATCATAGCCTCAGGCAAAACGTTGTTGGCATAAGTCATATAATCTTCATACCAACACCAATTTTCTGCTGAATTGATGTGATAGTGATGCAAAAGTTCATCGGCAAACTTTTCTATATTCTGTCTTACAGACTCTTCTTTATAAGCTGAATAATAATGGTATAGTCCTTTCAGAGCATAGGCAATGGCTCTTGGGGATTTGATATCGTCAATTCTTTTGATTGCTTTATCCCAACATTTTTCTGCCCGTAAAATCATTTCTGCAGGTACCGATTCTTTATTTGCGATTACGGTTCCCAAGCTCCATAAGGCTCTCCCGTTTGCATCTTCAAGATTTACTTCTCCATTTTGTTTCGTTAATTGATGGTCAAAGTCTTTGTAATTATCGAACCAGCCATTGTTTCGTTGAATGCCTTCTATAAAATTTAAATAGATATTTGCAAGTTTCAAAACATGTTTGTCTGGGAAAGCTTTGTTATATACTACCATATTGATTAACGCTCTGGCATTATCATCTAACGTATAACCGGATTCAGGATCTGGCTGGCTAAATTTTGAAAATTGAAGAATTCCAAAATTAGTGGTGAGTTTCTCAATATGGTCTAGTTTTATTGGCGGAAAATTAAACTTCAAGTCGTCTTCCCGATTCGTCAATTGGTCAAATAATAAGCGGTATTGAATAGCAATATTTTCCCATGTTGTGGCATGCGCCAATGAAAAAGCGTTTTTGCCCATGGCGATCCGCTGCTCTTTGTTTTCGATGAGATACAAAATTGCTTTTTTGAATTCTTCCGGGTTATCAAATTCATTCAATAGCATTCCGTTACCATTTACGAGAGATTCTACTGCGTGCGGTATTGGAGTAGAAATAACGGCACAACCACAGCTCATCGCATAAGCAAAAGTACCACTGACAGCTTGATTTGGGTCTTTGGAAGAAAATAAATAGATATCTGATATCGTTAAATATTCCAGTAATTGCCACAATTGAAGATATTCATTGATAAAAATAACATTGTTTTCCAAACGGAGTTCATGCACAATGTCAATAAGGCTATCCCGATATTTCTCCCCTTCGCAACAAATTATTTCAGGATGCGTTTTGCCAATCACTAAATAAATGACTTCAGGGTGTTTCTTGACAATTTCCGGTAAAGCGCTTAATACGGTTTCGATGCCTTTGTTTTTATTGATTAAACCAAATGTGGACATTACTATTTTATCGGAGAAATCATATTTGTTTTTTAATTCCTCTTTTTGCTCCCATAGTACAGTATGATTACCATGAGGAATTACGATTGTTTTCATTTTAGGCAATTCGTAATCTCTAATCAAAATAGCTTCTGAATTTTTGGTAAGCACAATAATTCTATCGGATAAATCAGCAATGGCATGAACAATTTTTTTTCTTTTTTCATCTGGATTTGGGAGTACAGTATGAAAAACGGTGATAATTGGTTTGTTTAGCGCTAATATAAAAGAGAGAATATAATCGCCATAATCGCCTCTAAAAAGGCCAAATTCATGTTGAATACAAACCAAGCCAATATCATTTCGTTCGTTTATTTTCTCAGCAACCAGCCTATAGTGATCTAGCGAATCAACAGGCAAAATATAGCTTACTTCAGCATTATAGGAGAAGTTTTGGTCACTATTTTGCAATGCACAAACCTCGACAGGAAGTGTTTCCCCAAAAACAATTTCCACTGCATTTACAATGTCATTAGAAAAAGTCGCTATCCCGCATTCTCTGGGAGAATAAGAACTTACAATTAGCATTTTTATTACTTTTTCAAATTTCATGGCGCTTTTTTTAAGGTTGCTTTCTTAATTCAAGTAGCAATTCGTTGATATTCATTTTAGCAACAGCAATATGTTTATCAGCCGCACCATAGTATATGTAAAGGTCATTCCCAAACAATGCATGACCGGTTGGGAATACGACATCGTTGTCTTCTCCCTCTATTTCCCATTGTTTGGTAGGAGAGAAGAGCGGATAGGGGAGTCTGGATATTTCCATTTCAGGCTTTTCCAGATGCAATAAAGCAGCCTTAGCATGATAGATTTTGCCAGTTGTTGTTTCGTGTACTCCATGATAAATTAGCAACCATCCATCAGGAGTTTCTATTGGTGGCACTCCAGCTCCAATGTAACTCATTTCATAAGCATCTTTTGGATCTAAAAGAATATGATCTGTTAAGTTCTGTAGATAATTTTCCCAAAAAGATAAAGTTAAATCTTTCCAGCTGTCAAATTTTACAATTTGGATACCCGGCCATATTCTATGCAAAAGGACAAATTGCCCGTTTATTTTTCTTGGAAACAGTACCACATCTTTATCGCGTAGCAAGCGAGTTTCATCACTTTTCAGTCCTATTTGTGAAAAAAGATTATAATATTCATGGTATTTCGGGTTTAGCTTACTTGCATTGCAAAAATTCACATGACTTTCATATTCCTGATAGTTAACTGGAGGAGTAATTATTCCCTGTTTTTCAAAATGAATCAAATCTTTTGAAGTAGTAAGTGCTCCCATAGCATTGATACCGTCATAAGCGGTATAGGTTATATAATAGGTATCTTCAATTTTTACAATTCTAGGATCTTCCACTCCTTGTTTTTCGTAATCAAAGTCCTGTGTAATGATAGGTTTTTCTGCTCTTTCAACTATTTTTATAGGGCCTTCTGTTTTGGCATATCCAATGGTAGATAAATTTCCTTTCTGTACCGCTCTGTATAAAATATGTACTGTGTTTCCATCTTGATAAATACCAGGATTTAAAACTCCTGTACTTTCAAAAGTTCTTTCAGTTGGGCTTAGTATAATACCAAGTTTTTCTATAGTAACCATGAGTTGATTTTTTGTAATTTATTTTTCCGGTACAGATTTAATCTCCTATTTTTTCTGCTCTTTCAATTTTGCTTTTTCCTGTTTTTTAAAATAACCCCGAAATAAAAAATTGTGTTTCAAAGCTTCCATATTTTCATTTAACCGAAAACTGGCTTCATTTATGTTTTTCATTGTCGAATCTATTTTTCGAACTAAATTTGGGTCATTAGAAAGGTAGTTAATGGCCCCTTTTCCTTCTTTGATATTTACAATTGTCGAATTAAGATTGGTTATTACTTTGTCTATTTTATTGCTTGATTCATCTAAGTTTCTGACAATTGTTTTTATATTATTGGCGACAGCCGTATCTTTCAAAACACCAATCACATTATTTTTATTATCTAAAGAAGAAATGAGTTCGTTTAATTTTGTTACAGATTCGGAGGTTGTTTTTCCTGTGATTTTCAAATAATGCATGGTCTCTTTCAAATCTTTGGCTAAAATGGAATCTTTAATCAATAAACCGACAGTTCCTTTTCCTTGCGTTATTTCCTTCGTAATTTTAAGTAAATCAGTTGTTAGAAGTGCCGCATTCTTATTAGTCACACCAAGGGTATTGAGCATATCATCCGTACGAATACGACTTAAGGAATGTATCTCATCTCCTGGTTCTACGGAGACTGCCGTTCCTTTTCCTGGGATAATATTTATGATCATACTCCCTACTAAACCATCAGAACCTATGGTGGCAATAGCATTTTTTCTTATATTATGGAAAATGGTTTTGTCAATAAGCATATCCACTTTAATGGTAGAATCATTAATCATTTCTATGGCACGTACAGTTCCCACATTTATTCCGGAATAGCGCACATTGTTTCCTAATTGTAAGCCATTTACATTATTAAAAATAGCCTCTAAATGGTTGGTTTTTCCAAACATTTTTTGCTTGTCGCCAATGAAATAAACGGCTAGAATGAAAATCAATAACCCGATTATTACAAAAATTCCAAGACGTATTTTTTGTGATGTCGTTTTTTCCATTTTATTTTTATTTAAAGAAAGCTTGTATTTTAGGGTCAGTTGAGGTTGATAGTTCCTCAAAAGTACCTTCGGCATAATTGATACCATCGACTAATAAAATCATTCTGTTCGAAATCACTCTGGCACAATCTACATCGTGTGTAATTATGATTGCCGAAGTATTGTATTTTTGTTGGATAGACATCATTAACAACAAAATTTCTTTTGCCGTTATGGGATCTAATCCAGTAGTTGGTTCGTCATAAAGAATAATACTTGGTTGTAGAATTAAAGTTCTTGCTAAAGCAATCCTGCGTTTCATTCCACCCGAAAGTTCTTCGGGCATTAGATTTATTGTGTGTGCCAAGCCTACATTTCCTAGCGCTTCCATCACTAGTGGAGTTGTATCTTTTATTTTTCCAAATTTTTTCTTGTGACGACGCAATGGGAATTCCAGATTTTCCCTGACGGTCATCGAATCATACAAAGCACTTCCCTGAAAAAGAAATCCAACTTCAGTTCGGAGTTCGTCTAATTCTTCATGGTCTAGTTCAGCAATATTTTTGCCCATAATTACAATAGAGCCACTGTCAGGTTCTTCTAATCCAATCAGGCATTTTATCATTACTGATTTTCCTGAACCAGATTTTCCCATGATAACCAGATTTTCCCCTCTATTCAAAACCATATGAAAACCATCCAAAACATGATTGTCACCATAGCTTTTTCGTAAGTCTTTGATTTCTATAATAGGTTCTGTATATGGTATAGATGCACTCATAATAAGTTATAAATCATAAAAAATATTGGTAATAAAAACAGCAATAAAGTCAATAATAAAAAGCAGCATTGAGGTGAAAACTACCGCAGAGTTTGCTGCTAAACCCACACCTGCAGTTCCTTTTTTACAATTATATCCCTTAAAACAGCCTACTAATCCTATGGCAAACCCAAAAAAGAAAGTTTTAATTGTTGCGGGTATTAGATCCCCAAATTCCAATGCATCAAAAACCTGATTGTAATACAATAAAAAAGAAACATTTCCTTTTATGTTTTCCACCAGATAGGAACCGAAAATGGCAATAAAATCACCAAAAAAAACTAACACGGGAAGCATAAAAGTAGTTGCGAGAATGCGGGTAACCACTAAATATTTAAAGGGATTTGTCCCTGAAACTTCCATAGCATCAATTTGTTCCGTAACTCTCATCGAACCTAATTCGGCACCAATACCAGAACCGATACGTCCTGCACAAATCAAGGCAGTTATAATAGGTCCAATTTCTCTTATTATCGAAATACTTACCATGGAGGGCATCCAGGAAACGGCACCAAATTCCTGTAAAGTAGGTCTTGATTGTAAAGTGAATACTAAACCAATGATGAATCCTGTAACGGCAACAAGCAATAGAGAACGATTTCCCATATTAAAGCATTGACGTAGAAATTCTTTGAATTCAGAAGGACGTTTAAAAACTTCTTTAAAAAAACGTCCTGCAAAATAAGAGAGTTCGCCAATTTCAAGTAGAAAACCTTTGAATATTTCGATTATTTTAGAAAAACTATCCATAAGCGAATGAATTAATTTTTAACAGAAAATGGCTACCCAAATATACAATTATTTTGCTGATTTACAGTGGTGTTAGGTGTTGTTCGTTTGTTTTTTTATGGTTTTTTAGAGAAAATATACGGAACATTAATAAGTTATGAAAAAGACAAAAAAAAATCCGCTGAAAAGCGGATTTTTTGATACTAATTTAAATTGAAAATTATTTTGTACTCGATTCGTCTTTTCCGTTTTTAGTATCCATCATTTCCATTAATTTCATTCCTAGAAGGCCACTGATACCTCCATCGGAACCTGTATTTCCTGAAATTAGAACATCTGGAATCACTTTGATTTTTCCTTTACCAATTTCCTCTGTGATTTTATATTTTGTAAAATTATCACCACCCATTGCTGAAACTTGTAATTGATAGGCTTCGGCAGTTGATTTACCAATTGCCATAATTTTTTCAGCTTCGGCAAGACCAGTTTTAGAAATTCTTTCGGCTTCAGCACTTGCGGTAAGTTTCGTTGCTTCGGCTTGTGCTCCGGCTCTTGCTTTTGTAGCTTCAGCTTCGGCATTGGCGCGCATTTTTGTAGCTTCTGCTTCCGCATTTACATTGAGCTTTAAACTGGTTGCATCCCCTTCGGCTTTTTTAACTGTAGCATCAGCTGTACGTTGCGCAATTTCAACACTTTGTGATGCTTTTACAATTTCCTTTTGCATATCTGCAATGGCAGTTTCTTTTTCTACACCTTGACGTTGTTCTTGTGCCATTCTTTGGGTTTGATAGGTTTTTTGCTCTTCTTCGGCAATTTTTCTATCGGTTAACGTTTTCATTAGTGATTCTGGCGGAACAATATCTCCTATTAAGGTATCTACAGCATTTACATTGTATTCATCTAAAACCGTTTTAATATGATTTTTAGCTGATTCTTGGCGTTCTTTTCTGGTGGAAAGAAACGAAATCACATCACTGTCTTGTGCTGAGTTTCTAAAATAGTTTCCAATCGTAGGTTCTAAAACCTGAGAAACAAGATTGTTCATGCTCCCAAAACGAGCAATAACTTTTGGAGCTTCATTAGCAGGAACATGTATGATTTGTGAAACATCCAGATTAAAAGGGAATCCATCTTTAGAACGTACCGTAATAGTAGATAGATTTTTGTCTAAATTATGGGATTCGCTTCTGGCATCGGCCCAATTCAAAACTAAATTGGTTGTTGGAACTGGTTCCAGTTTTGTAGTGTATTTGTTCAAAGCATATTTTCCCGGACCAAAAGGCTCCATCCAAACTCCACGTTGCCCTTTTGAAACTATATTTCCATGTTTAAAAGTATCTCCGGTAACATCTTTTCCGTCTTCTCCAATATAGGAAATTACTACGCCAACATAACCAATAGGTACATCTGTCATTGGGTTTTGCTCAATTTGTACCGCCCATGTATTGATATAATAGGAACCAGCCAAAATAACTTGAGGTTGTAATCCTCTATTCCCGCCATTTTTTAGAAACTGGTCAAAATCTTGAAAGTTATTGTGGTTTTCTACAAATTTACCTGCAATTTGACCTATCGGGATAGGTTCTCCATCCATTGCTGTAACGATTCCAACCATGTTTTCAAAAATTACGATTTGTGGGGTCATCACTACTTCAAATAGGAAAGTATTGATACGATAAGATCCTGTAGTGATAAAGGCAGATTGACGTCCTTTTTGTCCGCCATTATTTAGAAATAAAGTAGCATCTTGAAAATTATCAGAATTTACTTTTTGTGCCAAAATTCTACCTGTAGGTATTTCTGCGCCATCTTTACTCAATAGTAAACCAATATTTCCTTCAGGTATAATGGTAAAAGAGGTCATGTTTACTGAATATTGCCAAGGCCACATTGCCCAATATAATCCTGGTGCAAGTGTTTTAGCCTGAAAACCGGCTTCACCTTTGGTAGCAATTATTCTTCCATCAGGTAATGATTTTTCGGCTCCAAAGAGAACGAATTTTTTGGTAACTAAACCAATTTTATCTTCCGGGACTATTACCATTCCGAAAAAAACACGTAAAACGAATTTGTAAAACACGATAAATAAAACTAAAACTAATACCCACCAATACTCTGTAAGATTTGCCATATTAAAATAAAATTTGATTTTAAAATTAGTATGACTTTATGGATTTTTGTTACAAGTAAAAGTAATTTAATGTTTGAATAATCTTACTAATTGCGTTTTAGAAATAGAATAGAAAATTATCCAATAAAATAAGACGTTAAGAGGCGTTTTTTATTTTGAAAAAAATGTAAAACATAGTTGGAACCAAAACGGAATTTATTTATTGTCCAAAATAGAAAGATAATTTTGGATGTGTTTATGCTATTTTCTATTTATAAATTAACTTTCGTACAATCGCAATCTGTTTTTAACGGAAGTCAGTTCATTTTGTAAATCTTCTATTTTTTGTAAAAGATTAAATACTACATCAATTCCTTCCGTATTAACGGCTAATTCCTGATGCATCCGAATCATTTTCTCTATTTCAAAAATGGCATCAGGGTGAATGTATTGTGTTTCTTCTATTGTTTTTATTTCTAGTAAACCCATCTCAATGAGATTATTAAAGAAAGCAATTTCCACTTTGTAATGGGTACTTAATGTAGGTAAGGGGATGAGGTTTTCTATATTCATATCGTTCTTAACTTAGCAAGTTCCATAAATAATTCTTTTTCTTTTTCGGTAAGGTTTGTGGGGATTTGTATTTGATATGTAATGTATAAATCACCAAATTCGCCTTCTTTTTTATAAATAGGGAACCCTTTTCCTTTCAGTTTTACTTTAGTTCCGTTTTGGGTTCCGGGTTTTACCGTAAGTTTTACTTTTCCGTCAAATGTATTTGCGGTGATTTCGCCACCTAATACGGCAGTATATAAATCTAAATCCACTGTGGAATATAAATTGTGTTTATCCAGCTTAAAATTAGTGTGGTTTTCAACAGTGAAAGTGATATACAAATCCCCTTTTGGTCCACCATCGGAGCCTTCTCCTCCAAGTCCGCTGATTTTTATTTGTTGTCCATTCTCGACTCCGGCAGGAATAGTGATTCGAATGTTTTTGCCATTGATAGTTAAGGTTCGCTTGTGGGTGGTGTAAACGTCTTTTAGGTCCAGATGCAATTCAGTACTGAAATCTTGTCCTTTAAATTGGGCACTACGACGGCGACCGCCACCTCCTGATGCACGACCACCAAACATAGATTCAAAAAAATCAGAAAAATCACCACCGCTGCCACCGCTAAACCCTCCATAACCATCTTGCTGTCCACCTCTTGAATATTGACCTTGCTGTTTTGCTTTTTCATATTGCTCTGCATGCTGCCAGTTTTCACCGTATTCATCATATTTTTTACGATTTTCAGTGTGGCTCAATACTTCGTTGGCTTCATTGATTTCCTTAAACTTTCTTTCTGCTTCCTTATCGTTCGGATTTAAGTCGGGATGGTATTTTCGGGCCATTTTGCGATATGCCTTTTTAATATCGGCTTCCGTTGCTTTTTTATCCACTTCAAGGATTTTATAATAGTCTATAAATGCCATCCTAGATTGTTTTTATAATTATTTGATTATCAAATGGGTAACTAATCGTTTTATAATTGATCTTCGGATTGTTTCTTCCGCGTGTTTTGTTAGGAAGAAGTTTTTCTATCATGGCTTGGTAGGTATGATAAATACTGGTATTTCTGAATGTCGAATTACTTTTTCAGCGACACTGCCCATTATTAAGTGTGAAAATCCAGTTCTGCCATGTGTCCCTAAAACAATTATATCAGCATCCCATTCTTTGGCCACATTTAAAATTACTTCGTATGGAATTCCTTCTTCTACAAAAGTCCAGATTTTATGTTCCTTAAATACGGTATCAACAAGCATTTGTTGATTTTTTTTGTAGTCGTTTATGGTAATGTCAGCAAATTCCTTAGGAGTGACTGCGCCTTCAGTTATAAGCATAGTCAAGTCGACAACGCTTAATAATGCAATTTTAGCTTTTAGTTGAAGACCAAGTTGAAAACCACTCAAAGCAATTTTCTCTGATGTGGGGTCATTGTCAACTGCGATTACTATTTTTTTTATGTTTTCCATATCTTTTGATTAGATTTTACTTTAATCTAAATATCCAGAAGTGCAAAAAAACATCCTACCAATGGATTATTTCTACTATCAAATTTAATCAATTTTTAGTTGTTAAAATCAGAACTTGATGTTTATTATGAATGAATTAGCTCTAAAAAAGGTACTCTTTTTAGAACTAATCAACAGAAGAATTTTGTTCTTCAGTCATAATTATTTTGCGGGTTTCATTGGCAACGATTTTACAGTCCATTAGCAGGAACCTGTTGTTTGATGAATTCACTATCAGCTTTAATTTTTACTTCATTACTAATCATTGGCGCAGGAAATTTTGGACCAATATCAAAATCGGATCGTTTTAGAATGCCGCTAAACTGAAAACCGGCTGTAATTGCTTTTGATTGCGGATTTACTATCGTTCCTCGATACCACATATTAATAGTCACCGGTTTGGTAATTCCGTGTAGTGTGAGGTTACCCATTAACTTGTATTTGCCTTTTTCTTTTCCGATTTTTTTTATGGAGATACTTTTAAAAATCATTTTCGGATATTTTTCTACTTCAAAGAATTCAGCACTTCGCAAATGATTGTCTCGCATTTCCACTTCGGTATTGATGGAGGCTACTTCAGTTGAAAGCTCAAATATGGCATCACTAAAATCAGCTTTGTTGCTTGTAGCGGTTATCTCAAATATTTTGAATAATCCGGCAATATCAGAAATGCCATGATGGACGGTGCTAAAAGTTAGTTTTGAATGCATCGGATCTGCTTTCCATGTTGTTTGTGCCAATAGAAAAGTAGAGAAAAATAGGGTTACGATAATTGCTGTTATTTTTTTCATGGACTTTAATTTTAATATATTTATGAAGATTTTTAGAAGTTTGAAATTTGACTGTAACCAATTGTTTTCTGGAATTCAGAAATATCTAAATCCGGACTACAGCGGATTATAAATTTTAGAAATTTTGCATATCAAATTTAATTAATTATTTAATACTGGAATTAAATAAAATGTTTTATTTCAGTTGGTTATATAATTAAAAAAGCTCCAATTTGGAGCTTTTTATAAAAAATGTTTTTTTAAATTGGAATCAATTCATCTTCCATCGTTTTCAAATCTTGCTTCTTTTTTAAGGCAATCAGTATGGTTTTGTAACCTATAAATTCTGCATCTTTTGGATTTATTTGCAGTACAAAATTTATTTTCCCTAACAGATGTTCCAGATAATTCTTTTGGTCAATTTCTTTGTATTCACGGTGCTCCTCGAAACCAAATTTCTTAATATAATACATGGCTTGCCTTAATTCATTGCGTTTATGAAATACTACCTGTGGTTTTTCATTGACCACAATGCCAGTAACAGTTTGGCGTGTATTGGGCGTCATCAGTTTGGTTTTGTTTTTATTGATATGAAGATTTAATTTCCCAATGGTTTCAGTTACTTTGTGAAGTAACTTATTTTCATCAAAATCTCCTGAAAAACTCAAATCGTCTGCATAACGGGTGTATCTTATTTTGTGTTGTTTGCAATAATCAGAAATCACGGCATCGGCTTTTTTGAAAATTAAATTCGAAAGATAGGGACTTGTTGGTGCACCTTGTGGTAAGCTTCCATCACGGATACATAGTTTTGAAAGTAATTTTGAGACCATTTTGGAATATCCCAATTCAAGAAACTCTTTTTCAACTTTTTCGATTGTAATGGAAGGAAAGAAATGTTCTAGATCCAGCGTGAAAACTTTGGGTTGGTTTTTATGAAATTTAAGGTTTTCAAGGATGCTTATATTAGGTTTATATGCTTTCGCAAAAGGGCTAATAGGCACTTTATAAAGGATATTTCTGAGAATCCAGATTTGGATTTCTTTCAAACTGGGAAGCGGCTCAGAAATAAGTCGTTTGCTGCCATTTTTTTTAAAAATATCAAAATCCCGATAATAACGTTTGGGATAAAGAGCTGCTTTTTTTAGAAATTCTTTTTTGTATCCAACCAAAAGGGATAAATGGGTTAGATTATAAATTACAGGAACATCATGCGCAAATAAAACTTTAGCATAATCCAGACAGCGTTTGATATTCTGTTCTAAATAGCCTTTTTTCTGGGCATCGTGTGTAAAGGTCTCTTTGTATTGAATAAAATCCATAAGATTAAATCGTTAATGGAGTAGGGACTTTTATGTCCCTAACCCCAATTAAGAATACCGGTTTGAAAGTTCGGAGCTCTGCGGAGAATCTTTTAAACCTGGTGCTTGAAAGAGCATTCAATTACAGAACAGTGACTCACGGTTCCGTCGCTAGTCTAAACTAACAAGTTTCTTTGGGAAATGAACTAAAAGAACAATTCATCCTGACTGGGAAGAAATAGTGTTTTTCGATCCAATTTCGGAATTTTACTTTCGAAATCCTTTTGGATCCATTCCTCTTTTTTTTTGGTTTTTATTCGATGTGGTTCCATTTTTTAAAATTCTAAACAAGCGTTTGTGAAATATTTAAAATGTTAGTTTTTAGTGTTTTACATGTATAAAGTTACAAAAAATATTGTATTGTTAGTATTAATCTGTATAATTTTTTAGTCTTGTAAGAACGAATTAATCGCTTTTAAATTCCTATTTATCAGGTTAAGTATAGAAACGTTTATAAGGGGTGTAAGTAATCAGTATTTCGATTAGTCGGGTAATAAAATAGGAGAACAGGTTAATAAATTTAGAAAAGAAATGAGTTTTTATTTCTAACGATTCAAGGGTTATAGGTTCACATTCGGCAATGATTTGCTTGAGGTGGGATTGATACATTTTAGAAAATACAGTAGAATTTATTTCAACATTCATTTCTACACTTCCATATGAACTTAAATTATTCAAATTAAAGGAGCCTATAGTAGTCCAATAGCCATCTATTACAGCTGATTTTCCATGTAAAACAGATTGGTTCCATTCGTATAATTCGATATTATAATGCAGCAGTTTGTTATAAAGAAAACAAGTTGCCCGCCGTGTCATGGGAAGATCTGAAATACCCGATAAAATTAATTTAATTTTTACATTGTTTTTGGACGCTTTATTTAATGCTTTAATGATTCTAATTCCGGGAAGAAAATAACTTCCCACAATGATTATTTCTTTTTTTGCATGACAAATGGATTTAATGTACCCATCACAAATTTCATTTTTTCTTTTTAGCCAATCATTTTGAATGATACGGACCAAAGCATCTTCCTGAACATGAAAAACCGATTTTATTTTTCTACTGCTTACCCGTTTTTTCTTAAAATAAATGTTCCTGCAAAGTTCCTGAAGGGGCTGGGCAATTGTACCATTTAATTGAACGGCATAATCAAGCCAAGGAACTTCAGTTGGGGTACCACAGTATTTATCGGCAATATTTATTCCGCCTATTAGTGCAATTTTTGCATCAGCAACTATTACTTTTTGATGCAATCTTCTACCAAGATAAAAAGTATATGCTGAAAATAAAGGGGCAAAAAAACGAATATTTATTCCGTTTTGTCTAAGCTCATCTATTATATCTGAAGGAAACGATAAAGAGCCTAAACCATCTAAAAGAATGAAAATTTTAACCTGACGCAAAGCCGCTTCTTTTATTGCCTCAATAATTCTTTTTCCTGTTGCATCGTTTTCAAAAAGATACATTTGAATGTGAAGTTCAATCTGAGAATTATGAATAATAGTTTCCAATCTTGAAAAATAATCTTCGCCACTATAAACTAGCTCCAGACTTTTAGGAGCAATACGGCTAATTTTACTTTCCATCATGGGCTTTTTTTATTTTAACTTCATTAATCAGAATGAATTCCAAAAGATTTTCAATATCCAAAGTTCCAGTAAGTTGATTGTTTTCCATAACGAGCATTAATGTTGATTTATTTTGCTGGATTAACTCAAAAACGTTTTCCAAAAGGGAATTGTTTTCGAGAATAATTAAATTTCGATCCATGACATTGTATATAAATTCATCATCTCCTTTTTTAGAAAGTGCCATTATTATTTGGTCCCGATTCAGTGTTCCTACGGGCATGTTATTTTCAGTAATTAAAAAATTCTTGTTTTGGCTGTCCAGAAGCAGTTCAACAGCTTTTTTTACTTTTTCATTAGCATCAATTGTCTGATAATCTTTCATGACTACATCTTGGACTTTAAAACCTTTCAGCATGAATTTTGATTCCGTATAATCAGCTTCAATTTGTGCGCCAATAATAACAAATATGCCTATGAAAATCAAAAAAGGGGAGGTGAAAAAACCTAAAATAATAAAAGCTAATGCCAGAAATTGCCCAATACGAGCCGCGATTCTGGTTGCAACATTTCGAGGAAGTTTAAAGGACAATAGCGCCCGTAAAACTCTACCACCATCCATAGGAAATGCTGGAATTAAATTGAAAATTGCCAACCAAAAATTGACTAAAAAGAAGTTGAGAAAGAAATTATTGGCATTGACGCCATTAGATAATTCTGTCATTAATTTATCCGTATTTTCAGGAATCGAAATAAAAAATGCCGTTATAAATGCCAAGGCAATATTTACTAATGGTCCTGCAAAAGCAACTATTAATTCTTCTAATGGTTTTTCGGGAATTCTTTCTAATCGTGCTAATCCTCCAATAGGTAAAAGTGTGATGTCTTTGGTTTTTATATTATAGTTTTTTGCGGCTAGCGCATGTCCTAATTCATGCAGTAAAACAGTAATAAAAATGCATAAGATAAATACAACAGACCAAATTATTTGTGTGGTATTTTGGCCTGATTTGTAGTTCATAAAAATGATGAACAGAATAAGTAATGAAAATGTCCAGTGAATAAATATTCCAATACCGGCTACTTTTCCGAGTTTGAATGATCCTTTCATCTTTTGAATTTTTAATACTATTAATCATAGTATGATTAGAAAAAAAACAACTAAACAATAAAAATCAATAGCTTGTATTCGTTTTAAAACACTAAGCCTCTTTAGTTTACTTCATTTTCAGAAATACCATTATATGCCCAAGCATTCAAATTTGCAATAGTGGTATGGGCGATTCCTTCTAATGCTTCATTAGTTAAAAAACCTTGGTGGCCGGTAATTATCACATTAGGATAGGAGCGGAGTTTTAGAAATAAAGGATCACTTACGGGAGCATTAGTGTGATCCTGAAAAAATATCGGTTTCTCCTTTTCATAAACATCTAAACCCGCTGCGGCTATTGTTTTATTTTCAATAGCTTCTAATAAATCTTCTGAGTTTACAATGCCTCCACGAGCCGTATTGATAAAAATAACTCCTTTTTTCATTTGTGAAAAAGTGGTTTTGTTAAACAAATGATTAGTCGTTTCGTTCAGTAGGTAATGAACAGAAATCACATCAGAATTGGCGCATAAATCCTCTATTGAGACATAAGAAATAGGAATTTCTTTCATTAACTCTTTATTTTCCTGTATATCAAAAGCTAAAATTTTACAGCCAAAACCATGCATAATTCGTGCAAAAGCAGCACCTATTTTTCCAGTACCAACGATGCCTATTGTTTTTCCATGCAAATCAAAACCTACTAAATGATCCAGACGATAATCACCATTTTGCATTAACGTCTGACCTAAAACCAGTTTTCTGTTTAAAGCCAATAGCAGAGCAACGGAAAGTTCAGCAATGGCATAAGGTGAATATTCCGGCACGTTTGCCACTTTTATTGCCAGGGATTTGGCTCTTGCTAAATCTACATGGTCGTAACCTACAGAGCGCAGTGCAATGTATTTTACACCGAAGGTATATAGCTTTTTCAATATAACTTCTGAAGCCTCATCAGAGGTGAAAAGCGAAACGGCATCAAACCCTTTGGCAAGATTTACGGTGCTTTCATTCAAAGGCTGTTCCGTAAAAACCAACTCGTGATTACCATGGGCCGCTTTTTCCAAAAAAGGTCTGTCGAAACCAAATATGCTATAAACTAATACTTTCATTTTTGTTTTTTTATCTGAAAAACAGGTTATTAATGATGGTAAGATAGTGATTTTTCGATAATCTGATCTAGATTTTCATTAAATGCAACGATCAATTGTAGTGAATCATAAGTATCTATATGCAGTGCTGTTCTATTATTTTTATCGAATATCAATTCCGAGGATTCCGAATGAAGAGCAATGTTTTTAGCAATTGAAAAATAATATTTTTAGATTTTCAGGGATTATAATAATTCAGGATTTTGTAAATGTTTGTTTAAAGTAATTAAAAATCGGCTGCCTATTAATCCATCCGTAGCACGATGATCTCCTGCCAATGTAACGTTTACGAAAGGACAGATACCAATCATACCATTTTCGGCATGAGGTTGTTCCAGAATATTTCCAAAACCAATAATTGCAACCTGTGGTGGATGAATGATTCCGAAAATAGAATCGGCTCCTCCGTCACTAATATTCGTTATTGTTATAGTGGAATCATTCCATTCCGAACTTTGTAACCGCATGGCTCTTGCTCTTGGAATAATCTCATTTAATGCATCCATTATTTCATCCACATTTTTCTTGTCAACCTGATGAATGGCAGGAACAATTATACCACCAGTGCGAAGTGATACGACAAAACCAATATTGATATCTTTCTTTAGTTGTAAACCGTTATCCCAAATTGCATTCAAATCCGGAAATTCAAGAAGCGATTTTGCCGTTGCTTTTATCATTAATGCTACTGGCAGTAATTGGTTTTTTACCACACGATGCTCGTTTGCTATTTGCAACCAAGCTAATGTATTTGTAAGATTAATTTTTTTTTCCAAATAATAATGTGGAATTTCTCTTTTAGATTTGCTCATTGCTGCAGCTACTGCAGTACGGATTCCTTCAGCAGTATTACCCTGTTTATCAGATTCATCAGGTAGTATCTCCGTGTTTTCTTTTTCAATTTTTTCAATCGTATTATCCACATCATCATTGGTAATGGCTTCATCGGCGTCAGTTTCTGTTATTTTCGAAAGGTCAGGACGATTATCATCAGCTTCAATTTTTTCAATCGTATTATCCACATCATCTTTGGTAATGGCTACATCGGGTTCAGCTTCTGTTGTTTTTTGAAAGCCAATAGGATTATCGTCATTAGTTCTCTGGTATAAGGGAGATTCTTTGATAGGTGTTTCTTCCACTTTTGGAACGTAAATTGGTTCCGTTTCTTTTTCTTCTATCGGTTGTAATGGTATCGATTCTTGTTCAGGAATTTTTTCTTCTTTTTTTGTTTCCAATGCAACTTCGCTAGGATTTATTAATGCCATTACGCTTCCCACGGGGATTTTATCACCTTCTTTAAAGAGCAATTCGGCAATGGTTCCTTCTTCAAATATTTCAATTTCAATCAGTTCTTTCTGTGTTTCCACTTCGGCAATAATATCCCCTCGCTTCACGGTATCTCCTGGTCTTTTTTTCCATTCGATCAGTGTAGCATCTTCCATATCCGCGCCCAAACTGGGCATTAGAAATTCAATCATGGCGTATCATTTTTTTTACTGTATTAACACTACATAAAGCTAGAATTACTATTATAATTTAAGTTATTGTGCTACAAAACCACCATCAACAGCCATTGCATGTCCTGTTATAAAAGAGGCTTCATCGGAACACATCCAAACTACTGCGTTAGCTATTTCTTCGGGTTGACCAAAACGACCTACAGGTTCCAAGCCGGTAAACTGTTCCACCGCTTCTTTTGTTTTACCGGTAAGTCTATCAATCATGGGTGTTTGTATTACTCCTGGACAAACTGCATTTACCCGAATTCCGAGTTTTGCACATTCTAAAGCAGCTGTTTTTGTTAATCCTACAACACCATGTTTTGATGCTACATAAGCCGGTAAACCAGGAAATCCAACTAGTCCCGCAACAGATGAGCAATTGACAATCACGCCTTTTCCCTGTTTCAGTATTTCGGGGATTTCATATTTCATGCAAAGCCAAATTCCTTTTAGGTTTACACCAATGGTTTTATCCCAATTTTCCTCGGTACAATCTTGTGTAGAAGCAGCTATTCCTTCAATGCCAGCGTTGTTAAACGCATAATCTAATCTTCCAAAAGCAGCTATCGTTTTTTCTACCATCACTTTTACATCAGCAGTTTTTGAGACATCGCATTTAATGAAAATGGCTTCTCCTCCTGAATCTTTAATAAGGTTCATCGTTTCATCATTTTCCTTCCAATCCACTATAACAACTTTTGCTCCTTTTTTTGCGAAAGCAAGAGCAGTAGCTTTACCGATTCCTGATGAACCGCCAGTTACAATAGCTACTTTATTTTTGAATGTTATTTCCATAATTGAGTTTTCTTACATGAGAATTTTTCTTTTTATTTTCTGCTTCCAAAATATTTTCAATTCCTTTTATCAAAGCGTCGGGATTGAATGAAATACTGTCGATTCCTGCATTCACTAAAAACTTTGCAAATTGTGGGATATCGCTAGGTGCTTGTCCACATAAACCTACTTTTATTCCAAAACGTTTGGCAACCCGAATCGTTTCTTTAATTAAATATTTTATGGCTGGATTTTCTTCATCAAATAAATAACTTACTAATGCTGAGTCGCGATCCAATCCTAATGTGAGTTGTGTTAAATCATTGGAACCAATAGAAAATCCATCAAATAGTTTTGCATATTCATCTGCCATTAATACATTACTTGGAATTTCAATCATGACATATACTTCTAGTCCGTTGATGCCTTGCATTAATCCATTTTTGACCATTTCATTAAGGACCTTTTCACCTTCTTCGACTGTTCTGCAAAAAGGAATCATCAATTTTACATTATGAAGCCCCATTTTATTGCGTACTTTTTTCATGGCTTCGCACTCTAAGGCAAACCCTTTTCGATAAAAATCACTGTAATAGCGGGAAGCACCACGAAATCCTATCATGGGGTTTTCTTCATCTGGTTCATAATATTTTCCACCAATGAGGTTGGCATATTCATTGCTTTTAAAATCACTCATCCGTACAATTACATCTTTTGGATAAAATGCAGCAGCAACAATAGATACGGCTTCGGCTAGTTTATCAATGAAATAATTTTTAGGATCTTCATATTCTTTGGTTAATGCCGCTATTTCGGCAACTATTGCGTTGTCGGTTATTTTTTCAGGCTCACACAAGGCCAACGGATGAATTTTTATGGTATTCGAAATAGCAAATTCCATTCGCATCAAACCCACACCTTGATTAGGATAATTACTCAATTCAAATGCTCTTTCCGGATCGGCAAGAATAAGCATAGGATCTGTTTTTGGCATTTCAAGTTTACTGAAATCTTGTTCTTTTATTTCCCATTTTAGCAATCCTTGGTATATATTTCCTTCCTTTCCTTCAGCACAGGAAACAGTAATTTCCTGACCATTTTTTAGTGCTGATGTAGCATTGCCACAACCCACTACTGCAACTGTTCCCAGCTCTCGTGCGACTATGGCGGCATGACTGGTACGTCCGCCTTTGTTGGTAATAATTGCCGAAGCTCTTTTCATGATGGGATCCCAATCTGGATTAGTCAAATCAGTAACTATAATTTCTCCGTCTTGCAATAAATGACCTTCTTGCGGGCTGTTTAAAATGCGTACTTTTCCGGAAGCAATTTTATCGCCAAGAGCAATCCCTTGTGCTAAAAGAGTTCCTTTTTCTTTGAGTTTATAAATTTTCCGGACTTGTTTATTTGTTTTTCCGTAAACGGTTTCCGGACGTGCCTGAACGATATAAAGTTGGTTGTTCAAACCGTCTTTTGCCCATTCTATATCCATTGGTTTTCTATAATGTTTTTCAATTTTATAACACCATTGGGCAAGCTGAATTACTTCTTTGTCGCTTAATGAAAACTGGTTCTGTTTCTCTAAAGAAGTATCTGTATTGCTAATTGTATTTTCTGCGGATGAACTGATGGATTTATCGGCATAAATCATCGTGAATTCTTTTCTGCCACATAGTCTTTTTAGAATAGGATCTAAATCTGGATTTTCTAAAGTGGGTTTAAAGACAATCCATTCGTCAGGCGTAACCGTACCTTGGACAATGTTTTCTCCTAATCCCCAAATGCTATTTACGATAATAGTGTTTTCGAAACCGCTATCAGGATCAATAGTGAATGCTACGCCAGAAGCTGCTTTGTCGCTTCGAACCATTTGTTGTATACCTACAGAAATCGCAATGTCCAGTTTGGCAAAACCCATATCATGACGGTATTTTATGGCGCGATCCGTGAATAAGGATACATAACAGCGGTGTACGGCATCGATTAACTGTGCTGTACCATTGATATTCAAAAAGGATTGCATTTGTCCTGCAAAACTTGCTGTAGGCAAATCCTCAGCAGTTGCGCTGCTTCGTACTGCCACATCAAGATTATTAATGTCGCATTGTTCACTAAGCGATTGGTAAGCAGCCTTTATTTCATCTTGAATTTCCTCTGGAATGGTTGCTGATAAAATTAGATTTCTGGCTTTTTCTCCAATGGAAGACAGATTGGAATATTCTTTAGTATCTAATGAAAGCAGTAACTCTTTCAATGGTTTCTCCAGATTATTCATTTTTCTGAAAAGCCGGTATCCGCGTGCTGTAACAGTAAAACCATTAGGAATGTTGATACCTTTTGGATTGAGCTGATTGTACATTTCGCCAAGAGAGGCATTTTTACCACCAACTATATCAATAGCATCAATACCAATTTGGTTGAAAAATAGGATGTGTTTGTACTTTGCCATTTCATATGTTTTTTGAATAGAAACTGACGATTATTAGTCTGTTAAAATAATAACAATAGAAAATAGTTGAGGCGCACTTTTTGGTTAATCAGACCGCAAATTTTTTACTTCAAAAGTAGGTTTGAAATTTGCTTACATTTTGAGGTTTAAAAGCAGGAAAGTAGGTATTCCTTATTGTTGAAACCCATACTGTAAAATTAATCAATTAATTATTTTATTGGTACAAAAAAAGACATTTTTTTCATTGTTGTTTTGAATTAAGTAATTAAAATACAATGTTTTGTGTATTTTAATTTTGTTAAAAAAAATAGGAATTAAAATGAAACTTTTTTTCAATAAAATTAAAAAAGTAATGGTAGTATTTAATGATAAATGATATAAACTATATGTGAGAAAAATAGTTGCAATTAACAAGAATATTAAGTTTAGATAAATATTGATAATACAAAAAATAAATTATTTTTGTAGTTAAAACAGTTAAGTTGGTTTAAAGAAATAGAATAAGTATAACTATGAAAAATATTTGTTTAGACCTATAAATTCTGTACTATTGTTAGTAGAGAAAAAGCCCCCAAATTGATGAAAAAAAATCCGATACCGGAAAATGAAATAGAAAGACTCAAAGCACTGAAAGAGTATTCAATTATGGATTCTTTAGCCGAAAAAGAGTATGACGCAATCACTCAGCTTGCCTCTTATATTTGCGGGACTCCTATAGCCCTAGTAAGTTTATTAGATGAGGAAAGACAATGGTTTAAATCTAGTGTTGGATTAGGAGTTACTGAAACCCCAAGAAGCTTCTCGTTTTGCCAATATGCAATTATGGGCGATGATATCTATGAAGTCAATAATGCAATGAAAAATGAATTATTTATGGAGAATCCTTTAGTGACAGGAAATCCTAATATTAGATTTTATGCAGGAGCGCCGCTTAAGGATGAAAATGGCTTTAATTTAGGATCTCTTTGTGTTATAGATACAGAGCCTAGAATATTAACTGATGAACAAAAAAATGCATTGCAATTGCTTGCGCATCAAGTAGTTTTATTATTGGATTTGCGAAAAAAGAATAAGGATTTGATTAAGTCTCAAAAAGAATTTAAAAATTTTATTGAACTTTCAAAGGATTTAGTTTGTATTGCGAACGTAGACGGCTGTTTTTATAAAGTTAATCCGGCCTTTACAGATGTATTGGGTTATTCTAAAGAGGAATTAGAAGGCAAACCATTCGTAGATTTAATTCATCCAGAGGATTTAGATAAAACTTTTAAGGAAGTTGGAAAATTATCAAACGGACATAAGACTGTCAGTTTTGAAAACCGGTATCGGTGTAAAAATGGCAAGTATGTTTTATTGAGTTGGAATGCCTCTCCAGATCCGGATACAGGGAATTTATATTGTATCGCAAGGGATATGTCAAAGGAAAAAGAAGCAGAACTAAATTTAATTAGTAGTAATAAATTATTAGATGAATCGCAAAGTATTGCAAAAATTGGAAGCTGGAAGTTTGACTTAATGACTAATCAACTTATTTGGTCCAAAGGACATTATCAAATTTTTGATTTAGAAGAATTGCCATCAGATGAACTATTTAAAGCTTACCGAAGCAGAATACATCCTGATGATTTATTAAATCTGGATAAAGCAATTGAAAATACAAGGATAAATGGCTCGGATTTACATTATAATCATAGAGTTCTTTTTCCTGATGGAAGCTTAAAATATGTTGTAGGGATAGGGAAAGCTTATAAAGACACCAGTGACGAAATAGTAGGGATTCAGGGAACTATTCAGGATATTACAGAAAAAACAGTAGCGGAGCAGAAAATAAATAGCAAAACAAAGGAAATTAGAGATATTAAATCAGCATTGGATGAATCAGCAATTGTTGCAATTACAGATCAAAAAGGGATAATCACTTATACCAATGAAAATTTCCGTACCATTTCTAAATACTCAAAGGAAGAATTAATAGGACAAGATCAACAAATTATTAACTCAGGGTATCATCCAACAGAATTTACAAGGAATATATTTGTGACCATTGCCAATGGAAATGTCTGGAAAGGAGAAATAAAAAACCGTGCAAAAGACGGCTCTTATTATTGGGAAAACACAACAATTGTTCCTTTTTTAAACGAAAACGGAAAACCATATCAATACATAGCGATTAGTACGGATATAACTCAAGAAAAATTAGCAAAAGAAAATTTAAATAGTGCTTTAGTTGACCTCGAAAAAAAGAATAAAGAGCTGGATCAGTATGCATATATCGTTTCTCATGACCTTAAAGCACCACTAAGAGCTATAAATAATCTTTCGGAATGGATTGTTGAGGACATGCCGGAAATGCCAGAGGAGGTCAATACTAATTTTGAACTATTGCGAGGACGTATCCAGAGAATGGAGAATTTGATAAATGGAGTTTTGGAATATTCCCGTATAGGAAGAACCAAAATTGAAAAAGAAACAACTGATTTAAAAAAGATGTTGAATCAAATCATTGATTCAGTTGTTCCTAATGAAGGATTCAAGATAGTCATCGATGATATGCTTCCTACTATTGAAACGGAAAAAATACTTATTCAGCAGGTTTTTAGTAATCTTGTAAGCAATTCAGTCAAGTATAATGATAAACCAATTGGTAAAATAGAATGTTTATATGAATTATTGCCTGGTTTTCATCAATTTACGGTAAAAGATAATGGTCCGGGTATCGCTGAAGAATACCATAAAAAAGTATTTGAAGTTTTTCAAACTATTGAAGCACGGGATAAAAAAGAAAGTACTGGTATAGGTTTATCTATTGTTAAAAAAATAATTGAAGAAAAAGGAGGCG
Source organism: Flavobacterium cryoconiti (assembly GCF_048158645.1). Taxonomy (NCBI): domain Bacteria; kingdom Pseudomonadati; phylum Bacteroidota; class Flavobacteriia; order Flavobacteriales; family Flavobacteriaceae; genus Flavobacterium; species Flavobacterium cryoconiti. The sequence continues at coordinate 240,590 of NZ_JBLNKW010000003.1, read as the reverse complement.
CAATTTATATAGAGTCAAAGAATGATAATGGGACAAGTTTTATTTTTACGGTTCCTAAATAAATGAATATGACCGAGTCAGATAAAAAATGTCAGGAGGAACTAATTTCCCTTAAAAAAGAATTTGAAGAGTTTGTTTATATTGTATCGCATGATATAAAAACACCAATGCGAGCTATTTCTAATATAACAACTTGGATTGAAGAAGATTTGGGAAGTGATGCTGATAAAGATATTTTGGATAACTTTAGATTGTTAAAAAATAGAGTGGAGCGCCTTGAAAAAATGATGAATGCATTATTGGAATTTTCTCGTGTAAACAGGACTGAAATGGAGTTATATGAAGTGAATATTCCTAAATTAGTCACAGATTGCATTGAAATGGTCGATAATAAATCTGAGGTCGAATTCCATTTGTCCTATAATTTAATAAATGAAAATAGTATTATTCTGGGTAAAAAATTGCAAAAAGTATTATACAATTTACTGGATAATGCAATTCGATTTCATGATAAAGAAAAAAAGAATGTATTTGTAGAGGTAAGTGAGGAGAAAACGCAATACGTGATAAAAGTTAGTGATGATGGACCGGGAATACCGGAAGATGTTAAAGATAAAATTTTCTCTATATTTTATACGGTAAATTCGAAAGATATTGTAGATTCGACAGGTGCAGGATTATCAATTAGTAATAAAATAATTAAAATGGTTGGAGGGACATTAGTGTATACTCCTGGTATAAATAAAGGTTCTGTTTTTAAATTTAATTGGCCTAAATAATTAAGAATAATAAATTAAAATTATGACACATAGATTGGTAAATATTTTATTGGTTGAAGATGATGAGGTTGATGTAATGAATGTAAAAAGAGCATTTTCTAAAAACAATATTAAAAATCCGCTTTTTGTAGCTGGTAATGGTGTTGAAGCATTAGAGATGCTTGATGATAAGATTATTCCTTTACCAAAAATCATTATTTTGGATATAAATATGCCAAAGATGAATGGAATAGAATTCTTGAAAATTTTAAGGGAAAGTGAAAGACTGAAAAACATTTCCGTTTTTGTTATGACAACTTCAAATGAGGATAGTGATAAAATTAAGGCCTATAATTTGAATGTAGCCGGATATATTTTAAAACCATTGTCTTTCGAAAAATTCGTTGTATCGGTTTCAACACTTAATAATTTTTGGCAGTTATGTGAAATGTAAATTTTTAAATTTACTTTATGGGAAGTTCAAATATCTTATTAATAGACAGTTGTAGTGCTGATTTTGAAAATGTAAAAAATGCATTTTCTGAAATCGGGATTAAGTCTACCTTGTATCTGGCTAAAAATGACACAGAAGCTTGGTCTATGTTACAAGGTGATAATAAAATATCGCCAATTCCTAAGATCGTATTAATGGATATTAATGAGGAAGGTGTCAACGGTATACATTTATTAAATAAAATGCGAACCCATCCCGATTTAAAATCAACTTTAGTGTTTGTAATAACAAAAAGTGATAATGAACTAAATAAAATTGCCGCTTTAAATTTAAACATAGCGGGATACATGTATAAACCTTCTGAGGGCGAAAATAGCAAAGATTTTTTTTCAATACTTAATGACTATTGGAATATCATTGAATTTACAAGAGAAAAAAGATAAAATTATATGGCAGTTGCTTTAAAAATACTAATAATTGATGATGATAAAGTTGATTCAATTACCATTATTCGTTCCATATCTCATTCTGGAATTATTGCTGATGTAGAAACTGCTTTTTCTGCCAAAGAGGGTATTGAAAAGATTAAATCATTTCATTATGACTTAATTTTTTTGGACTATATGATGCCGGATAGTGATGGAATTTCTTTTTTAAAAAAACTCAGAGATTTAGGAATAGAAACCCCAGTTATTTTTGTGACTTCACAAGGAGATGAAAAAATTGCCAGTCAGGCAATTTTAGGTGGTGCGTCGGATTATATTCCCAAAACATTATTAACTCCTGATGGTATTTCGCAAAGTATCAGAAATGCAATTAAACTGCATGAAAGTCTTGAACTGCGTAAGAAAACAGAATTAGCTTTAAATATTAATGCTAACAGACTTTATGAAGCCCAAAAATTGGCCAAGATTGGGAGTTGGGAAGTAAATCTAAATGATGGAGGCGTTTTTTTCTCTGAAGAAGTTTTCAATATTTTTGAAATAGATAAAAATAGTATTCCTTCCATAGCGCTCATTAAATCATGTTTAATTAATTCTGAGGATATTGCACTTTTTGAAGAAAACCTTAATTCTGTCAAAAATAGTAATTCAGAAGTTCAGTTTAGTCATAGCTTATTATGTAAAAATGGAACAATTAAGTACATTAATGAGTTTATAAAATGTTTGAATGATGAACACAATGAGCCTTTCAAAATTCTAGGGACTATTCAAGATATTAGTGATCAAAAACGAATTGAGAAAGAATTAATAAAAGCGAAAGATATTGCAGAACAATCGGTTAGGGTTAAAGAACAATTTCTAACCAATATGAGTCATGAGATTCGAACACCAATGAATGGAATCATTGGATTTGCAAGAATTCTGGAAAGCACAAATCTAGATGATGATCAAAAACAAAGTGTAGAAGCGATTCAAAGAGCCAGTAAAAATTTAATGACTATTATTAATGATATTCTTGATTTTTCTAAAATTGATGCTAATAAAATGACATTTGAAGATGTTAATTTCTCTTTATCAAAAACTATAAATGCTGTAATTGAACTGCTTTCTCCAATTTCAAATGAGAAGAAAATAAAATTATTGTGTGAAATTGATCCACAAATAAATGATTTTTTAATTGGTGACCCAACTAAATTATCGCAAATACTAATTAATCTGGTTGGGAATGCTTTAAAATTTACTGAAAAGGGATATGTTGAGTTGATAGTTTCCCAAGAGGAAGAATCTGAATCAGAGAGTTTTCTACGATTTACAGTAGTAGATACCGGTATTGGTATTCCAAAAGATAAAATTGATTCTATTTTTGATAGTTTCAATCAGGCTTCAAATGAAACGACAAGAAAATTTGGGGGAACTGGTCTAGGACTTACCATTACCCGTAAACTTATTGAATTACAAGGCGGAACAATAAGCGTAACTAGCGAAGTTGCTAAGGGAAGCGAGTTTTCATTTGTATTACAATACAAAAAGGTCCAAAAAGAAATTGTTGAACCAATAAATGTAAAAAAAGAGCCATTATCTTTTGATTTTCTAAAAGGCATTAAAATACTTTTAGTTGAAGACAATGAGTTAAACCAACTTCTTGCGATTAAAGTATTCAAAAAATGGGAAAAAGAAATTGATATTGCCAATAATGGAAAAATAGCCATTGATAAAATAGAGCAGAATGATTATGACATTATTTTGATGGATATTCAAATGCCTGAAATGGATGGAATTGAGCTTACTAAATACATACGAACTAACATGGGGTCTAAATCAGATATCCCAATAATAGCATTAACTGCTCATGCAACATTAGGAGAAGAAAAGCGAAGTTTAGACAATGGAATGAATGATTATTTATCTAAACCTTTCGATTTTAATATATTGCTTGAAAAATTACATAAAAATTTAATGAATAACGATAATATTAAATCTTTTGATTTAGCAGAATCTAAACTTCCTGCTGAAAAATTAGTTGACTTTACTTACTTAAACGAATTTGCTGACGGTGATGCCGACTTTATTCAAAAAATGGTTTCCTTATTTCTGCATAATGCTCCAGAAGCTTTAGAAGCAATACGGCTCTCAAATGGCATTGATGATATTAAAATTTTAAAGGCTGAAGTGCATAAATTAAAATCCTCCATCAGTTTGTTAGGAATAAAAAAAGCATCAAAATGTATTGAAATTATTGAAAATGAAATTGAAATAAATCCTTTGGGAAAAAAGCGCAAAGACGAAGTTGAGAATTTTTATAGCATTTGTCAGCTTGTATTCAATGAATTAGAAACAATACATGGTTTTTCTAAAATAGTGTAATTAGTAAAAACTAAATTGGGTTTAAAAACGTAAATAGTATAATAAATAGTGTTTTTTTTTATTAAAATAAATGAAGCAATTTTATAATAATTCTATTATATATTGATACTATTAACCATTTTAAAAGCCTATTTTTGAGAAAAGCTTACGCTTTTTTTGGGAACTATAGAGCATGATTTTTCCGAAGATTTATTCATACCGATAATTAAAATACATGAAAATACTAATAGCCGAAGATGATGAGATGATGTTAAAAACTATGGAGTTTAAGCTCATGCGAGAAGGATATGAAGTTGTTGCATGTTTAGACGGTAATGATGCATTAGATAAAATAGTTTCAGAGAATCCTGATCTTATACTTTCAGATATTGAAATGCCTTTTGCTTCAGGTTTAGATATTGTGAATAAAGTAAAAGTGGAGTTAAAATTAAATATTCCAATAATTATATTATCCTCTTTAGGTTTAGAAAAAACGGTGCTAAAGGCTTTTGAACTAGGCGCAGATGATTTTATAACAAAACCTTTTAGTCCTAATGAGTTAATCATGAGGATTAAACGACTTTTATTAAAGTAAAAAAACTCCTTTTTGTGTCAGACAAAAAGGAGTTTTTTAATAATTTATCATTGCGGATGAAAAACTCTTTAAAAGAGAGTAGCCAAAAAATACTATTTTATTTTGGATTATAAATATGAATAGATTGTCCAACTAATTTCCATTGCCCCTTTATTTTCTCTAACATCCTGATTTCATAAGAAAAAGTTTTTTTTCCATCTTTAGCCGTAGATTCTTCATTATGGCTTACCCAAGCGCTCTTCCCATTAATGCTCATTTTGTAGTTTGTATTCACCGAATAACCACCATTACCCATCGAACTTGGATTTGTATTGATCATCGCCATTGGAGGAACATCTATTGCGGTTCCATCTGCAGTCGAAATTAATATTTTGCTATACGGTTGAATATACCAACATTCCGTATGCCCCTTGCTATCGGCGGCTCTCCATGTTGCGGATTCTTTTTCCAGTAATTTTTTTATTAATTCAGAGTCATCTGTTTTTTGACTGTAACTTAATATGCTAATGCTTATAATTAAGAAAAATGATAATTTCCATTTCATATGAATCCTGTTTTTTATAGTTCTTGTAAAAATATTTATTGTTAAAGATACTGTTTTTCTAAATTCAAATAGATTTATTAATTCGTTATCCATTTGTTCTAATTTACAATTTTGTGTTGCCTAATAACTACTTGTTTACTATGTTGTTAGCTAGTGGTTTTATTTCGTTTTTGAGCCAATACTTTTCGATAATAATTACAATAGCAATTCCCGTAATATAAGTTAGTAAATCAATCCAAGAGAATGAAGTTCCAATAACGGTTCGGGCAATTTTTGATTTTTCTAAATGTAGCTTTTCAACAATATTTAAAAATTGAAGAAATTCTATGGTGAAAGAAAAAAGCAATACAAATAGCGCAACAGTTAAAATGGGCAATTTGAGAAAAGATTTTAAAAAGCAATAGATCAAAATAACAACCAAAACATCACCGAGATATGGCCTAACAAAACGGTCATGGACAAAAAGGGCTATCAAAACTTCAATTAAAAAAATCAGAATTGCGAAGCCAAAGTAGTTTTTGTTAAATGTTAGCATAATATTGGTTTAGGTTCCGCTAAACGTCTCCTTAGTTTTGTTCTAGTTTTAGAAACTAAGTTACTATTTATTTTTCGGGTGTCACTAACTTTTAAATACAAACCCATTTCTCAAATTAAGCCAGTTGCCCAAATCAATTGTAGAATTTGTTAACAGTGGCGTTATTTCTCTTAGTCAGTCCATTATACATTTTGTCTTAATTCGTATTCAATTTCGTTATCGTCTAAATCTGCAGTTTTGATAAAGTTAAGTTGTTCAAGAAGTTTTATTGCTTTCTCATTTTGTTTGGTTGTAATTGCCCAAACACGTTTTAGTCCGATATTATTTATTCCAAAGTCTATGGCTAATAACATTGCAGAAGTCATAAAACCTTGCCCACGGTATTGCCGTAATAAAACGCAACCAAGTTCGCCTGCTTCTTCCTCAAATCCACGATAATAACCACAAGTCCCAATGATTTTATTTGTTAAATTGTCTGCAATACCCCAATGAACGGAATTACCGTCAATATAGTCCTTGTTTATTTTAGCCTGCATTTCTGTCGCCTGTTGAAAAGTAGTTGCCTGAACAGAATCATAAAACGAAATTTCAATAAGGTCTTCAATATCTGTAGTGAGAATTTGTCGCAACGAGATTTTGTCGCCGGATATAATTGGGAAAATGTTATATGGAGGTAATCTCATTTTATCTGTAATTGTGTTTTAACATGTTTACCGCTAACCTCAGTTATCCCGAAGCATTGGGCAAGCCAACTATTTATCTACTAAAGTGGCACCTTCAACGCCAGGATTTTTTTCAGCGAGCTTTAATACAATTTTAAGGGTTTCAAGATTGATGTCCTCAATTTTCTTAAATCGAATGCAACTTATTCCCTTACTAAGTTTGCCAAGTTCCTTTTTATATTTTTCTGCTGCATGCTTATCTTCAATAATTGCACATACATAAATACTTATATAATTCTTTTGATTTGCCAAGGCAATTATGGGCCAATCCTTTTTTTGTTTTTTTGAATCGAGGTAGTAAAACGAACCGTAACCAATCATATTTGATGCAAAATAAGGTTTTAGCTCTGGAACTGCTTTTTGAATAAAATCATGAATAAAATCAATATCTTTTTTACGATCGTCAAGTACACTCAAAAGATATTCTTCTACAGATTTAGCCTCATTTTTTGCAAACATGTTCATAATCGTGTTGTTTATGTTAATTTTCCTCGGTTAACGTTCTCGCGCTACAAGCAGTTTGGGATTAAATTAAGCCCTGTTTTCGGATTTGCCAAATAATTCCAAGTACAAAACCAATTTCAAATTAAGCCTAATACCCAAATTGCTTGTAGCGTGTGTTACCTGCAGGTTTTTATTCTGTGTGATTTTTTATTAAATCTTTATATGTAGTTCTCCTGTGGGTTGTTCCAATTTCAAATTTTATTCTTGAAGTAATTCCTTCTAATCCTGGATAAATAAAACCCCTGTGTATTCCGACATAATACAATTCGTTAAGAATTTGTTTTTTTAAGTTTTTATTTATTGTAAGTTTTATAAATGTATCAAATATTCTTGGAGAATCATTGACAGGTATAAAGCTATCTTTATTATTCGGGATTTGATGAATTGTAAAACACCCTGATTGATTAGTGATACGAGAATCAATGTGTTGTGGGAAAATAATATTTTCACAAATATTTCCCCCTAAATTTATTTTTTTAGCTATCCAAGTACTTTCTTCCCAACAATTATTTGTCGACGATAATCCATATAACCAAACATTTGCATCTTCATTATTTTCAAAATTTTCTACAGCGAAATACAAAGCAATTAGTGGATTTGTTGACCAATCTAATAATCTTGTGGGTAATCCATAATGTTGAGCAATAGTTAACCATTCAATTTCACTATTTGGAATTGTTTTTAAAAAAGGTATGGATTCTCTTTTAAATTGTGTCATTATATATTCTTCTATACTATCCCAATGAGCCCAAGATTTTTTTGTGTCAATTCTGAATAAACTAGGAATTAATTCATAATTAGAATTAGAATGTCCACGATATAACCATTGCGAAATATGTTGATGTTCTGTATTATTTATAAAACTTATAAATTCCGAAAGACTAGTAATATTCGTTTTTATTTTCATTTTTGGTTTTATTAAACTTGCTGGTGACTTTTTGGCACCACATTGAGTTTGGACTAAATTAAGTCCATTTTTTGTATTTGGATCCCGAAAGCTTTCGGGATCCAAATATAAAACCAACTTCAAATTTTGCCAATTGTCCAAATCCGTTTTAGTAGCTGTTTCCTGTAGGTTTTTATGCGCTTATTTTTTATAATCGAATCCAATTATTTTATTGCTATTATTTAATAAAACATAACCATTATTTAAAGTATCTCCTGCTACTCTAAAAAAATGAACTCTATAAAATTTCTCTCCTTTTGACTTTCCTAATGAATCTAAATACACAGAGATTAATTTACTTGTTTTGATATTAGCAAAACTTTCTTGTTGTTTTTGGTATCTTTTTATAATATAATCGTAAGCATCTTTATCTAAAATTTCGAAAGTCTCAAACTGCAATGATTCAACTTCGTTTTTATAAAGATTACTTTTACTTAAACTGTTTTTGACAATACTTTCCTGATCAGAATTTTTACTACAAGAAAGAAAAATTAAAGATATTCCTAAAATTGCGATTGCATTTTTCATTTATAATTGGTTTTTAAAGTTTAATTGATTTGTTCAAATTTAGCACGATTTTCCGGTAAACTTGCAGGTAACTTGTAGATAGGTCTAACGATGTCAGACTTATCATCCCTAAATTGGGTCGCTTTGTCTGATAAGCATCAATATTTATTTATTTATTCTCAAATATATTAAAATTTTCTTACAAATTATAAAAAGGACAGTTTGTTTGTTAGATGCTTTTTGAATTTACATGGTGATAATTTTAGTTGTCGTCACCGTTGATTTGCATGAAGGATGGCAGTGGAAATCCTCCCGATTTTTCTTCGGGAGATTATAACGTACAGCCTGACCTTGTTGCATAAAAAATAATGTCTTTTATACCATAGTTCAGCAACAAGGACATGCCCATAAAAAAATCCGCCTTATTAAAATGAGACGGATTTTGGTGTTTTTAAATCGTATTCAAAAAATGGAATCAAATGAATTATTTTGCCAAAAATATGGCTTGTTATTTTTTCTTGGCCGGAGCCATCATGGGATTCATCTTTTTTTGCATCATTGGTTTCATATCGGTCACAATTAATTTGATTGTGGTGGTTCCAACGTTTTTGCCCATATGAGTTACTGCAGGCATATACATAGCGGTACCTGCTTTGATGTCCATAGTAGTTGCTGCTTTGCCTTTTTCAGTTATTTCTATTTTTCCGCTGGTTAAGGCATAGATGACATGGTTAGGATGACTGTGCCACGCAGCTGTTGCTCCCGGCTTGAATTCAACCTCCATTACTCTTACCTTGTCGTTTTCAAGCAGTATTTTTTTATACACATTTGGGGATGCTTTCATGGGGTCTTGTGCATACAAACTTGCTCCTTGTAGTAGGAATAATCCAAAGAGTACTGTCACTAAAATCATTTTGATTGTTTTCATCTTTTTTAAATTTAAATTTTTAGTTATTTTAATTTAATTTTTTCTACTTGTTTGGCTTTTGGTTTCACCTGTTTTTTAAGTAGTCGATGGTTTTTGTATTTTATCTTTGTTGTGAGTCGGCATTGACAAGAAGCATATAACTGAATTATAGGTATTCTTGTTTGTCCGTAATGACTTCTAGTTTTTTTAAACCAACTTATAATCGGTTCATATTTACTATAAGTTTTGGCGTACTAATTCATTCGTTTTTTGAATAGTGAGGCGCTATAAGGGCGTCATTTTTACGAGGCTACTAATTTACAAAAAAATCCAACCCAATATTATATTAAGTGTCTTTTTTAATTATAATCTATTGAATTTTAATGTTTTGTGATTATTTATTTAAAAAGTGAGGAGGGATAAATATATTCAAAAATCCGTTTTTTCTTGTTCCAAAGAATAAGAAAAAACGGATTTAGTAGTGCAATCAGCAGCAACAATTTGCCTAGAATAAGTGTTGAATTTATAGTACTATTTTTGTCAGTATTAAACGAATAGATAGCGCAAGAATACTATTTTGTTTTGGCTTTAAATGTTGTTTTAATGGTATGAGTATTATTTTGTAACTGTTTTATTGTGCGTTACATTCTTTAGTTAGCTAAGTTTTTAATTTTTACTAACTATGGAAAAATCTGTTTCTCCGTTGCCATAAATTACATCACTTAATTTAATATCGCTTCTTGATTGATCAATGATTTCCCAATGATTTATTGTTTCCACAAAATGTATTGGGGATGTAAAAGTAATATCAAATTTTATTTCTGATAAAGTATCAATATACCCTGTTGTATCAGTTAGTGACCAAGTTCCCTTATAAGTAGTTGTTCCGTCAGTGGCAGTTAATCTATTTTTAGTTTCAAAAGTAAAATTAAACCTATTGAAATTAATTGCTTCATTGTTATCAGAGTCCCAATAAAGATCTATTTTCAAAGTTCCGTCAGTAACAACAATAGTAATATTATTTTGGTTATCTATTGGAGCTACACCATTTAATCGATTGTCGGTTTTCAAATCATCTGAACTTGGAGTGCATGCAGGAGTAATTAAAATAATTATCAATACCGGCTTTAAACTGAATTGTCTTAGTGTTTTCATAGCAAATAAATTAAATTATTAAATTTTAACATATTTGTATTTAAATATCGCACAATACAATCAAATTTACGAATTAATATTAGTTTATTTGTTAAAATATTAATATTTTTTTAATAGGATTCTTGTTTTTTATTTACTTTAAAACATAAAAAAATCCGACTTGTTTTCACAAATCGGATTAATAAATCTGAAATCAAAAATCGTTAATCTACGATCTAAAATCTATAAATGTATTACTTCGCCATACGCATCAGCAACGGCTTCCATAACAGCTTCACTCATTGTTGGGTGTGGGTGGATAGATTTTAAGATTTCGTGTCCTGTAGTTTCCAGTTTACGAGCCACAACTGCCTCAGCAATCATATCTGTAACTCCGGCTCCAATCATGTGACAACCCAACCATTCGCCATATTTAGCATCAAAAATTACTTTTACAAAACCATCTGGTGTTCCGGCAGCTTTCGCTTTTCCTGAAGCTGAGAATGGGAATTTACCAATTTTTAATTCGTATCCTTTTTCTTTAGCTTGTTTTTCAGTCAAACCTACTGAAGCAATTTCAGGAGTTGCATACGTACAACCCGGTACGTTTCCGTAATCGATAGGTTCTACGTGAAGTCCTGCGATTTTCTCCACACAGTTGATTCCTTCAGCAGAAGCTACGTGAGCTAATGCTTGCCCTGGTGTAACATCACCAATAGCGTAATATCCAGGAATGTTAGTTTGGTTGTATGCGTTTACCAAAATTTTATCTCTGTCAGTAGCAATACCAACTTCTTCTAATCCTATGTTTTCAATATTAGTTTTGATTCCAACAGCCGAAAGTAAGATGTCAGCTTCAAGAATTTCTTCTCCTTTTGCTGTTTTCACAAATGCTTTAACACCTGCTCCTGTAGTATCAATTCTTTCTACTGATGAGTTAGTCATGATTTTGATTCCTGCTTTTTTCAAAGAACGCTCCATTTGTTTTGAAATGTCTTCGTCTTCAACGGGAACTACATTTGGCATAAATTCTACAATGGTAACATCAGTTCCCATAGAATTATAGAAATGTGCAAATTCTACTCCAATTGCTCCAGAACCTACAATAATCATAGATTTAGGTTGTGTTGGTAAGGTCATTGCTTGTCTGTAACCAATTACTTTTACACCGTCTTGTGGTAAGTTTGGTAATTCACGAGAACGTGCTCCAGTAGCAATAATGATATGGTCAGCACTGTATTCAGTAACTTTATTGTCTTTGTCAGTAACATCAATTTTTTTTCCTGGTTTTAGTTTTCCAAAACCATCAATCACGTCAATTTTATTTTTTTTCATCAAGAATTGAACTCCTTTGCTCATTCCGTCAGCAACACTACGACTGCGTTGTACAACTGCAGGGAAGTCTTTGTCAAATGATGAAACAGTCAATCCGTAATCAGAAGCGTGTTTTAGATAATCAAAAACCTGAGCTGATTTTAGTAACGCTTTTGTTGGGATACAACCCCAGTTCAAACATACTCCGCCTAAGTTTTCTTTTTCAATCACGGCTACTTTAAAGCCTAATTGTGATGCTCTAATGGCTGTAACATAACCGCCTGGGCCACTTCCTAAAACTATAATATCGTATTTCATTTCAAAGTTTTTTATTTGTTTTTTATTGGTGAAATGCAGTCGCTAACGCTCGTGTCATTTTTTTCTTTTTATTTAAATTTTTGTAAAAATGAATTCGTAAAAATTCATTTTATTTTTTAAGTATTTATTTTTTTAGTTATATAAATGGAATTAGCAAAAGCTCATTTCATTTTAGGTACGTTTTTATTAAATTAATTGATTGGGCGAATTTAAGGATTTATTCTGTTTTGAGAAAATTTCAATGAAATAAAGTAATAAACTAACAAATTTTCAAAAAACCACTGTTTTTTTAAATAAAATTAGTTGAACTCATTCTAGTTTAAAATGCTATATAATCTAGTTTTTACGGTTAAAGAATTAACCAAATTAACAATTAACTGAGTGAAAAACTTAATTAGCTACCGAAAATTGCGAGTCATACAAGTTCTTGTAATATCCACTTTCACGATTTATTAATTCCTGATGCGTGCCTTGCTCCACAATTAATCCTTTATCCATAACCACAATTTTATCAGCATTGACAATAGTTGCGAGTCTATGCGCTATTACAATCGAAGTTCTGCCTTTGGTAATAGTTTCAGTGGCGCGTTGAATCAGTTCTTCGGAGTAGGTGTCTATAGATGAAGTGGCCTCATCCAAAATTAAAATGCTTGGATTACTCACATACGCTCTCAAAAAAGCAATCAACTGGCGCTGTCCTGACGAAAGCATAACACCACGTTCTTTGACGTCAAAATCATAATTATCCGGTAGACTCATGATAAAATCGTGAACGCCAATTTTTTTGGCTGCAGCCAAAACTTGTTCTCTGCTTATGGCTGGATTATTCAAGGTGATGTTATTAAAAATAGTATCAGCAAAAAGGAAAACATCCTGCAAAACCACCGCAATTTGTGTACGCAATGAACTTAAAGTATAATGTTCTATGTTGTGATTATCAATATAAATGGAACCGCTGTTGATTTCATAAAAACGGTTTAACAAGTTGATAATCGTTGATTTACCTGCTCCCGTAGAGCCTACAATCGCAATGGTTTGTCCGGCATTTACTTCAAGGTTAATTCCTTTAATCACATCTTCTTCAGGAATATATCCAAAACGAACATTTTCGAATTTTATATCTCCCTTGAAAAGGGGCGCTTCAATCGTTCCGGTATCTTGTATTTGATCTTGGGTATCCAAAATATCAAAAACACGATTCGCCGCAATCATTCCCAGTTGCATCTCGTTGAATTTATCCGCAATTTGGCGCAATGGATTAAACAACATTCCGATGAACATGGTGTACGAAAATAAATCTCCAAAAGTGGTAAAATGATCGCCATTTAATATTTTAATTCCACCGTACAAAACGATAAATCCTAATGTTAATGATGAAATAATATCTGCAATAGGGAAGAAGATGGAGTTATAAAGAATGGTTTTTATCCAAGCTCTGTTGTGTTTGTCGTTGATGCTTTTGAATTTTTCAAATTCTATGTCTTCTCTGTTGAAAAGTTGTACAATTTTCATTCCTGTCACACGTTCTTGAACAAAGGAATTCATATTGGCAATTTGCGTACGCACTTCCTCAAAAGCGACTTGCATTTTCTTTTGGAAAATTCGGGTGAAGAAAACCAGAATTGGCATAGCCACAATTACAATCCAAGTCAGCGTCCAGTTCATGTAGAACATAAAAAGAAGCACCACAACCATTTTCATCAAGTCACTGATAATCATGAATAATCCCTGACTAAAAATTCGGGCAATTGCCTCAATATCCGATACGGAACGCGTTACGAGTTGCCCCACAGGAACAAGATCAAAATACTTCATTCTAAAACTCAACAAGTGTTTGAAAAGTTTTGTTCGAATGTCTTTCACGATGTCCTGTCCCAGCCAGTTTGCCCAATATACAAAGTAAAACTGCGAAAATACTTCCATCAAAAGAACCATTCCCATCAGGATTACATACATTAATAATCCTTGTTGGTCGTGGGTTTTTATGTAGCCATCAACCGTTTGCTTCAATAAATAAGGACGCAAGGCCGCAAATATAGACAGTGAAATGGCAAAAACAATCACGCCGTTAAAACGCCATTGGTACGGTTTTGTATATTGTAATATTCGTTTGAATAATCGGGTATCAAATGCTTTTGCTTTCATATTTTTTGGATTTATCCTGATTGTTTTCAGGAGCTATTTCCAGCTATTCGTTTCAATCTTTTTATCCTGAACTTGTTTCAGGATCCTGAAACAAGTTCAGGATAAAAAGGATTTCCACTGCTATCTGGGCTATTGCGTAATGTAATCGTATTCTATTTTGGTTAAATATAAACCATGCGCCGGAACCGAAAAACCAGCTTTATCTCGGTTTTTACTTTCTATAATGGCAATAAAATCATCTAATATAATCTTGTGTAATCCAATATTTACTAATGTTCCCACAATAGCGCGTACCATGTTTCGTAAAAAACGATTGGCCGATATCGTAAAAATAAGGTTGCCATTTTCTTGTTTGTCTGCGCACTGTTCGGCTGTGCCTCGAGTCCAATGCGCTTCAAAAATCGTGCAGTCAAATGTATTCACATCTGTATTTACTTTAGAGAAACACTGAAAATCAGTAAAATTAAACAATAATTTGGCCGCTTCGTTCATTAAATCTACATCTAATTTTTGATGGAAATACCAACTTTGTTCTTGCGAAAAAGCATCTTTAAACGTGTTGATATGATATTCATACGTTCTTTTAGTCGCGTCAAAACGTGTGTGCGCTTCGTCGTGAACGGGAATAATATCATAAATGACAATGTCTTTGGGCAAGTAGGAGTTGAGTTTGTGAACTAAATTTGGAATATCAAATGGTCTTTCAAAATCAAAATGGGCGTACATTTCCTTGGCGTGAACACCAGTATCCGTGCGTCCGGCTCCCATAAGATTAATCTCGGTATTCAATAGCACCGAAAATGCTTTGTTCATCGTTTCTTGAACTGAAGCAGCATTGGGTTGGTATTGCCAGCCGTGATAATGGGTTCCGTTGTATGCTAATTTTATGAAGTACCTCAAGGTTAGATTTCAGATTTCAGATTTCAGATTTCAGATTTCAGATTTCAGATTGTTCTGAAAGAAATCGTGTTTTATACAATTAAAGAAGCAAAGATACTTATTAATTTTTGTGTCACGAAGTTGCTATGGCGCAAAAGTTTGTTAAGTTTTAAATGGATTTTTTATTTGGAATTTGAATGTTTAATTTTACCACAAAATCCTAGCCCTGATTGAAACGAAAATCCTTTTTATTCGCCTTTTCGGCGGATAAAAAGATTGAAGAGAAAAGCAGGAAATAGCTCCAGATTGCTTCGTTCCTCGCAATGACAATATAAATATGAAAAAAATATTACTCCTTTCGGATACGCACAGCCATATTGATGATACCATTTTAAAATATGTCGCTCAGGCAGATGAAGTTTGGCATGCAGGCGACATTGGTGATTTAGCCGTAACCGATGCGATAAAAAAACTAAAGCCGTTGCGTTGTGTTTATGGTAACATTGACGATGCTCAAGCCCGATTAGAGTTTCCGTTGCACAACCGTTTTATGTGTGAGGGAGTGGATGTTTGGATTACGCATATTGGCGGTTATCCGGGGAAATACAATCCCAACATTAAAGCGGAAATGGATGCCAATCCTCCAAAATTATTTATTTGTGGACATTCGCACATTCTAAAAGTAATATTTGATAAAAAACACAATCTCTTGCACATGAATCCCGGAGCAGCTGGAAAAAGTGGCTTTCATCAGGTACGCACCATGTTGCGTTTTGTCATTGAAGGGGATAAAATAAAAGATTTGGAAATTATAGAAATAGAGAAAAAAGGGTGATTTCTATTTAGCGGCAATAGGTACAATGATATAAATTGATGTTCCATAATGTTGCTTTGAATCGATGGAAATACCTCCTTTTAAATTGTTAATTCTCGCTTGAATCTGATTGAGTCCAAAACCTTCAAGAATATGAAAATGGGCGGGATCAAAACCTTTTCCATTATCATAGACATGGATTTGAAGGAGATTATTGTTTTCTTGAATGGTAACCTTAGCAGAATTTGCTTGGCTATGCTTTGTTATATTGTTTAAAAGTTCACTGACTATAAAATAAATTTTCATTTCAAATTCTTCATTATAACGCGTTTTTGTAGGCACGGAACTCGAATACTTAAATTCAATTACGGAATTTGAGTTTTTTTCACATAAATCTTCTAATGCATAAAATAAACCAAATCGTGCTAAAAGTGTGGGCATCAGTTCGTGGGATAAATCGCGAACTTTATCATGGGCTTCTTCAAGTATAGCTTTGGTTTTTAGTATTTCTTGGGGTGGTAACAGGTTTTGTGAAGTAAAAACATTTAAATGTAATCCTGCAGAAGACAGCAAGGCACTAATGTTGTCATGCAAAAAAGAAGCGATTTTTTTTCTTTCTAATTCCTGTCCGTTAATGGATGCGTTGATGATGTTTTCCTGAATTTTGCTTTGTAAGTCTTTTAGTTTGTTGTTCTGTTTTAGTCTTGTATTTTGAAATAAAAAATAAAAAAGAATAATGATTAGGAGTAATAACGAAATGACGATAATACTAATTTTTCTATTTTTATTCTGTTTTTCTATCAGTAAATTTTGTTTGGTTTTGTATTTGATTTCTATGTTGTCAATTTCTCTTTTGTAGCGATCAATCTCAAGGTTAATTCCTGCAACATTCGTTTTTTTTAGTTTTTCTTCATAATTAAGTTCAGCAGTAATTGAGTTATAAAGAGTCAGGTTTTCGTATGCTTTTTGGAACGCTCTATTTTTTAATAAAAACTTGGAATATTCTAAATGTGAAAAAGACAAATCGGATTTTTCATTTCCTTCCGTTCCGTATTTTATGGCATTTTGAAAAAAGTAATTGGCTTTTTTGGGATTATTTTTGTAGCTATTGTACATACCATTGAGCATGTTTAGTGCTACAATTGTAGATTCATCACCATATTTTTTGTGGTATTTATTTATATATACTAAATAAGGGTAACCGTCATCAAAACGACCAATGTCGAAGTAAGCCCAAGTTATATTGAGCTTTGTAAAAACAATTTGGGTAAAATTATTTGTTTTTTGACTGTATTCCAGCGATTTTTTGTAGCAAACAATTCCTTTTTCATATTGCCTTTTATCAAAGCAATAAATATTTCCTAAATTATTATAAAGCCAGTTTTTTAATTCACTATTATTTGTTCTTTTGGCATAAAACAAGCCTTTTTTATAGTAAAAAAAGGCTTTGTCGAATTCTGTTAATTCATCAAAATTTGCAGCAATGGTATTGTAAATAGAGGCGATGAGATTGTCATCCTTAACAGCGATGGCATAATGTAAAGCGATTCTTGATTTTACGAGTGATTTTTCAAAATTGCCCGTTTTCATATGTTTATTGGCCTCTTTTGCTAATAGTGTAATTTCTTCCTTAGTAGGTATTTTTTCTTGGGCAAAAATAGAAGCACTAGAAAGTAATAGCAATAGAAAGAGTACAATGTTAATTCGAATTTTAGGCATAAAAAGAGCTTTTATTGCTTAATCAAATTGTTTTTAAGAGCATATTTCACTAAGCTAATAGTGTTTTTTGCATCTAATTTTTTCATTATATTCTTACGGTGTGTTTCTACGGTATTGACACTGATAAAAAGTTGTTCGCTAATTTCCTTACCGCTATATTCTAAAGAAATCAAAGTGATGATTTCTAATTCGCGTCCAGTTAAAATGGAGTTCGTAATCGGTTCTGATTTATTTAGTTTTGGATTGTTTTTTGTAAATGAATTAAAGATTTTTTCTCTAACGGATTGGCAAAAATATTCCTCTCCTCTGGAAACGGCTTCAATAGCTTCTACAATATTTTCGCCTGCGCATTTTTTTGTCAGATAACCACTAGCACCAAGTTTCATGATTTCTTTGATCAATTTTAGTTCGTCATAACTGGAAAGAATAATAACCTTGCAGGGAAAGCCTTTTTCGGAAAATTCTTTAATGACTTCAATGCCATCTTTTTCAGGCATGTTAATATCCAAAACAAGAATATCGGATTTGTTATTGATAACATCGTCATAAATAGTAGTTCCATTTAAAGAAAACCCCACTACTTCAAAATTAGGAATAGTTTGCAGTAAAGTACTGATTCCGTCAATGAGTATTTGATGATCGTCTGCTAAATGGATTCTGGTTTTTGTTTTCATAATGAAATTACTACGTTTCAAATTTATAAAAATATAATGGATTATTTAGTAAGATTTTTAGTATTTATAAGCACAAAAAAACCCGAACTGTTACATTCGGGTCTTCTTCGCACTAATAAATTAAGTTTATAGGTTTACCTCAATCTATCCACAGATTTTACAAGATCTTCATCCTTTTTGATGGCCTTATTAGCCAAGACTAATAATACGATAGCAACTACAGGTAGAAACATCCCAATACCTTTCTCTGAAACAGCGAGTGTTTCTCCAGATAAGTTTAGTGAACGATATACAAACAATCCTAATAAAATTAAATTTAATATTATGTTCAATCTGCCAATAACAAATTGATTTTGTCTTTTTTTATACGATACAATACTTAATAGAGTAAGCGTTGTGCTTAATCCAAACAAGATTACATAGACTTGGTCCTGCATGAATAAAAAATCACTACCATTGTTCATTGTCCATAAAGGAATGAAAAACGGTAAAATTCCTGTCACTACAAAAGCAAGAAATAAATAAATGGTTTGAATTCTTTGTATCATGGTTTGAATTTGTTCTACAAAAATATATTTTCTTTTTTATAAATGCTATTGTATGATAAAATTTTATTCGTATTATTGCATCATAATACCGTAAGCACTTCATACTGCGGTTGATTCAAAACAAAAAAGTTTACTACCTATCTTTACAATTTTCCAAAATAATTAAACTCATAGAACATTCATGTTTGATATTTCTGCATTAAAAGAAATGAAGCTATCTGAGCTTCAAGAAATAGCTAAATCAGCTAAAACCATAAAGTTTAACGGTGTAAAAAAAGATACTTTAATTAGTCAAATTTTAGAGCATCAAGTGGCTACTAACGTTGATTCAGCTTTAGATTCTAAAAAGGAAAATAATGTTGAAGACGATAAACCCAAAAGAGTCCGAATCGTTCCCGTAAAAAAAGTAGCGATACAAAAAGCGGTAAAAAATACTCTTTTTGAAAAAGAAGAAATTATAACAGAAATAAGTACTCCAGTTGAAGAAAATCTTCCTTCAGTTGAACCAACAACAAAAGAAGAGGATATTACTCCAATTGCAGAACAGCCAGTAGATGGGGAGAAAAAAGTAGGTAAAATTATTAAATTTAATAAATCAGCCTACGAAAAGAAAATTGCTTTAAAAAAGGATAAGGAAGAAGTAAAAGAAGCAGCCAAAGAGAATGTAGAGGTTGTAGATGCAGCCATTGAAGATAAAACGGAAGCTCCTGCTGCACCTGTTAAAAAGATAAATCCAAATCAATTACATAAACAGAATCCTAACCAAAACCCAAATCAAAACCCAAATCAAAACGGGAATGGAAATGGAAACGGGAATCAAAATCCAAATTTTAAAAATAAGAAAAGTAATTTTGCTGCTTCTGATTTTGAATTTGACGGAATTATAGAAAGTGAAGGTGTTCTTGAAATGATGCCTGATGGGTATGGTTTCTTGCGCTCTTCAGATTATAATTATTTGGCTTCACCTGATGATATTTATTTATCGACTTCTCAAATCAGATTGTTTGGACTTAAAACCGGAGATACAGTAAAAGGAGTGGTTCGTCCACCAAAAGAAGGGGAGAAGTTTTTCCCATTAGTACGCGTTTTAAAAATAAACGGACACGATCCTCAAGTGGTTCGTGATAGAGTTTCATTCGAACATTTAACACCTGTTTTTCCTTCAGAAAAATTCAAATTAGCCGAAAAACAAAGCACTATTTCAACACGAATTATCGATTTGTTTTCACCAATAGGAAAAGGACAACGTGGAATGATTGTGGCGCAACCTAAAACCGGTAAAACGATGTTGCTTAAGGAAATTGCCAATGCTATTGCGGCAAATCATCCTGAAGTGTATTTAATTGTTTTATTGATTGATGAACGCCCGGAAGAGGTTACTGATATGCAACGTAGTGTGCGTGGTGAAGTAATTGCTTCTACTTTTGACAGAGAACCACAAGAGCATGTGAAAATTGCAAATATCGTACTTGAAAAAGCTAAACGATTGGTAGAATGTGGTCACGATGTAGTGATTCTATTAGATTCGATTACGCGTTTGGCAAGAGCTTATAATACAGTACAACCGGCGTCAGGAAAAGTATTAAGTGGAGGTGTGGATGCGAATGCATTGCAAAAACCAAAACGTTTCTTTGGAGCTGCCCGTAATGTAGAAAATGGTGGTTCATTAAGTATTATCGCTACTGCATTGACTGAAACTGGTTCGAAAATGGACGAAGTTATCTTCGAAGAATTTAAAGGTACTGGTAATATGGAATTGCAATTGGATAGAAAAATTGCTAACAAACGTATTTTCCCGGCTATCGATTTGACTTCTTCAAGTACAAGACGTGATGATATGTTATTGGATCAAAAAACATTGCAAAGAATGTGGATTATGCGAAAATACCTTTCGGATATGAATCCAGTGGAAGCGATGGATTTCATCAATGATCGTTTCAAGAAAACGAAGAATAATGAGGAGTTTTTAATCTCAATGAATGATTAAGAAGATTAAAAGAGAATATAATAAAGAACATAGATAAAACGCATAAAAAAATCCTCGATTTGTTCGAGGATTTTTTTTGTGAATTATGGAGTCTAAAATCTATATTCTATTCTATTTCTTTCTGTACTCTTTTTTCTTTCTGTTCTGAGTTTTCTTTTCTTTCTAACAAAGCCATGTAGAATCCATCAAAACCAGATTCTGAGGCCAGGATTTTTTGGTCTTTCACAAAGTTGAATTGTTTGCCAATGTCAGTAGTTAAGAAACGAGCGATTTGTTCTTGATTTTCTGATGGTAATATAGAACAAGTAGCGTATACTAGTTTTCCTCCCGGTTTTACAATTTTGGAATAACTTTCTAAAACTTCCGATTGTACTTTACGGATGTTGTCGATAAATTCCGGTTTTAATTTCCATTTAGCATCCGGATTTCTTTTCAGTACTCCTAATCCGCTACAAGGTGCGTCAATTAAAACACGGTCTGCTTTTTCGTGTAATTTTTTGATGATTTTTGTAGAATCAATGATGCGGTATTCAATATTGAAAGCACCGTCTCTTTTGGCTCTGATTTTTAATTGCTTCAATTTGCTTTCATACAAATCCATAGCGATTAACTGTCCTTTGTTTTCCATTAAAGAAGCAATGTGCAATGTTTTTCCACCAGCTCCAGCACAGGTGTCAACGACACGCATTCCTGGTTTTACATCAAGGAAAGCAGCTACTAATTGGGAGTTGGCATCCTGAACTTCAAAGAAACCTTGTTTAAAAGCATCAGTTAAGAAAACATTAGCTCTTTCTTTTAACACTAAAGCATCAGGTTGGTTTTTCAACGTTTCTGTCTCAATGTTTAAATCCATCAAAATAGCGCGTAGCGCTTCTCTGGTTGTCTTAAGTGTATTTACTCTTAGAATTACCTTAGCAGGTTGGTTTTGAGCTGTAATTTCAGTTGCCCAAACTTTTTCTCCTAATTCTTTAACTCCTAACTCATCCATCCAGTCCGGAATAGATTCTTTTAAGGCTCTCACTTTTGAAAGTTCGTCAAAACGTCCTTTTATTTTTCTTTCTGGAGTTCCTTCCAGTTGACGCCAATCAGGAATAGGGTAGCCTCTTAGAACTGCCCATACAGAAAACATTCTCCAAAGATTGTCTCTGTCAAATGGTTCTTTTACTTCGGCTATTTCTGCGTATAATCTTTTCCAACGTACGATTTCGTAGATGGTTTCGGCAACAAATTTTCTGTCAGAGCTTCCCCAACGTTTGTCTTTTTTTAAGGATCGGGCTACCACTTTATCAGCATATTCGCCTTCATTAAATATGGCGTTCAAAGCATCGATGGTAGTATAAACTAAATTTCTGTGTAATCTCATTTTAAATAATTGAGGTGCAAAGGTACTATTAATTGATTGAATGTTATATTTTTAATAATGAATGTTGTTTTTTAATTTTTTGACATAAAAAAACACTGTTTTCAAAACAGTGTTTTTTATAAATTTTATTTAAAAAATCCTTATTTAACTCTAGTTAGACCAATATTTTCAGGAGCATGAAGCACCATTGGGAATTTTTCTATTTTAACAGAGCTACTGTCAAGACCAAAGGCTCTTTCTTCGGATAAACTTAGTTTTTTAATAAAGAAATAAGAATTCATGATTAATTTTTCATGCCATCTTAAATCACTGTCATTAGAAAGGAATTTTTCAGATAATACAAATTTGAAGTCACCAATAATATTGTTTTTATTCAAAGATTCATATCGACTGGTAATGTCCATTTCTCCTTTTTGTACCATGTCTTTAATTACTTCTTTAAACATCAAGTTTATCTTAGTAGGTTCTCTAAAGCCTAAATTGAAATCAACGCGATACAAATCATCTTTGACAATTTCGGTTACTTTATACTCTGTTTTATAAGGTTCCGTTAATATGTTTACGTGTACAAACCAATAAATATCAGCTCTTTTAGGTCTTTTTTGTAAAATAGAATACATTACTTTTTCTTCTATTTCATCAGTTCTGCCGGCATTAGTCATATAAACTAAATGGGTTGCATATTTTGGTATGGATAAATCAGCACTCAATTCAACAAGTACTTTTTTGTAATCTTCAATCTTAACAATTTTGGTGTAGCTTTTATTGATTTTCTTAGCCAAATACCAAATGGTCATAACAGATATTAATAGTGTTGCTATAAAAAGAGTTACATAGCCACCTTCTGCAAATTTTGTAATATTGGCTGCAAGAAAACTAAATTCAATAATTAGATAAATGGTAATTAATGGCATGATAAAATACAATTTTACTCTTTTCATTATTAAATAAAAATTCAGTAAAATAGTGGTCATTATCATACATAATATGATTGCCAATCCATAGGCATGTTCCATATTACTAGACTCTTCGAAGTGCAATACAATGCCCACACAACCAAAGAATAATAACCAGTTTATTGACGGAATATACAATTGTCCTTTTAATTCAGTTGGGTATTTTATTTTTACTTTTGGCCAAAAGTTCAATCTCATCGCTTCATTTATTAATGTAAATGAGCCGCTGATTAATGCTTGTGACGCAATTACTGCTGCAAGTGTAGCGATAATAATCCCTATAGGTTGAAACCAATCCGGCATGATGAGATAGAATGGGTTTCCATTTTTCCCGCCTAAACTTTGTAATGTTTCTCCTTCGTGATGGATTAAATAAGCGGCTTGTCCAAAATAATTAAGCACTAAAGCCGTTTTTACAAAAATCCAGCTAATTCTAATGTTTTTTCGACCGCAATGTCCCATGTCTGAATACAGTGCTTCAGCACCCGTTGTACAAAGAAATACAAAACCTAAAACAAAAAAACCTTCAGGATGAATGTATAATAAGTGATAGGCGTAGTATGGATTCAAGGCCTTGAAAACTTCAGTGTGTTGTGCGATTTGTATAGAGCCCAAAACGGCAAGCATACCAAACCAAAGCAGCATCATTGGAGCGAAAAACTTACCAACTAATTTGGTTCCAAACTGTTGAATTGCAAACAACACAAATAGAATTCCTATTACAATTGGGATTGTGTTTATATGAGGATAATAAGTTCTAATTCCTTCAACAGCAGAAGATACGGATATGGGGGGGGTTATGATTCCATCAGCGAGTAATGCACTTCCGCCAATAATCGCGGGGACTATTAGCCACTGAATTTTTGTTTTTTTGACTAAGGCATATAAAGCGAAAATTCCACCTTCGCCATGATTGTCAGCACTTAAAGTAATCAGGACGTATTTTATAGTAGTTTGTAACGTAAGAGTCCAAAATACAGCCGAAATGCCTCCTAAAACGACATCGGCATTAATAATATGATCACCAAGTATGGCTTTCATTACATATAAAGGTGAAGTTCCAATATCACCGTAAATTATTCCTAATGAAACTAATAACCCGCCTAATGTTAATTTAGTATGCAAGTCTTTGTGCGCTGCGCTCATGTAATATTTTTAAAAAACTCGTCAAATTTACTCTTTTTAAATAAATTAGAGCTGTTTATTTAATAAAATGACAAAAAAAAGCACGGTTGTTATAACCGTGCTTTTTTAAATTTATTATAGTGATTTTTAAGATCTTCTGTTGTCATTTCTTGATGAAGAATTCCCTCTTTGTTGTTCCATTCTTTGTGGAGCTGCTTCTCTTGAAGAGTTACCTCTTTGTTGTTCCATTCTTTGTGGAGCTGCTTGTGGAGCTGAATTTCCTCTATTTTGAGAATAATCTCTTTGTTGTTGCGCTCTTTGCGGAACGACTTCTCCAGAAGAATTTCCTCTGTTTTGAGAATAATCTCTTTGTTGTTGCGCTCTTTGTGGAACGGCTTCTCCAGAAGAATTTCCTCTGTTTTGAGAATAATCTCTTTGTTGTTGCGTTCTTTGCGGAACGGCTTCTCCAGAAGAATTTCCTCTGTTTTGAGAATAATCTCTTTGTTGTTGCGCTCTTTGCGGAACGGCTTCTCCAGAAGAATTTCCTCTGTTTTGAGAATAATCTCTTTGTTGTTGCACTCTTTGTGGAGTGGCATCATTTGATGAATTCCCTCTGTTTTGAGAATAGTCTCTTTGTGGTGTACCTTCTCTTGAAGGATTATTTCTGTTTTGAGAATAGTCTCTTTCTCTTTGTTGTCCCATTCTTTGTGAAGGGGCTTCTCTATAAGGATTAGTTCTGTTTTGAGAATATCCATTATCATTTCTTGATCCAACATTTCTTGACCCTCTTCTTTGCTCTAATTCATAACGATTTGTTACTTGTGCATTTCTTCTTGAAAAAGCATAATTTGGATGTTGTCTTTCATATCCATTGGAACGTCTGGAACTATATAATTCAATTGCTATGCTACTTCTTCTATTGTTTACATAATTGTAATTGTTATTTGCATTTAAGCAAATGTTGATATTGTTTCTATATCTGAATACAGGGAATGGGTTCCAAGTATAATAATAAGAAGGATAATAACCCCAATTCCATGTTGAATAATAAGGGCGGTAATTAGAAGCCCAAAATGAAGCATAAATAAGTGGAGTGTTATAATACACAGGTTCGTAAATGTAATTTTGACCATACATATACACATCTCCTACAACTTGTACATGAACATTGTTGTATCTGTCTTTCTCAACATCGATTGTAGCGACATCTTGGTATACATCTTGATCGATAACAGATTGTATGATAATGACGTGGGTTCTATTTTCTACGGATTCTATTACTCGTAAATAATCAACTTCATCATCGTTATTCAAATCTAAATTTGATATTTGAAGTTTTGGATCGTTCAATCGTCTTTCAAAATCCTGAAGATCTCTCGAATCTCCAAAAATGGATGCAACAGCTCGTAAATCTAAGTTGTCACTAATTTCAGTATTCATTGCATTTACTGTAGTTCTATCCTGCGCATTTATTTGTGTGGCGAAAACAGAAGTCAATAGACTTAAAAGGAGTAGTTTAGTTTTCATGATTAATGTTATTAAGTTTAATATTTTTTGATTATCCAATTACTGTGCCAATAAATAAAGTGGCTAGTTTGTATTTATATTTTTAATTGTAAATTAGCCTTTAAAATTTATATATAAATGAGAAGTTTTTTTTTAATTTCGATGAGTTTTGTTTTGTTTGTGTCTTGTAAAACAGTTGGTAATATTGGTATCGATGACAATAACATGGGTTTTAAAGCCGTTAAAATCGATACGTTATTTCAAGATAAAATAAGTATTAGGGCCATTTTAATTGATGCAAATAAAATTTGGTATGCTGCGGATAATTCCAGATTTGGTTTTTATGATTTGACTCAAAATAAGAAAAAGGAAAGCATTATTAGTAATGATAGTTTAAAGTTTGAATTCAGAAGTATTGCACAAACTTCGGAGGCTGTTTTTATTCTAAACGTTTCCAATCCTGCATTATTATATAAAATCGCCAAAGACGGTTCAGAAGTACGATTAGTGTATCAAGAAAATCATAAAAAAGTATTTTATGATAGTATGCAATTTTGGAATGATAAAGATGGAATAGCCATCGGTGATCCTATAGAGAATAGTCTTTCGGTTATAATTACTCGTGACGGCGGAAATTCATGGAATAAAATTGCATCGGATAAGTTGCCTAAAATAATTGATGGGGAAGCAGCTTTTGCGGCAAGCAATACTAATATTGTTATTAAAGGAAATAAAACCTGGATTGTTTCTGGTGGAAAAAAAGCAAGTGTTTTTTATTCATCTGATAAAGGAAATACTTGGAAAGTATATAACACACCAATAGTTCAAGGAAAAACTATGACAGGAATTTTTACGGCTGATTTTTACGATTCAAAAATTGGATTTATAGCTGGAGGGAATTATGAATTGCCAAACCAAAATTTCGGGAATAAAGCAGCTACAACTGATGGAGGTAAAACTTGGAAACTGCAAGCCGAGAGTCAAAGTTTTGGTTATGCTTCCTGCGTTCAATATGTTCCAAACAGTAATGGAAAGGAACTAGTTTCAGTGGGTGTATCCGGATTGTATTACTCATCGAATAGTGGTAAATTCTGGAAACAATTATCGGTAGATTCCAGTCTTTTTACGATTCGTTTTTTAGACAATCATACTGCAATTGCTGCTGGAAAAAACAAAATAGTTCGTATAAATTTTAAAAAATAAAACACCCTAAATAATAGTATGAACCATTAAATAGGGTGTTTTATTGAATTAATAAATCTTAATTTTATCTTCTCGGACCTTTGTCGCGGTATTGTTGCAATAGTTTTCTATTGAAATCTTCTTCGGATTTTCTTAGTTTTATGATTTTAGTCGCTGGAATAACTCCTTTAAGATTTGCGGTAAATTTTTTTCGTAAAAAAAATAATTCTTCATCATTGCTTTCCATTTGAGCAAGAAAAGCACTGGCTTCTTTTTCGGTCATTTTATCTAAACCTCCATCATCCATTCTTTTCATCAAAGTTTTCATTTTTTGATGTCTCAATTCAAATTGCTTGTCATCAAATGTGTTATAGAGGGGCCAAAATTTTTCAGCTTCACTTGTAGTCAAATCTAGTTCAGTAGTCAAGAAAGCCACTTTCAGCGCTTTTATTTGTTCCTTTTTTTCTTTCATTCTTTCGCCTTGAGCGTAAAAATTAAAAGATAATAGTAAAAGGAGTACGGGTAAAAATTTTTTAATGTTCATTTTTTTTATTTTTTTTATTCAATTTTAATAGAAAGAATTTGGATGTATATTTATTCTAATATAAGATGCTCTAAATTAGAGTTTGTAGCTAATATATCTTCTACAGTCTTGTCTTCCAGAACTACTGTTGTTTTCATTTTATTAATATCTTCGGGTTGTAATTCACTGATCAAATCGTATTGTGTCATATTAGATTGTTCGGTCAGATAATTTTCTAAAGTGGCTGAATCTAATTCTTTTGTTTTGGTAGAATACGTATTTAGAATTGGAATCATCAATGCAAGTATTAAAATAGCCGCTACCATCATAATTACAATTTTCTTTTTTTGAAAAATCGAAATTACTTTTGGTTCCTCTTTTGGCAATTGTTGTAAAACTTTTGCTGAAAAATTTTCAAAATAATGGTCTGGAGTTTTAAATCCAGATTCAATTTTTGGCTCGTTTTCTAATTTAAATGGTTTCATAATATTCATTAGACTTAATTAAACACAAAAGGTTTAATTTGTTGTTACAAATGCTTCAATTTTTTTGACTGCATGATGATAGGATGCTTTCAAAGCACCAACGGATGTGCCTAAAATCTCTGATATTTCCTCATATTTTAATTCCTGAAAATATTTCATTTTGAAAACTAATTGTTGCTTTTCAGGTAAAAAAGTTATGGCTTTTTGCAGTTTTATTTGAATTTCATTTCCATCAAAGAAAACATCAGCTTTTAGATTATCTATGGTTTTGTTTTGTAATGTTTCAGAAGAAATTCCGTTCGTTTTTGCTTTTTGATTCAAAAAAGTTAGTGCTTCATTAGTTGCAATACGATACATCCAAGAAAAAAGTTTGCTCTCGCCTTTGAAGTTTTTTAAATGTTGAAATACCTTTATAAACGTATTTTGCAAAACATCATCAGTATCATCATGACTCAATACTATATTACGAATATGATTGTATAACGGTTTTTGGTACTCTTGCAAGAGCTGTTGAAACGCTTCATTTTGCGTTTTTGGGTTCAATAGTTTTTGAATGAATTCCTTTTCCTCTTGCAAAGCTATTATTTATCAGTTAGAATGGAATTTATCAAATAGGTTTAATTAGAAGTAAAAAAATATTAAAATTCAGATTGTTCTTCTTCTTTTTTTGTCGGAGTTGTCTTTTTTACAATTGGTTCTGCTTTTATGACCGGTTTAGTTTTTACAACAGGATTCGTTTTTACGACAGCTTTAGTTTTTGTAATGGGTTCTGTTTTTGTAACTGGAATAGTATTTACTGCAGGTTCTGTTTTTATCGCTTCATCAGTTTTTATAACTGCGGGTTTGTAAATTTTTACTGCTTCCACTTTTGGTTTTATTGGATAATAAATTTCAGTAACCCATTTTGATGGATTTTTCACTTCGTTTTTACTGATTGAATAAATTTCAAGATGTGAAATTGTAGCGTCAGCTGCGAGACGATTAGTGTTAAGGTATTGTGTAGTTTTATCCAAAGCTTTATCTCTATGGGAATAATCACCCGTTAAAATCGTTTTTACGGCTTCAAACGCTTCTAATTTTCCCGAATAAAGATCACTTCCTTCACTTGTATAAATTTGATTTTTAATAGGTACACAAATAGATATTTTAGTAAGTTCATTTACAAGATTATAAGTGTGATAAATTATAAAAGGCTTTCCTGTAATTGCAAGATTATTTTTTTTACAAAAAGCTATAATTTTTGGAGCAACGATTTTAAAATTCTTAGAAACGTTAACCATTTTACTGGTGAAAGTTTGATGTAAATAAAACGTTTCCGGTTTTTTTACCAAACCTTCTACTTTTACTGAATAGGTATTTATTTCATAATCTAAGGTTTTATCTAAGTTGGCCAAACTTTTTTCGTACATGCCACCTATGATTTTTTCAACACCTCCATTAAAGGCAGTATAAATTTTGAAAATGAAACTCATTTTTCCTTTTGTTCGCCAAGTTACTTTTGTACCTCCAACAGTGTCTTTAAAACTCCAGAAAACATCGGATAAAGTTCCATTATAATTCATCTTTTGAGAAATACTGTCATTTTCTTTTACAAAAATTGTTTTCATATCACCACTGCCATCTTTTCCTTCCCAAGAATAAGATGCACCTTTTCCAATCGTGTTTTGAGGATAAGTTATTTTCATTTCAGGATTTTCAACAGCCCAAGAACCAAAATCGCCCCAATTTTTAAAATCATTTACATAATTAAATACTGCTGGTTTTGGAGAATTTATGATTTTACTCCTTTCTACGGTAAAATCTCCTTTTTGTGTAGCGATGAAAATGGATAATGCAACTAAGCTAAGTAATAGTAAAAGAAAGATATATTTTAAAATCCTCATAATGAATTGGCTGTTTATCTTGTAAAGTTAGAAATTTTATTAATATAGCAGAGTAACTATTAAAAAATATAAAACGGGGTTTTCAAGTTGATTGTAATTTTTAGATTTTTTTTTATTCATTATCGAAAGATTAAATTGAAATTCACTAAAAAAATAATTGTACTAATTTTTTTTAACATTATTGAAACTGGATTATAAGCGATGATTTTTATTATTTATTTAAAGAAAATGTATATTTGTTGAATAATAATTTATTAAACATCTAAATATCATTAATAATGAAATTACTTAAAATTATTGGAATTTTTATTACCCTTGCGGTTTCTGTTACTTGTAATGCGCAAGCAGCAAAAACTACCGAGAAAGCTCCTTTTGATTATGTTGTGGAGCAGTTTGCTGACATTAAAGTGTTGCGTTATCAAATTCCAGGCTGGGAAAATCTAACACTAAAAGAACAAAAATTAGTTTATTATTTAACACAAGCCGGAACTTCAGGACGTGATATAATGTGGGACCAACATTATAAATACAATTTAAAAATCAGAAAAGCATTAGAGAATATTTATAAAAATTATAAAGGGGATAAAACGGCTGAAGACTGGAAAAATTTTGAAATATACCTTAAAAGAGTTTGGTTTTCAAATGGAATTCACCATCATTATTCCAGTGATAAGATTAAGCCAGGATTTTCTGTTGCCTATTTTAACGGTTTGTTAAAAGCTACAAAAACAACTCTATCACCAACGATTGAAGCCATTATATTTAATAATGTCGATGCTAAAAGAGTTAACCTTGACGAATCTAAAGGCTTGTTGGAAGGTTCCGCTATTAACTTCTATGACAAAAGAATTTCATTAAAAGAAACGGAAAATTTCTACGCTAAAAAAACAAGCCCAGATCCTAAGAAACCGTATTCTTATGGCCTGAATTCTAAATTAGTTCGTAATGCAAAAGGGCAATTAACAGAAAAAGTTTGGAAAAGTGGTGGTATGTATGGGGTAGCAATTGATAAAATTATTTATTGGTTAGAAAAAGCCAAAACTGTTGCTGAAAATAAAAAACAAGGGGATGCTTTAGGATTATTGATCAGCTATTACAAAACTGGTAGTTTAAAAACATGGGATGATTATAATATTGCTTGGTTACATGCTACCGAAGGAAATATTGATTATATCAATGGTTTTATCGAAGTGTATAATGATCCATTAGGCTACAGAGGTTCTTATGAAGGGATTGTGCAGATAAAAGATTTTGACATGTCGGCAAAAATGGAAGTGGTTTCTAAAAATGCGCAATGGTTTGAAGATAATTCTCCGTTGATGCAAGAGCATAAAAAGAAAAACGTTGTTGGTGTTTCTTATAAAACAGTTATTGTAGCAGGAGAATCGGGTGATGCTTCACCAAGTACGCCTATTGGAGTAAATCTTCCAAATGCAGATTGGATCCGTGCGGAGCATGGTTCGAAATCAGTTTCTTTAGGAAATATTATCGATTCGTATGGTAAAGCTGCCGGGAAAGGAAAATTAGAGGAATTTGCAAATGATGAGCAAGAAATTGCATTGGCAAAAAAATATGGTGAAATAGGGGATAAGATGCATACTGCTTTACATGAAGTGGTGGGGCATGCCTCAGGACAAATTAATCCAGGTGTGGGAACTCCAAAAGAATCATTGAAAAGTTATGCTTCGACACTTGAGGAAGGTAGGGCAGATCTTGTTGGACTATATTATTTGTACAACCCAAAATTACAGGAATTGGGCTTAGTAGATGATTGGAAAAAACTAGGAATGGAGTCTTATGACAGTTATATCAGAAACGGATTGATGACTCAGTTAGTGCGTTTAGAATTGGGGGCTAATATTGAAGAAGCACACATGAGAAACCGTCAGTGGGTGAGTTCATGGGTTTTTGAAAAAGGGCAAAAGGATAATGTTATAGAGAAAATCACTCGTAACGGAAAAACGTATTTCAATATTACGGATTATGAAAAATTACACGACTTATTTGGACAATTATTAAGAGAAGTACAAAGAATCAAATCAGAAGGAGATTTTAATGCAGGCAAAGCATTAGTGGAAAATTATGGTGTGAAAGTAGATCAAAAACTGCATGCTGAAGTTTTAGAGCGTAATAAGCAATTCGCTTCGGCTGCTTATAGTGGGTTTGTAAACCCAGTATTGGTTCCAAAATTAGACAAAACGGGTAAAATTATTTCGATTGAAGTACAACAACCAAAAACATTTGCAGAACAAATGTTGAAATACTCTAAAAACTTTGGTTTTTTACCTTTAGAAAATTAGAAGTATAATTTCTAAAAAAAAAATGCCCACTTTTTTAGTGGGCATTTTTTTTATTGCAAAAAATAAAGGTCTTAACGTTTGAAAAATATTTTTATCATAAACAGAAGTCCAATAAAAATTAAGAAACCTATTAATATTTTGTAATTTCCCTTGTAATACTCTTTGTGTATCCCTAAATCTTTTCGGTAAGAATAAATTGCTGCAATAACAAAAGCAACAAAAAAACAGCCTGCAAATATTAATTGTCCCTGACTAAACATAGTTTAAATTATTTCGGGCAAATTTAGTTAATAGTTTAGAAATAGTTGCTAATTTGCCATTTCATTTAATAAAATAAAAAGATGCAAAAACAAATAGACTCCGTTAAAGAATTTCATACTGCATTTAAAATAGGTCACAAAGAAATTCCAACAGCAGATTTAGGCGAAAATAAACATACACTTCGTTATAATTTAATGAAAGAAGAAAATGAAGAATATCTGGAAGCTGTTCAAAACAATGATTTAATAGAAATTGCAGATGCGCTTGGTGATATGATGTATATTTTATGTGGAACTATTATAGAACACGGCTTACAACATAAAATTGAAGCAGTTTTTGATGAAATCCAACGCAGTAATATGAGTAAGTTAGACGAAGATGGAAAACCTATTTATCGTGAAGATGGAAAAGTAATGAAAGGACCTAATTATTTTAAACCGGATTTTTCGAAAATATTGGGGATATAATTGGTTTAAGATTGCAGCTCAAATAAGACATAAAAAAAGCGATTTTCACATTGAAAATCGCTTTTTTATATATGTTAATCTGAAATCTGAAAATTACACTTTAACAGTCCATCCAAAAGTATCTTCAGCCAATTTATTTTGAATATTGGTCAATTTATCTTTTAGTTGTAATGCTATTGGATTTTCAAGTTTTGGTAATTCATAATAAACATCTTGATAAGAGAATCCAGAAATAGGACTAACTACTGCAGCTGTTCCAGCTCCAAAAATTTCTTTTAACGTTCCGTTTTTAGAAGCTTCAACAAGTTCAGAAACTAAAACTGGACGAACGTCTACATTTATACCTTCGCTTTTAGCTAAATCAATCAAGGTTTTTCTAGTTACACCATCAAGAATTCTTTCGCTAACTGGAGCAGTCAATAAAGTATCATTGATTCTGAAAAACACGTTCATTGTGCCCGCTTCTTCTAATTTGGTATGCGTTGCATCATCAGTCCAAATTACTTGTTGGAATCCTTCTTTATTAGCTAAGTTAGTAGGGTAAAATTGTGCAGCATAATTTCCAGCCGCTTTTGCAGCTCCAATTCCACCATTTGCAGCTCTACTAAAATGCTCTGCAATAAGTACTTTTACATCACCAGAATAATAAGCAGATACAGGAGATAAAATAATCATAAATTTATAATCATCTGACGGATTTGCAATTACTCCAGTACCTGTAGCAATCATAAACGGTCTAATGTACATGGAATTTCCTTTTCCTTTTTTTACCCACGCTTCATCTAATTGTAACAATTGATTTAAACCATTCATAAACACTTCTTCAGGAACTTCTGGCATAGCCATTCTTACTGCTGAAGTATTGAAACGCTTATAGTTTTCATCAGGTCTAAAAAGCCAAATGTCATTATTGTCATCTTTGTATGCTTTCATTCCTTCAAAAATAGCTTGGCCATAATGAAAAACTCTTGTAGATGGGTCTAACAAAAAAGGTGCGTAAGGCTTAATGACCGGTTTTTGCCATTCACCATTTTTAAAATCACATTCGAATAAATGATCTGTAAAAACAGAACCAAAGCTTAAGTTTTCAAAATCTACTTCATTTATCTTTGAAGTAGGAGCTTTAATTATTTCAATTTTGCTAGTTTGAGTTGTACTCATAATAAGGTATTGTTTATTTTTATTTTTTATAAGTGATATGCTAGAGTATTAAAATCGTTCGTTTTTTACAAAACGAAGTTTAATGTTTGCAAAATTAAATAAAAATCACTGAAATACTTATGATTATTCCATTAATTATAGCATTTAACTGTGATTTATTTATATTTTAAAAAATGGAAATAAATAGAGCCAATTTATATGAAATTTATAAAAAATATAGATTTTTTGAGACTATTACATTTTAGTTTTGATTAAATTTGACCATCTGGGACAACTATAAAACAAAGAATAACCTCAAATTATAATTTTGAAAAGAGAAATAATCCAAACACTCGACGGTTCTACAACGATTCATTTACAGGAATGGGATGAATGTTATCATTCTAAACACGGAGCAATTCAGGAAGCGCAGCATGTTTTTATCAAAAATGGGCTGTCTTTATTTCAAAACAAGCAAATTTCAATTTTAGAAATTGGTTTTGGAACTGGTTTGAATGCATTTATTACTTTTTTGGAAGCATCCAAAATGAATCAATCAATCGATTATGTGGGAGTGGAGGCCTATCCAATATCAGCAGAGGAAGTTGTATCGATGAATTATGTTGATGAACTGAATGCCAGTAATGAAAGGCCTGTATTTAAAAAAATGCATGAAAGTAATTGGGAAGAAAAGATTGTTTTAAGGGATGATTTTACTTTAACTAAAAGGAAACAATTTTTTGAAGAAATAGATGATTTTGAAAAATTTGACTTGATCTATTTTGATGCTTTTGGTTATCGGGTTCAGCCTGAATTATGGAGTACAGCCATTTTTAAAAAAATGTATAACGCGCTTAAGCCCAATAGTGTACTGGTTACTTATGCTGCGCGAGGAGTAGTTAAAAGGAGTATGATAGAAGTAGGTTTTACAGTGGAGAAATTAGCAGGGCCTCCGGGAAAAAGAGAAATGTTTCGTGCTAAAAAGAAATAGAAAAATTTAAATTTTGTGTTTAAAAATATACTTTCTTTTGAATAAAATAAAATACAAAAAAGAACGTTAATTTGTTATGTTGTGTATTTTAAAAATGTACTTTTACAATAGTTAATAAAAATTGATAACCCAAATCTTAATTTATTATGTCGAAAATTATGTTCGATTACACAAAATCAGTGCTTGAAAGAGTAAGTTTTGACCCGATGCTTTTTTGCAAAGAATTAGAAAAAGCAATTAAAACATTATTACCATACGAAATGGAGCAATTACGAGAATGGTTACTAAGTTTTACAATTGGAAAACCAGAATTAAAACAATGTTTGCTTATCGTTAATTCATAAAAAAAAAGGAACCTAAATTGGTTCCTTTTTTTATTTTTTTTGAAGTGGACTTATAATTTGTACATTTTGAAAAACGATTGCACCTTTTATAACACCTGCAATTGTACTTCTTAATGCGTCAATTATTTGAATTTTTAATTCGCTTTTAGGGAAAATTAAACTAACCTCTCTTGCTGGTTTTGGTTCCTTAAATTGGCGTAGTTTTATTTTGTCTGAGTCCTTTAAATCTAATGTGTGTAAATAAGGCAGTAATGTTGTTCCCAAACCTTCATCAGCCAATTTTATTAAAGTTTCAAAGCTTCCGCTTTCTATCTGGAAATGATTGATTTCATTTCTCCCTCCTGCATTTTTACACAAGTTTAATATTCCATCGCGAAAACAGTGTCCATCTTGTAATAATAGGATTTCATCTAAGTTTAAATCAGAGACTTCAATTTCTTCTTTTTGAAAATTATGATGACTTTCCGGTATGTAAGCGACAAAAGGTTCAAAGTATAGAACAATTTCCTTGATTTTTTCTTCCATTAAAGGCGTTGCCGCAATCGCCGCATCAAGATGACCGTTATTGAGTTTTGTGATAATTTCTTCGGTGTTTAACTCTTCGATTATGAGTTTTACTTTTGGGTATTTTTTGATAAAATTATTCAGGAACATCGGTAATAGTGTAGGCATGATAGTAGGGATTATTCCTAATCTGAACTCGCCTCCAATAAATCCCTTTTGTTGCTCTACAATATCTTGAATTCTATCAGCCTCATTAACAATGTTTTTAGCCTGATTTACAATTTTTTGTCCAATATCTGTAAGCTGAATTGGCTTTTTTGTTCTGTCAAATATTTGAATGCTTAATTCTTCCTCTATTTTCTGAATTTGCATACTCAAGGTAGGCTGAGTTACAAAACATTTTTCGGCAGCAAGAGTGAAGTTTTTATGCTCGGCTACAGCCAAAACATATTTTAGTTGAGTGATTGTCATTTTTTATAGTAATATCTGATGCAAATATAAAAACAATCAATTTAACTTATAGTACAAAGCGTTATTTTCTTATCTAAATTTGTTCAAAATAAAAATTATGAAAACAAATATTTTAGGATTACCCATTAAAGAATCGGAATTAATTGTAACGGAATTGAACATATTGCTTTCTAATTTTCAGGTTTACTACCAAAATTTAAGAGGAATTCACTGGAATATCCGTGGCAAACGTTTCTTTGACTTGCATATAAAATTTGAAGAATTATACAACGACTCCCAATTGAAGATTGATATGATTGCTGAACGTGTTCTTACTCTTGGAGGAACTCCGCTTCATACTTTTGAAGATTATATTAAAAACAATCAATTAACTATTGGAAAAAATATTTCTATTGATGAGAAAGCGATCCATTTAATTGTAAACTCACTGTCTTATTTGCTAAAAATAGAAAGAGAAATTTTAATTAAGTCTTCTGAAATTAATGATGAAGGAACGAATTCTATGATGAGTGATTTTATTGCTGAGCAAGAAAAAACCATCTGGATGATGCAAGCTTGGTTAGAAGAAGAATTGTAACAATACTAGAGTTTATGTGAAATAATCAATAAAACTGGCAATGATTTTTTTTTAGCAAATAAAACCATTAATTTTTATTTTACATTTGAATGAACTAAGACAGTAATTCTTTATGAGCGATTTTTATAAAAAAATATTAGAAAATAATAAAAAATGGGTAGAAACATCTCTGGCTAGTGATCCTAATTATTTTGCGGATTTAGCCAAAGGACAAACGCCACCTTTATTGTGGATTGGTTGTTCAGATAGCAGAGTTCCTGCTAATGAAATTGTTGGTGCAAAACCGGGAGAAGTATTTGTACATAGAAATATTGCCAATATGGTAGTACATTCTGATATGAATATGTTAAGTGTTCTGGATTATGCAGTAAATGTTTTGAAAGTAAAACATGTACTTGTATGTGGTCATTATGGTTGTGGAGGCGTGAAAGCAGCAATGGGAAATGAATCAATAGGAATTATTGACAACTGGATTCGCCATATAAAAGATGTTTATAGACTACATCATGAATATTTAGATTCTATCGTTGACGAAAATGAACGTTTTAATGCTTTTGTAGAAATTAATGTAAAAGAACAAGTATTTGATTTGGCTAAAACATCAATCGTACAATCCGCATGGAAAAACGGACAAGAATTAACATTACACGGTTGGGCTTATGGATTGAATTCTGGATTTGTTACGGATTTGAATGTCAATATCAGTTCAGATAAAGATTTGGATGATGTATATCAATTAAAATTTTAAAAAAAAATCGCTTTCGGGCGATTTTTTTATTCGATTTCTTCTAGATTTTCATTGAAAGCTGAAGGTAATAGGGTAGGGATGAATTTTATCAAAATAGGTAATAATAAACTTCCACCCGGTAGTAAAAATATGGTCAAAGAAGGAATAGTTTTACAAATATCCAGTAATTGTTTTTTTACTTTTTTCTTTTCTTTTTCATCCAAATCTCTTCGGGTAGAATAGGCTAACAGAAGCATTAACTCTTTGCTTTGAATAATTTCCTTTAGCAATCTACTTTTATTACGACTGACTAAAGTAACAACACTTTGGGTGGTCTGGTCGTAAAAGTGTTTGACAGGATTAGAGTAATTGAAATAGGGGATTTCTTTTTTATGTTTAGTAATGAATTCATTAGTACTGTTTATGCTCTGATTAACAAAATCATCGGATATAGATAGTGTTTCAGCTAATGAATGTAAAAAATAAGCTTCATTATTTTCAATTATTCCATCACTCCACAGCGCCATTCCAGCAATATCTATTAAATAATATTTTTCTAATTCATTTGTAAAATAATCCAACTGAAGCGTTTCCAGACTTTGAACAGAAACTTTCGAAAATTTGCTGTAACGGATAGAAGCTTCAAAAAGTTTAATTAACAGATCATCATATTGAGATTTGTTTGACTTAATTTTTAAAGCCAGTGTGACAAGATTAACAATCGTCTCTTCAATTTTCT
This sequence comes from Flavobacterium cryoconiti, assembly GCF_048158645.1. Classification (NCBI taxonomy): domain Bacteria; kingdom Pseudomonadati; phylum Bacteroidota; class Flavobacteriia; order Flavobacteriales; family Flavobacteriaceae; genus Flavobacterium; species Flavobacterium cryoconiti. The sequence continues at coordinate 202,256 of NZ_JBLNKW010000003.1, read as the reverse complement.
TCAAGTATTTCTCAGGAATTACTCCGTGAATTAAATATTGGCGAAAAGCAACAACATCAATAAACAAAAGTGCATTCGTAACAAGATGTGAGAAATTTTTACTGATAATAGTGTCATTGGTTTGAACGCGTTCATCAATTATTTTTTCCAGTGTTAGGGAAAGGGAATTTTTAGGAAGTATTTTTTTGAATAAATTAAATCCTTGAGGATTCATTTGATTATAAAAAGTAACTGCTTCTTTTATGAAATTCTCAGAGTTAATTTCTTCCTTAGTCAGGCAAAAAACATCGTACAAAGTATTTAATAACGCAACTTTAGAAATCTCTTCTTTAAACCAACCTTTGGTTTCAATAGTGTTTACAGTCTCAAAAGTAATGATGTGACCGTATATAAAACCTGTATTTCTAACTTTTTGATAAAATGAATCAGTAGTTTTAGAAACAGTTTCGTTTGAAAATTTTTGTTCAATAAAAAATTTATCTATCCAACCTGATGCCGAAGGGTTAATCATTACTTTAATTTGAAGCTACAAAGCTATGTTTTTTTATGGTTGTCTAGAAAAGTTTAGGTTAAGTTTTAATTATTTTAGTGAAAATACTAATCTCTGGATTTTTTATTTTGAGAACAAAGGTTTATGATTTCGGTTATCCTATTATTTCTAGTTTCTTCTCTTTTGGCCTGATTGAGCCAATAAAGATAACTTTTCCTGTATGAAGGACTAAATTTTTTATAGTTTTCGAATGCAGCACTATTTTTGTTAAAAGCCATTTCAAGATCTGTTGGCATAATCAAATTCTCCACTGCATCTAATGAAGTCCAGGAACCATTTTTTTTAGCAGTTTCAATTTTTGCCAATCCACTTTCATGCATCAGATTTTCTTTGAGGAGTTTTTCGATATATGTTTTATTAAGTTTGCTCCAAACGCTTTTATCTTTTCTGGGAGAAAAAACTTGTTTTCTACGGTCTTCGTCCATTTTTCTTACTGTTGAATCAATCCAACCAAAACAAATGGCAACTTGAACCGCTTCTTCCCATCGCATACTTTCAAAGTCACTATTTACCTTATAAAAAATGAGATATACCCCTTTAGAAGAATGATGATTTTGGTGCAACCAATCACGCCATTCTTCTTTGTTTTTAAAATAGTGGTGCTCTTTATCTTCCAATTGGGGTCTTAAAAAACTACTTAATAATAGCGGAACATGCTACTCTTGCACCAGCATTACCTGCAGGTTGAGAAACATAATCATCAGTTCCTTGGTGAACTATTAGTCCTTTTCCTAAAATATCCTTTGTCGCATCTCCACAACCTATACACCATTCATCAGTTGTTAATGTAATGGTCCCATTCCCTTTTTCATCAGCAGTAAAATTACCGATGTCACCTTTGTGATATTCGCCAACGCCCCATTTTCCATGTTTTTTGAATGTTGGGTTCCAGTGTCCACCTGCAGAACTTCCATCAGCGGCAGTACAATCTGATTTCTCATGGATGTGTATCGCATGAATACCCGGTTTTAGCCCGGCTAATTTTGCTACAAAAGTTACTTTACCATTTTTTTCTTCAAAAGTTGCCGTTCCAGAAACGGTACTGTTGCTTTTAGGTTCAAAAACAATGTTTAGTTTTTTTGAATTACTTGAATCGCTGCTCGTTTTGCAACCAATGATTACCACAACAATTAGGACAATAGATAAGAATATTTTTTTCATGATATGTTTTATTTCAAAGGTAAGAAATTTTTGTATTACAGATAAAAGATTCAGTTTTTATAATTCAGTTTAGTAGGAATTATATAACATTCATTTTAAATACCTAATCAATTTAGTTGTAGTTTTGAATGCAGTCGCAATTTGATATAAAGGAATTGCCTACGCTGCTTTCGAACCTGATAAAAGTGAACTAATAAGCTTAAATTTTTCTTTCGGAATATAAATTAGTATTGAAAAAAAATGAAGCACAAAGAAATAGCCATTATAAGTTGGAGTTTATTAAAACGAACGTATCAGGAGTTTAATGATGATAATGCTATAAAACTAAGCGCTTCATTATCTTATTACACTATATTTTCGCTGCCTCCGTTGTTGATTATTATTTTATCTATTTTTAGTATTTTCTTTGGAAGAGAAGCAGTTACCGGAAGATTTTTTGGACAAATTAATGGAATGGTTGGCAACGAAGCTGCGATTCAAATTCAGGAAACCATTAAGAATATTGAATTGTCAGACAGTGTAACATTTGCAACAATATTTGGAGGTGTTATGTTATTGATTGGGGCTTCTGGAGTATTTGCCGAAATACAAAGTTCCATTAATTTTATTTGGGGATTAAAAGCAAAACCCAATAAAGGAATAATGAAATTTATTAAAAATAGATTGATGTCATTTTCTATGATTGCTTCAGTTGGTTTTTTGTTAATGGTCAGTTTGATGGTAAATACTGTAATGGATGTTATAAACACGCGATTACTAGTTTATTTCCCGGATACAATGGTTTATATTTTTTATGTTTTTAATATCTTAGTCCTGTTTGCAACTACAACCATCTTGTTCTCCATTATTTTCAAAACACTGCCGGATGGTAATATCGCTTGGAAAGATGCTTTGATAGGATCTGGTTTCACTTCTTTTTTCTTTATGTTTGGCAAATTTGCTATCGGTTTCTATTTAGGAAGTTCAACTGTGGCAACCGTTTATGGCGCTGCAGGTTCAATAATAATAATTTTAATTTGGGTATATTATTCGGCCATAATCTTATATTTTGGAGCCGAATTCACTAAAGTGTATGCCAATGCACATGGGCAAAAAATTATTCCAAATGGGTATGCTGTTAGTATTAAGGTCGAAATCATTGAGATTAAAAAGTAATAAATCATCAGTATATCTTTATATTTTAGGATTTTAAAGTAGAATTTTTAAAACGGTATATTTTGTACTTTATTTTTAAAAAACTTAAAAACTGGCAATATTTTTGTTCTATTTTTCAAGTATAAAATTAAATACAATCCTATGAAAAAAATAATTTTGGTGCTAACTGCTTTATGTTGGGCATTTATTTCTTGCAATTCAGCTAAAAAAACAATGAGTAATACAACATCTCTTGAGGGAACTTGGGAATTGAACTATGTTACAGGACCAAGAATAGCTTTTGGAGGATTGTATCCGAACAATAAACCAACTATCACTTTCAACTTGAAAGAAAATAGCGTTTCAGGAAGCAGCAGTTGCAACCGTTATTCCGGAAAATTAAATTTGGTTGGAAATAAAATCAGCTTCAAAGACCCAATGGCTATGACTAGAATGTTTTGTCCGGGAGAAGGCGAGAATGTTTATATGTCTACGCTTCAAAAAATAGATTCCTATTCCGTTTCAGAAGATGGGAAAACATTAAATTTCATCATGGGAGATATCGCGATGATGCGTTTTGAGAAAAAATGAATTCAAAATTTTTGAAGGTGTATTTAATATTTTACAAATTATAAAATGGTTATAACTTAATATTAAAAATGGATACCATGAAAACAAAAACAGCAATTTTGGTACTGTTTCTTTCGCTGATTGCAATGGCAAGTTATGCTCAGGAAAAAAGTAAGAAACAATTAAGAGAAGAACGTAAAATTGAAAAAGAGAAACAAATAACATCTTTAGTTGATTCTAAAGCGTTTGTGTTTATTGGGCGGACAGCTTTGCCTCAAGGATTTAGAACTATGGATTTAACTACGAATCCTAATTATGTACAATTTGAGCCAAATAAAATTAAGAGTGAAATGCCTTTTTTTGGGACAGCTTATAGTGGCGTTGCTTACGGCAGGGATGGAGGATTAAATTTTGAGGGAAGTCCTCAGGAATTTACTGTTGAAAAAAAGAAAAAAGCGTATCAAATAGAAACAGTTGTTAAAGGGGAGACTGATGTATTTACTCTGTTTCTTTCCGTTTCTTTTGGAGGCAGCGCTACTCTTACCATTAGTTCTAATAATCGAAGCACCATTTCCTATAATGGAGAAATCAGACCAATAGAAACAAAGGAGCTTAAGTAATTTTTCAAATAAATAAAAAAACCGTCTTGTTTTAAAGAACAAGGCGGTTTTTTAAAAAACTAAAAACTATCTTTTTATTTTAGAAACAATACTCGTTTTCTGCCACTAATTTGGTGGTAATTATTTCTCTTAATCCTACTATATTTGGCATATTAGTATATTTTGTAAAACGGCGTAAACCCATTAACATCATACGTTGCTCATCACCTTCAGCAAAAGAGATTACACTTTCTTTACCTTTTTGAGTAACGATATCTACTGCTTTGTATAAGTATAATTTGGCCATGGCAATTTGCTCTTGTACTTTGGCTTCGCCTTCTTTTTTGGCTAATTTTTCAGTTCTAAGAATAGTGCTTTCTGCCATGTAGATTTCGATTAAAATATCTGAAGCAGCCATTAATAACTGTTGATGTGCATCTAAATCAGGACCATATTTTTGTACTGCACCACCTGCAACCATTAAAAATGCTTTTTTCAATTTGCTAATCATTTCTTTTTCTTCAGCAAATAATTCAGAATAATCAGGAGCGTCAAAAGAAGGAATTCCCATTAATTCTTCTTGTACTTTTGATGCTGGTCCCAGTAAATCTACGTGACCTTTCATGGCTTTTTTGATTAACATTCCTACAGATAGCATTCTGTTAATTTCGTTAGTTCCTTCGTAAATACGTGCAATTCTGGCATCTCTCCACGCACTTTCCATTGGTGTGTCTTCTGAAAATCCCATTCCGCCAAAAATTTGAATTCCTTCATCTGCACAATTTTGAATATCTTCAGAAACGGCCACTTTTAGAATAGAACATTCAATTGCATATTCTTCAATGCCTTTTAATTCAGCTTCTTGATGGGTAGCTCCTTCAGTTTCACGTGATGCAATTCGATCTTCAATATCTTTTGCGGCACGATACGTAGCACTTTCTCCGGCATAACAGGAAGTTGCCATTTCGGCTAATTTTGCTCGGATGGCTCCAAACTGAGAAATAGCGGTATTGAATTGTATTCTTTCATTAGCGTATTTTGTTGCGTTTGAAATAACTCTGCGTTGTGCATCCAAACAGGCAGCGGCCAATTTAATTCGGCCCACATTCAAAGCATTCATGGCTATTTTGAAACCATTTCCTCTTTCGGATAACATGTTTTCAACAGGAACTTTTGTATCTGCAAAGAAAACCTGACGCGTAGAAGAGGAACGAATTCCTAATTTATGTTCTTCTTCATTCATAGAAATACCATTACTTGGATCATTTTCTACGATAAAGCCAGTTATATTTTTATCATCTCCAATACGGGCAAAAACAATAAAGACATTACAAAATCCTGCATTTGTAATCCACATTTTTTGTCCTGTGATTTTATAATGCGTTCCATCCTCAGATAAAACTGCTTTTGTTTTTCCGGAGTTGGCATCAGATCCTGAGCCCGGTTCGGTCAAACAATAGGCTCCAAACCATTCTCCAGAGGCTAATTTTGTTACGTATTTTTGCTTTTGTTCTTCAGTACCATACAACGTAATTGGCATGGTTCCAATTCCTGTATGTGCTCCAAAAGCAGAAGAAAATGAACCTGTTGCTCCCGAAATATAATCGCAAACCAAAACAGTATTTACAAATCCCATTCCCATTCCACCATAAGCTTCAGGAACTGCGATACTCAAAAATCCCATTTCAGCTGCCTTTTGCATACTTTCTACCGTTAAGGCAAAATCTCTTTTTTCAAAACGATCTTTGTTAGGCCAGATTTCTTTGTCTACAAACTCTTTTACAGAGTCACGCATCATTAATTGTTCTTCATTAAAATCTTCAGGAGTGAAGACATCTTCGCACTTTGTTTCTTTAACCAAAAACTGACCGCCACGGGTTACTTTTTTTTCAACTGTATCTGCCATTTTTTTATTTTTTAATATGTTTTTATTTATAATCTAAATCATCAATATCGGATGGAAATTTTTGACTACATCAATTCATAAATCCCTGCGCTTCCTTGTCCGGTTCCTACACACATACTCACAATTCCGTATTTGCTTCCTCTGCGTTTCATTTCGTCGAATAGTTGAACAGAAAGTTTAGCACCTGTGCAACCTAGTGGATGACCTAATGCAATCGCTCCACCATTGACATTGATGATATCAGGATTTAGGTTTAGTTCTCTCGTTACTGCTAATGCTTGTGATGCAAAAGCCTCGTTAAGTTCTATTAAATCAATATCATTCAAGGTTAAACCCGCTTGTTTCAATGCTTTTGGAATCGCTTTTACAGGTCCAATTCCCATGATTCTTGGTTCGACTCCTGCCGAAGCAAAGTTGACCAAACGGGCGATAGGGGTAAGGTTCAATTCTTTTACCATTTCTTCGCTCATGATTAGAACAAATGCTGCTCCATCACTCATTTGAGAAGAGTTTCCTGCAGTTACGCTTCCGGTCGCTTCAAAAACTGGTCTTAAACCTGCCAAAGCTTCCACAGAAGTTCCTGCTCTAGGACCTTCATCTTTATTAACTACGTATGATTTTGTTTCTTTTTTACCGTTCTCATTGATAAACGTTTGTTCTACCGTTATAGGAACAATTTGTTTGTCAAATTTGCCTTCGGCTTGCGCTTTCAAGGCTTTCATGTGTGAGTTATAAGCAAACTCATCTTGGTCTGCACGAGAGACATTGAATTGTTTGGCTACCGCTTCCGCAGTTAGTCCCATTCCCCAATAGTAATCTTCGTTTCCAGCTTTTGCGACAGCATAATCCGGAGTTGGTTTGTACCCTCCCATTGGGATAAAACTCATGCTTTCTGCTCCACCGGCAATAATGCAGTCGGCCATTCCTGACTGGATTTTGGCTGTAGCCATACCGATTGTTTCTAATCCCGAGGCACAATATCTGTTTACAGTTACGCCAGGAACATCTTCAATTTTCAATCCCATCAAAGAGATTAATCGTCCCACGTTTAATCCTTGTTCCGCTTCTGGCATAGCATTTCCTACCATCACGTCATCAATACGTTTTTTGTCAAAATCAGGCAACTCATTCATCATAAACTGAATCGTTTCTGCCGCCAATTCATCAGGTCTTTTAAATCTAAAAACTCCTTTTGGTGCTTTTCCTACCGCAGTACGATAAGCTTTAACTATATATGCTGTTTTCATTTGTTTAGTTTCTTAGAGGTTTTCCTTTAGTTAACATAAATTGGATACGCTCCAATGTTTTTCTTTCCGTGCAAAGGGATAAGAAAGCTTCCCGTTCCAAATCCAATAAATATTGTTCCGTTACTAATGTTGGCTCTGATAAGTCACCACCAGCCATAACATACGCCAGTTTATTTGCAATTTTCTTGTCGTGTTCGGAAATGTATTTTCCGGCAACCATTTGGTCAGTTCCCACCAAGAACATTCCTAAAGCTTGCTTTCCTAATACTTTCACATCGTTTCTGCGAATCGGTTGTGTGTAACCCGCTTCTGCCATTAGTAAAGTGTGTTTCTTCGCTTCGGCAATCTGACGGTCTTTGTTAACCACAATAATATCTTTTCCATGTTGTAAAAGACCGGTATCAAAAGCTTCGTAACCAGAGGTGGATACTTTTGCCATAGCAACAGTCAAGAAATATTCTTGTAATACATTCAATTCCACATCATTTTTATGGAATAAATCAGCTGCACGCAATGCCATTTCTTTCGATCCGCCACCGCCAGGAATTACTCCAACACCAAATTCCACTAATCCCATATAGGTTTCAGCCGCAGCAACAACTTTGTCGGCATGCAAACTCATTTCGCAACCACCACCAAAAGTCATTCCGTGTGGTGCAACCACAACCGGGATTCCAGAGTAACGTACGCGCATCATCGTGTCCTGAAACATTTTGATAGCCATATTCAATTCATCGTATTCTTGCTCGACTGCCATCATGAAAATCATTCCGATATTGGCTCCAACAGAGAAATTAGCTGCTTGATTTCCAATAACTAATCCTTGGTATTCTTTTTCAGATAAGTCGATTGCTTTATTGATGGCTGCCAAAACATCGCCACCAATCGTATTCATTTTAGATTGGAATTCTAAATTCAAAATTCCGTCTCCCAAATCTTGTATAATTGCTCCGCTATTACTCCACACTTTTTTGCTTTCGCGAATGTTGTTCAGGATAATAAAAGCATCCTGACCAGGAACTTTAGTTTGTGATTTTGTAGGGATATTATAGAAAAAAGTTGCTCCTTCTTTAATAGAATAAAAACTAGAACTTCCGGAAGCCAACATATCATTTACCCAAGCAGCTGGTTCAAGACCTTCCGCTTTCATGATTTCGATTCCTTTTGCAACACCAATGGCATCCCAAATTTCGAAAGGACCATTTTCCCATCCAAAACCGGCTTTCATCGCATCGTCAATCTTGTATAATTCATCTGTAATTTCAGGAATTCTGTTCGAAACGTAAGCAAACATTCCTGCAAAACTTTTTCGGTAAAATTCACCGGCTTTATCTGTTCCTTTTACCAAAACTTTAAAACGATCAATTGGTTTGTCAATCGTTTTTGTTAATTCTAATGTAGTAAATGATGCTCTTTTTGCCGGACGGTATTCTAAAGTGTCTAAATCCAAAGACAGAATATCCTTGTCTACTTTTTTGTAAAAACCTTGACCTGTTTTGCTTCCAAACCATTTGTTTTCCATCATTTTGTTGACGAAATCAGGAAGTTTGAACAAGTCATGTTGCTCGTCATTCGGACAGTTTTCGTAGATTCCGTTGGCAACATGCACCAAAGTATCCAATCCAACCACATCCACTGTTCTGAAAGTGGCTGATTTTGGTCTTCCAATAACGGGACCGGTCAATTTATCTACTTCTTCAATTGTCAATCCCATTTCTTTTACTAAATGAAATAAACTCTGAATCCCGTAAATTCCAATTCTATTTCCGATGAATGCCGGAGTATCTTTGGCAACGACCGAAGTTTTTCCTAAGAATTTTGAACCATAATCAGTAAGGAAATCTAAAACTTCCGTTGCAGTTTGTGGGCCAGGAATGATTTCGAATAATTTTAAATAACGCGCTGGGTTGAAAAAGTGTGTGCCACAAAAATGTTTTTGAAAATCGTCACTTCTTCCTTCGCTCATAAAGTGAATAGGAATTCCTGAAGTATTTGAAGTAACTAAAGTTCCCAGTTTTCTGAATTTTTCAATTTGCTCAAAAACTAATTTTTTGATATCTAAACGTTCCACTACCACTTCAATAATCCAATCAACAGCAGCAATTTTCGCCATGTCATCCGTTGTGTTTCCAGTAGTAATTCTACTGGCAAATTTGGAGTTGTAAATAGGGGATGGTTTCGATTTTAGGGAATTAGCTAAATGCTCATTCACCAATCGGTTTCTGACAATTTTGCTTTCTAAAGTAAGTCCTTTTTTAGCTTCTACTTCGGTAAGTTCTCCCGGAACAATATCCAAAAGTAAGACTTCAACCCCAATGTTGGCAAAATGGCAAGCAATTCCTGAACCCATAATTCCGGATCCAATTACTGCAACTTTTTTAATTGTGCGTTTCATATAAAATAATATTTGTTTTTCATCGGTCATATGTAATTCGCATTTCATCAATCGGTTTTAGCTACCAATCGTTGGTTATGCTCATTTCATACGTAGTTTATGTTTGTTTTTTATAGGAATATGGTATCGCCATTTTTAATTATTGATTGTTTTTTTGAATCTTGGCGATGTCATTTTCTGGTTTTTCAGTTTGCTCCGTCAGTTCGCTGACGCTCGTATGATTAAATATATTTTTATCTTGAATTAACTCATTGATAGTTTCTGCCACTTCAATAAAATGTTGCAGTTTCTCCTCAGAAATGTGATTTCTCACTGTTTCATTGAATTTCAAAACAGTATTTTTTGACAATTCCCTTTTCTCTTTACCAAAATCAGTCAGGTAAATCAAAACGCCACGGCCATCATAAGGATTTTTCTTCCTGATAATTAAGCCTTTATCTTCCATTGATTTTAAGGTTCTGGTAAGACTTGTCGCTTCCATACCCATTTTTGGGCCTAAGGCGGTAGAAGGTGTGCCTTTTTCCTTATCCATACTCAGTAGAGCAAAACCCGTTGCCATAGTTGCACCGTATTTAGATGCTTCTTCATTGTACATTCTAGAAACCGCTTGCCAGGTTGCTCTTAATATATAATCTATCGTTTTATCTTTCATAATCTCTAACTATATCGTTTTCAAATATAATAAAAAATACTATGCATGCATAATAAATTAAATTATTTTTTTAAATTTTTGTCAAAACTAAAAAACTCCCCATGAAATGAAGAGTTTTTTAGTAAGAATTTTCATTTGTTATAATTTCCCATTCACCAGTGCGATAACTGCTCCGGTAAAGGCGGACATTATTATAGTGATTACAATATCTAATGCCATAATCTGGAAATTAATATCAGCTGTTGGTTTCATTGCATTGGCAAAAAAATCCATATATAATGCCATAAATAATCCAATTATGGCACCGGCACCAAAACCAGTTATCCAATTTGAAATACCTGCCCATTTAGTAAAAATATAGGCTGTAAATAATCCAAAAGTAAGGCAACCTAAAAATATGAATAGCATGTTTTCATTTCCATTAGAAGGAAATGCGTCTTTAAATATGATTCCGTAGAGTATCCATCCTAAAAAAAAGTTGATTACGCCACCTACAATACCTGAAACTAAAAAGTTTTTCACATTCATAATGTTTGGTTTTATGGGTTAATACAATAAAGGTATTAAAAAATAACAAAATAACAGGTAAAGTGTTAAATAACAATTGAATACATGGATTTAGTAGTAATAAGAAAGAATATAATCGTTTTTATATATTTCTATTTTAATATTTTTCAAAAAAAACTCCTCAGCTATTGAGGAGTTAGAGTTATTATTGAAGAAAATTTTTAAGATTTTTTAAAAGTACCATTATCCACATCTTTCAAAAACTTGATCACGCCTGTGAAATAGTTTTTAGGATCATCGTATTGCGAAAGGTGGCTTCCGTTAGGACAAAACAAGAAGCGTCCGTTTTGAACTTCGTGGGCAATCCATTTCATGTGTTCCGGATCCATTGTGTCGTATTTAGAACCAATACTCAAGGTAGGAACTGTAAGCGTTTTAAGTCTGGCTTTGACATCCCAATTTTTCAAGGTGGCATTTCCAGTGATACCAAATTCACTGTGACCTTGCATAAACACATACACATCTGGATTGATGTGTTTGAAACATCTGTTGATGGATTCCGGCCATTGGTCCAGCGGTTTTCTTAAAATATGTTCCGTATAGTAATATTTGAATAGTAATTCGCTGTATTTTGGATTATCAAAATCATTGTTCTTTTCTATATCCTGCAATTGTTTTAGGATTTTCGGGTCCATCTGTGGCGCGAGAACGTCTTTTGCGTAGGCATTATATTCCTTAGCGCTCGCCATCATATTGGATATAATCAAGCCTTTGAGGTTCTTTTGATATTTCAACGCGTATTCCATTGCCAGGATTCCGCCCCAAGATTGTCCCATCAGGTAAAAATTAGAACTGTCTAAGCCTAATGCGATGCGCACTTGCTCGACTTCCTCAACAAAACGTTCATTGGTCCATAAACTATTGTCTTTGGGCTGGTCGCTGTAATACGAACCCAATTGATCGTAATAAATATATTCGATGCTTTCGTTAGGAAAATACCCATCAAAACATTCATACAATTCATGTGTCAATCCAGGGCCGCCGTGAAGCAGCAGCACTTTTATTTTGGGATTATTACCAACGGTTTTTGTCCAGACTTTGAAAGTCCCTTTTGGCGTTTTTATCGGAATCATTTTGATGCCGGCAGTACCTTGGTCGTCCCGTTTCGAGAAATCTAAATAATTTGCTTTTATGGAATCTTCCTTCGGTTTTTCTTGGCAATTAGAAAAAAAGAACACACTTATAACAGAACAAATTAGAGCTTTTAGTTTCATGTTTTGTATGGGTTTTATGAAATACTAACCGTAGATTTTATGGAATAAATCAATGTATTTTTCCATCACTATTTTTCGTTTCAGTTTTAGGGTAGGGGTCAATTGTCCGCCTTCAATGGACCAAATATCTGGGGTCAATTCAAAACGTTTTATTTTCTCCCAATTTCCAAATTTTTCATTTAAGGTATCAATCTCGGCTTGAATTCGTTCGATTACTTTTTCGTTCGAGATAATCTCATCATTGCTTTTTCCAACATCAATTCCATGAATAACGGCCCATTCCTTAATAAAATCAAAACTTGGTTGAATGATTGCTGCCGGCATTTTTTGTCCGTCACCAATCACCATTATTTGTTCAATGAAGCGCGATTGTTTCATCGTGTTTTCGATTAATTGTGGGGCAATATATTTTCCACCTGATGTTTTGAACATTTCTTTTTTACGATCGGTAATTTTCAAGAATCCATCTTCATCAAATATTCCAATGTCACCAGTATGAAAATACCCGTTTGTAATTACTTCGCTGGTTAGTTTTTCATCTTTGTAATACCCCATCATTACGTTAGGTCCTTTGCAAAGGATTTCACCGTCTTCAGCAATTAGTACTTCTACATTATTTATTACTTTACCCACAGTTCCTACTTTGAAACCGTGATTTCTCATGTCGTTAACGGAGATTACAGGAGAGGTTTCGGTTAAACCATAGCCTTCCATTACTGGGATTTCTGCAGCAGCAAAAACTCTGGCTAATCTAGGTTGTAAAGCGGCACTTCCAGAAACCATTAAATCCAGATTTCCTCCCAAACCTTCTTTCCATTTACTGAAAATTAATTTACGTGCAATTTTGAGTTGTAATTCGTACCACAAACCATTTTTTCCATAAGGTTCGTAGATTAACCCTAAATCAATTGCCCAAAAGAATAGTTTCTTTTTAATGCCGGTTAACTCCGTTCCTTTGGCGTATATTTTATCATACACTTTTTCAAGAAGTCTGGGAACAGCTGTAATAACTGTAGGTCTTACTTCTTTGAGATTGTCACTAATTTTATCTATTGATTCTCCAAAATAGATTGAAACACCATAATATTGGTATAAATACAAAATCATTCTTTCAAAAATATGACAAATAGGAAGGAAACTTAAGGCACGGCTTTTTCCAGCTTCAAAAGGAATTCTGGAAGCACTGTCCAAAACATTTGAGACAATATTTTTGTGCGAAAGCATAACTCCTTTTGGTTTTCCTGTTGTCCCGGAAGTATAAATAATGGTCGCTAAATCTTCGGTTTTTACGTTGTTTTTACGAATTTCAACTTCATTTTGGTTGCTTTTGTCATCGCCAAGAATTAGCAATTCATTCCAGTTTTTACAACCTTCAATTTCGTTGAATGAATAGACTTCTTTAAGCGTTGGTACTTTATCTTTAATCAAATTTACTTTCCGAAACACTTCTGCATCTGACACAAAACAATAAATAGCACCAGAATGATTTAAGATATATTCGTAATCATCTTCAGAAATAGTAGGATAAATAGGGACTGTTTGTGCGCCAGTTTGCAACACGCCAATATCCATAATATTCCATTCTGTTCTATTATTAGAAGAGATGATAGCAATTTTATCGTCTTTTTGAATGCCTAATTTCAGTAATGCTCTTGATACAGCATTGGCTTTAGCAATATATTCTTGAGTAGAAGTTTTTATCCAAACCCCATTTTGCTTTGTTGTTAAAGCATCTGGAATTGAAGTGTATTTATCTTGCTGATAATAGGGAAAATCAAAAAGTCTGGTTATAGAAGTCATTATTCTGAGGTTGAATTTTATCGCAAATTAATTAAAAATTAATGATAATTATTATTTTTCAAAAAATTAAATGGAAATTAAACCAGAATTATTTTATTTAACGAAATCGTTTTCTTTAAATCGAGATTAAGCCGTTGATTTTAAGCTAAAATGTACTTTATTTATAAATTTACTAATGTATAGATTACTCAATATAGTCTTTGCTTCTTTCCCCTAAGATGAACATTTTCTTTTTTTCAAAATGGATTGAAAAATGAGCGTTTATCCATTCTTCTTTGTTTTTATACCAAAGTGAGTATACGGCATAATTAAATCCCTTTTGGTATTTTGGAGTACCGTCTTCAAAACACTCCATTCCCCAAACCATAGTTATTTTTGATAAATCATCCAACTGAAATATACCGGTTCCATCTGGATTTAATTGTACTATGGGTTCCGTTCCACCTTCAGAAAGATAGGTTCCCGTTATAGGATAATCAATGTTTTTGGTGATGTAATGGATTCCGTCTTTGGAAGTGATTTTTTCGACATTCTGTGCTTGGATGGATGTAAACAATACGATTAATGCGATAATAAATACGTTATCTAATTTTTTCATTTTGGGTGGTTTTGATTTTTGAACAATTAGAATTATTTCTGTTTTGGTTTTGGTCCCATATAAAAAGTCATTTTTGAACCAGTGGTAATATCACTATGTTTGATAAATAAACTGTTTAAAGGTTTCCCGTTCAACAGCACTTTTTGAACATAAATATTTTTATCACTTTGGTTGATTGCTTCTACAGTAAAGGTCTTTCCGTTTTCCAAGGTTAAAATTGCATTATTTATTATTGGAGATCCTAAACTGTATTCATCAGCTCCAGGAGCTACCGGATAAAATCCTAACGAAGAGAAAATGTACCAAGCACTCATTTGTCCGCAATCATCATTACCGCCTAAACCATCGGGTGTAGGTTTGTATTGCATATTCAAAATTTTACGTACTTGAGATTGGGTTTTCCATGGCTGGTCAGTCCAATTGTATAAATAAGCGACGTGATGCGCGGGTTCATTGCCATGAACGTATCCGCCAATAATCCCTTCTCGGGTTATATCTTCTGTTTCTGCAAAAAAGGAATCGGGTAAATGCATGGAAAATAAGGTGTCTAAACGGGATGTAAAGGTTTTTTTTCCTCCCATTTGAGACACTAATTGAGTTGGGTCTTGTGGTACAAAAAAGCTGTAGTTCCAACTATTACCTTCTATAAAACCTTGTCCGTTTGTGCTTAAAGCATCAAACTCTTTTTTGAAGGTTCCATCGGCTAATTTTGGTCGCATAAAACCAGTTGTTTTATCAAAATTATTTTTCCAATTTCCGGAACGTTTTATAAATTCATTGTATACATCTGTTCGGTTTAGTTTCTTGGCTATTTTTGCAATACACCAATCGTCATAAGCGTATTCTAACGTATTTGAAACGGAAACGCCACTTTTTTCGGCTGGAATATAACCCAAATCGATATAACTGCCAATACCTTCATAATTGCGGTGGTTTGCAGTAGTGATGCAGGCTTCTAAAGCTTGATTTTCATCTCCATTGTAAATTCCTTTTATAATCGCATCAGCAATAACGGAAACACTATGATAACCGCTCATACACCAATTGTCATTGGAATAATGAGACCAAATGGGTAACATGTGCAAAGCGCTTTGATTGTAATGTGCCATCATGGATTTTACCATATCATTATTACGTGATGGCTGAATTATATTGAAAAAAGGATGTAAGGCACGATAGGTATCCCAAAGTGAAAAAGTACTGTAATTGGTAAAGCCGTCTGCTTGATGTATTCCTTGATCCAGCCCTTTATATTGCCCGTTTACATCAGTATAAGTAGTGGGATTTATAAAAGTATGATACATGGCGGTGTAAAAATTCACTTTGGTATCTTCTGAAGCAGTGATTGCGATTTTATTCAATTCTTTGTTCCAAATTGCCTGTGCTTGATTTTTTACTTTTTCGAAATCCCAATCTTTAATTTCGGCCTGCATATTTTGCAAGGCATTTTCTTGACTAACAGAGGATAAAGAGAATTTTATTTTTATTTTTTCGGCTTCTTCTGTTTTAAAATCAAAATACATTCGTATTTTTTTTCCTGCTATTTCGGGAAAGTTTTTGTTTTGGTCGAACTTGCCCCAAAATCCTCTATACGGCTGCTTTCCATCATAATTTTTTTGACCATATTGTGTAAAAGGTTTCGAAAATGACATAGCAAAGTAAACCGTTCGGGTTCTTGCCCAGCCATTTGTTTGTCTATAACCTGTAATCAACGTATCATTAATAACTCTTACATAGGTCCAAACATCTTTTTCATCGTAATTATAAATTCCTGCCATTAAATCTAAAATGATATGACTTTCGTCAGACTTTGGAAAGGTATATTGATGCATGCCAACCCGAGTTGTAGCAGTCATTTCCGCTAAAATGCCATCATCATCCAGTTTAACTTTATAATAACCGGCTTCGGCTTTTTCGTTAGCATGAGAAAAGGCTGAGCGATATCCATTTTTTGGATTAGAAGCTGTTCCCGGATTTAATTGTAACTTTCCTTGTGTGGGCATAATTAGAAAATCCCCAAGATCTGAATGTCCAGTTCCGCTTAAATGAGTATGGCTAAAACCTACAATAGTCTTATCTTCATATTTGTAACCAGCACAATACTTGTAGACTTCCCCATTGTATTTCCCATTAAGTTCATATGAAATAGTATCTGTTTCCGGACTCAGTTGTACTGCCCCAAAAGGAACTGTCGCACCTGGATAAGTGTGTCCCATTTTTTCGGTACCTATAATTGGTTTTACGTATTGAACTAAATTTTGTTGGGCATTACTAAAATAGAAACTGAACAGTAGCGCAAATAGGAATATTTTTTTCATTAAAAGAGTTTAAAACTTTAAAAAGAAACAGTAGCTTGGGTAAATATCAAGATTAGATGTAAATCTAGTTAATCATAGTTTTTTGAGCAAATAATAATCCATAAAAAAGGACGCAACGGAGTGTCCTGTTATAAATTATTTTGAACGTTTGTATAATGGTAATGAAGTGTAACGGGACAGGGCCTCTGCGCCCAAATCACCTTCTTTGCTAAATGTCCAAACAAACAGGGCTTTCAAAGGATGGTCTTTGCGTATGTTTTCAATTGCCTGTAATGTCAGTTGCTTTGCGATTCCTTTTCTTCGATATTCTTCTAAAACCAGAGCGGAGCAGAGGTACAGTGCTTCATATTTGGTGTCTAATGGCGTCTGGTCAAAGAGTTGTTTTTCCGAAATTTTATTGTCGAGAAATTGATTCATCAAATCCAGTGTGGTAGGGATTAGTAAAATCCAAGCCACCGGACCATTACCATCATCGTATTCTGAAACTGTCGCAGGATGAATCTTTTTCAGCCTTTCTAATATTTCCTGATTTACATCAAGCTGGTTGAGATCATTTTTGACAGCAAAAACTTCGTCAGCCAGTTGTAACATTCGTTCAAAATTGCTTTTAGACATCGATTTAAAATTAAATTGCAGACATTAATTTTGTACACTAACCAGAATCAGATTATTCCAGTTTTGTTTATCAATATCATTTTGTGGTATTGATTAAAGCCCAAAGTTATAGTTTTTTATGCAGCTAAGTTGTAAATTTACAGTAGAATACGCAATCGTTGTGCTGCCATTTTTGTAGGGCAGTTTTTTAAAAGATACTGGTTATATTGTGTTTTTTTGAATGTATAAATTCTGTTTAATAGTATTGTTACTAATTTGATAGGTTGGCACAATGGCATCAAGTACATAGGGGTTTCCCAACCTTCCGTCTATGACCAACGAAATGGTACACGAGTTTGATACCCATTGATTAGTAGTATAAAAGGATAGTATTAAACAGAATTTTTAGCTGTATAAAGTTAATAGGAACTTTCAAACCGAGGTCATAAAAAAAGCGCTCCTTTTCGGGAACGCTTTCTGTATCAAAAAATTATTTTTTATCATAGAATGCGCTAACGATTTTGGTATATGAGCGCGGTCGTGGTGTTTTTCCTTTGGTTTAAATCAAACCTTGTAACAGACATTTACGGACTAATTCTATTGAATTTTTTGAACCTGATTTTTGATAGATGTTTTTTCGGTGAGTTTTTACCGTATTTTCACTAATAACCAGAAAAGTGGCAATTTTTTTGTTTGGGTACCCTTCGGAAATAAGTTTTATAATTTCAATTTCCCTTTTTGAAAACGATATTATGTCTTTAAGATCAAGAACAACACCAATATTAGTATAAGAAGGTTCGTTATTTAATCCTATAAGTGAAATCATATTGTTATTCGTTTTGGTGAGATGGTCTATATTGGTATGGATATTAAGGGATTTTCCAAAACGACCCGCATCATCTATTGTAAGTATTATAGATTGGTGATTTAACAGACAATATTCCCCATTTTTCATTCGACTTCTAAAGGAATAATTTGCTTTGTAATTGAGAACTTTTTCTATTCCTAATTTATTCTGAAGGAATTCAATATAAGTGGCTTCAGCTTTTGCAACAAACTCCATATCATCAGGATGAATTGTGTTTAAGATATCATCAAAAGTTACTGTTTCTGGATCAAATCCATGAATCTCAGCTATGGACGGACTGACATTGGATAAGGACATGTCATAAAAATCTATTATATAAAAGTAAAATGGTCCCACACTGATTAAAGAACTTATAATTTCATCAAAACTTAATTGAGAGATCAATGTACTTTGAGCCGCTTTTTGTTCCGTAACTTCCCAAACTGTTTTCAGTTTATTTATTTCTGGCTCCATAAATTTGTTGATTTAAAGATTCATATGTTGTTAAAAAGCAGCATATTTATATAGTGAATTTAGTGAAAAAACAATTTGGTATTAAGATATTCATAATTATTAATGAAGTGTTTTTTTTGTTATGCGATTAAATCAAAAAAAGCGCTTCTTTTATGAACGCTTTCTATATAGTAAATCAAAAATTATTTTTTATCATAGAATGCGCTAACGATTTTGGTATATCAGCGCGGTCGGGTCTAAATTAAACCCATTATTCGGATTTGCCAAATCATCCCAAATACAAAACCAACTTCCCATTAAGCCAATTGCCCAAATCCGTTGTAGTAGCTGTTAGCAGTCGTGATTATTAATAAGTTTGAATTAGAACATCAGTTGGAATATGTAGAACTTTGTGTAATTTTCTAATCATTTCAAGAGATAGCTTTCTTTTTCGATTTAGAATTTCGCTTGCACGGCTTTTTAGACCTACAATGTTTGCCAAATCATTTTGATTATAGCCCATCTGTTCCATTCTGAATTTAATCGCTTCAATTGGGTCCGGCAGACCAATAGGGAAGTGCTCATTTTCGTATTGGTCAATTAAAATTCCAAGCACTTCAAGTTCATCTCCTTCTGATGTGCCATTTTTTGCGTCAAAAATCATTTCAAGTCTTTCAAGTGCTTGATTATAATCTTTCACTGTTTTTATAGGTTTAATTTCCATAGCTATTAAATTTCGTTAGCGTTAATTTTGTCATACTCTGAATGTGTTCCGATGAATCGAATCCAAATCATTTGATAATCATAATTTATTTTGACGATCAATCTATAGTTGTTGCCTTTTATATTGAAAACAACTCGATTATCATTCAAAATACTTGCGCTTGGATATTCTTGCTTTATCTCATTTGGATTTTTCCATTCAGCTTTACTCGCCTCTTGAAACCAAGCCTTTAATTGTTGTTCACAATCAGCATGGAATTCCCAAAAATCTCTCAATATTTTTTTTGCAATTACTCTCAAGCTTTTCTAATTTTTTACAAAGATAACAAAAGTTCCCAAAACGGGAAATTGTTTAATGTTTTTTTCACATTTGCTAAATCATCCCAAATACAAAACTAACTTTCCATTAAGCCAATTGCCCAAATCCGTTGTAGTAGCTGTTAGCACTCGTTGTATATTTATTTATCAAAGTTTCCACCAAGGTTTTTTCTCTGTTATATTTTTGTAAACTTCTAAATTTAGAATTTCACCAAGTTTATTAATTGCGTTTTGCTGGTTCACAGTCTTGCGTTTTACATTGCGTCCATATTGAACTTCTCCTTTAAAATTGTCGTCTGTCAGATTTGCAATTTTAAATAATGCTTCACACGCATGATATCGTATTAAATATTCATTTTTTAAATTACTTACAATTTCAAATAGCGGTTTTATAGACTTCACTGTCCCTTTAATTTGAAACACACGCCAAATTTGATAATTGTCGTGTCCGTCCCAAATTTTAAACTTGTTTTCGTTCTTGTCTACAATAATTTTCAAAAGATCGTCTTCTGTCAGTTCATTCAACTCGTTAAATACTCTTTTAGATTCGTCTTCGTAAAATTTATGAAATTCTTCTTGTGTCATGTCGAGTAATGAGTGCTAATGTTCTGGTACTACAGCGGGTTTGGGACTAAATTAATCCCCATTTTCGGATTTGCCAAATCATCCCAAATACAAAACCAACTTTCCATTATGCCTATTGCCCAAATCCGTTGTAGTAGCTGTTATGGGCAGGCTTTACTTGTTCTGTTCTATTGATATAATTTTTTTTACTTCATTGTTTTTTAAAGTTTCAAAAAGGAAATATTCAGACGAGACAATTTTCCCGAGTTCAAAATGCGAAACTATTATGTCGTCACGATTTATAAAATATTTTCCCTTATTTTCAAGAATAGAATTAATTTTTCCATCATAATTTGTAATAATTTTTTCCAGTTTCCAACCTTCATTTCGGTCATAACGATAAATATCTAAATCTAATTTATTGTTAGCATTTAAATAGACAACAAAGTTTTGAATACGATAATATTCTCCAGAATTGTCTGCTTCAATTATTACTAAATCTTTACTGTCGATTTTTTTATTCAATATTTTCAGAAAAGTATATCTAATTGAATTTCTGTTAAGTTGACTTTCATCCTTAATTTCCCAATATGCAAATCTTGCTTCAAGGCGATTTTTCGCATAGTTCTGTTCTGTTAAAGTTTCTTTTATTGATTTTAGTGAACTAACCGTTTCTTTATTCCAATTAATAAACAATTCATCTGTCTTTTCTTGACTGTTTGTTACTATTGGTAAAAAAGAAGCAACTATAATCAAAAGAATTGTTTTCATAACTGTTTGTCGTTTTTTGGTTTCCCTTAAGCTTGCCCAAAATGAGATGTATAGGCGCTACTAAATAGCGCATATACATCTCATTTTGGGTGGATAAGCGCTACTGCGTAGCGTATTACTTTCAAATATACACTTTAATTATTTTCTTACAAATTTCTTAAGGGATTTTAAATTAGTTACCATAAAAAAAGCGTTCCTGAAAAGGAACGCTTTTTTTAAAATCTATAAAATATAATTATTTTTTATCCATCCATTTTCTGGCATTGACAAAAGCTTCATGCCAAGGCGAAACTTCATCGTCTCTATCTTTTGGATAATGTGCCCAGTTCCACTGGAACGTAGAACGCTCAATGTGTGGCATCATAACCAAGTGACGTCCTGTTTTGTCGCAAAGCATCGCAACGTCAAAATGAGAACCGTTTGGATTAGCAGGATAGCCTTCATAGGCATATTTAGAAACAATATTATAATTTTCTTCACTCATTGGTAAATTGAATTTTCCTTCTCCATGCGAAACCCAAACTCCAAGTGTACTTCCTGCTAATGAAGAAAGCATCACTGAATTGTTTTCCTGTACGGTTACTGATGTAAAAATACTTTCGTGTTTGTTACTTTCGTTGTGCAGCATTTTTCCGTGTACTTCATGCTCCGGATTAATTACTTCCAATTCCATAAATAATTGACAACCATTACAGATTCCAACAGATAACGTATCTTCTCTTTTGAAGAAATTGTCTAAAGCTGTTTTTGCTTTTTCATTGTATAAAAATGCTCCGGCCCAACCTTTCGCAGAACCTAAAACATCTGAATTAGAGAATCCACCAACAGCTCCAATGAACTGAATATCTTCCAAAGTCTCACGACCTGAAATTAAATCGGTCATGTGAACGTCTTTTACATCAAAACCGGCTAAGTACATCGCATTTGCCATTTCACGCTCGGAGTTACTTCCTTTTTCACGGATAATCGCTGCTTTTGGTTTTGGTTTAGAATTGTCGATAACTGGTTTTTTTCCTGTGAAATGTGCAGGGAAAGTATAGTGTAACGCTTGGTTTTTGTAATTATCAAAACGCGCTTGAGCGGTTCCGTTTTTAGATTGTTTTTGGTCTAATAAGAAAGACGTTTTAAACCAAACATCTCTGTATTTAGCAATATCTAATTTACAAGGACCAAAATCTAAAGTCGCTTCATTTGTAGCTGTTCCTAATTTATAGAAAGAAACGTTATTGGCGCTTAATTTAGATTCCACTTCAGCATCTGATTTTGCTTGGAAAACAATTCCGATATTTTCAGCAAAAAGATATTTGATAATGTCTTTTTCTTCGAAAACCGAGAAGTCTATTTTAGCTCCCAAATTCACATCGGCAAAACACATTTCTAATAAGGTTGTGATTAAACCACCACTTCCAATGTCGTGTCCAGCAAGGATATTATTCTCTAAAATTAATTCTTGAATGGTATTGAACGCTCTTTTGAAAAAGGCAGCGTCTTTAATCGTTGGTACTTCATTTCCAATAGTGTTCAATGTTTGTGCAAACGAAGAACCACCTAATTTGAAATCATCTTGCGATAAATTGATATAATAAATAGAACCGCCGTCTCTTTGTAAAACAGGCTCTACTACTTTTCTAATGTCAGTACAATTTCCACCTGCCGAAATAATTACCGTTCCCGGTGCGATTACTTCTTCATTTGGATATTTTTGTTTCATGGAAAGTGAATCTTTCCCTGTTGGAATATTGATTCCCAATTCGATTGCAAAATCCGAACAACCTTGTACAGCGGCGTACAAACGCGCATCTTCTCCTTCGTTTTTACAAGCCCACATCCAGTTTGCTGACAATGAAAGTCCAGCCAAACCATCTTTTATTGGCGCCCAAACAATGTTAGACAATGCCTCTGCAATAGCAGTTCTACTTCCCGCAACAGGATCTATCAATGCTGCAACAGGCGAGTGACCAATTGAAGTTGCAATTCCTTCTATTCCTTGATAATCCAAAGCCATCACACCACAATTATTCAATGGCAATTGCAATGGACCCGCACATTGTTGTTTGGCAACTTTTCCACCCACACAACGGTCTACTTTATTTGTCAACCAGTCTTTACAAGCAACCGCTTCCAGTTGAAGTACTTGCTCTAAATAGGTGGAAATGTTTTTCTTGTCGTAAACTAAATCAGTATAGTTTCTTTCGATAGTTTTGTCCGTCATCACCACTTTTGGAGAACTTCCAAAAAAGTCTTCCAAGGCAAAATCCATTGGTTTAGCACCAGTTGATTTTGATTCGAAAGTAAAACGGTGATCTCCGGTTACATCTCCAACTTGATACATTGGTGAACGTTCGCGGTCAGCAATTTTTTGCAATAAATCAATGTTTTCCTTACCAATAACCAATCCCATTCTTTCCTGAGATTCGTTACCGATTATTTCTTTTGCCGAAAGGGTAGGATCTCCCACAGGCAATTTGTCTAAATCAATTAATCCACCGGTATCTTCCACTAATTCCGAAAGACAGTTTAAATGTCCACCAGCTCCGTGATCGTGAATAGAGACAATTGGATTGATATCACTTTCTACCAAACCACGAATGGCATTGGCAGCACGTTTTTGCATTTCAGGGTTCGAACGTTGGATGGCGTTCAATTCAATTCCTGAACTGAAAGCTCCGGTATCTGCAGAAGAAACTGCAGCTCCACCCATTCCAATTCTATAATTTTCTCCACCAAGGATAACAATTTTATCCCCTGTTTGTGGTTTTTTCTTAATGGCTTGATCTAATTTTCCGTAACCAATTCCACCCGCCTGCATAATCACTTTGTCGAAACCTAGTTTGCGAGCGTCTTCTTCGTGTTCGAAAGTCAGGATAGAACCTGTAATTAACGGTTGTCCAAATTTATTTCCAAAATCAGAAGCTCCGTTTGACGCTTTTATCAAAATATCCATTGGTGTTTGATACAGCCATTTTCTTTCGGTCATGCCGTTTTCCCACGGTCTGTTTTCTTCTAAACGAGAGTATGAAGTCATGTAAACTGCCGTTCCTGCCATTGGCAACGAACCTTGTCCACCTGCTAAACGATCCCGAATTTCTCCACCAGAACCAGTTGCAGCTCCGTTGAAAGGCTCTACCGTTGTTGGGAAATTGTGCGTTTCTGCTTTTAATGAAATAACCGAATCAAATTCTTTTACTTCATAAAAATCAGGTTTATCAGCACTTTTTGGAGCAAATTGTTGTACACGCGGCCCTTTTACAAAAGCAACATTATCTTTGTAAGCCGAAACAATATCGTTCGGGTTTTCCTGAGATGTTTTCTTGATTAATTTGAATAAAGAAGATTCTTTTTCTTCCCCGTCAATTATAAATTTTCCGTTGAAAATCTTATGGCGACAGTGTTCCGAATTGGCTTGTGAGAAACCAAAAATCTCAGAATCCGTTAGTTTTCGTCCTAATTTAATCGCTAGATTATCCAAATATTCCACTTCTTCAGGACTTAAAGACAATCCTTCTTTTTGGTTGTAAGCTGTAATATCATCGATATCCAAAATAGCTTCCGGAAGTACGTTGATAGTGAAAATATCTTGATTTAATTCGGCGTATTTTTGCGAAAGCATCGGGTCGAAATCAGAAAAATTAGCTGTTGCTTTTTGAAATTCTTCAATTCGGATGATTCCGGAAATTCCCATGTTTTGGGTGATTTCCACCGCATTGGTACTCCAAGGCGTTATCATAGTGGCGCGAGGACCAACAAAAAAATCCGTCAACACGGATTTTTCTATTTTATAGGAGTTGGCAAAAAGCCAGTTGAGTTTTGAAATGTCTTGAGCTGAAATTTCGTTTTGCGTTTGTACTGCAAAAACAGTTTTGCTTTGGTTTTCAAAGAAATGGATCATTGTTTTTTAGTTTGTTGTATTGCGATGCAAATTTAGTTTAAATAAATAGTACGAGCAAATGTGAAAAGCAAAGACTTTGAAAAATTATTTAGGGAACGGATTGTTTTGATATGCCCCTAAATCAGGAGGTAATGTTCGCGTGTTTCCTATAATATCCAATGGAATCAGATACGCCGAATTCCCTTTTGCAAAAGCGGCGGAAGTCTCGTCAATGTTGAATTTGTTTAGGGAAACCTTTAGGAATTTAGGGTCTTTATTTAAAATAATTGCGTTGTAATGTGCTGCATCCGTTTCAAATTGATAGTCTGGATTCGTAGTAAATGGATTGGAAGTATTGTCAAATTTTAAAAGACAATTATTGAATTGATATACAAAAGCAGCGCCTGTTTTTTTGTTCAAAATCATTTCATTCGAGTATGAACCGTAAATAATACAATTATTGAATGTTGCTTCGGTTAGGTCTTTTACTTCCGGAACTGCTCCCAAAATGTAATTGCTTACCAAAACCGCCACTTGTTCTGAACTATTCCAGTTGTTATTGAACGTACAATGGGTAAAGTTGTAATTTCCCCCATAAGCGCAAGCTAGACCAGCTTGTCCCGCATTATTGATAACAAGATTCTCACCATTAATTTTTGCGGTCTGCGCCAAAATTCCATAATTGGCTGAATTATAGATTTGCGTATTTTTTATAGTTATAGTTGTTCCGTCATTATTTTGAATAAGTAATCCTATAGTTCCATTCTTGATGGTAGCATGATTCAATTGATTATTCGTACTGCCATTCGTAAGCCAAATTGTTCCCCATTGTCCGGGAACATCTGAATATTCGGGTTCTAATCGATCGCCTTCAAAAATGACTTCTTTTTCCAATTTATCTGTTGCAGACGCGGCTCCATTTATATGTATCGATGCATTATTAGATACAATAAGACCGGAATTTGCATGAAAATAGACTCTGGTTCCCGCATCAAAAATTGCCGTTTTTCCTGAAGGAACGGCGGCATAACCATAAATTACATAAGGTTTTGTGTTTTTAAAATGAAGCTCATTACCATTTATAGCATCGTTTTCATCGAGATAAAAGCCATCGATTTTTTCTTCGCCAATGGGAAGTGTTTCGGTAGTTCCGTCAGCAAAGCGTTTTGGATATAGAAAAACAGCATCCTGAATTAGGGTCACTAATTCTACTTTTTGCAAATTTTCGCCACCATCAAACTGAATTTGGTCAGTGTATAAAAAGTCAGTTGGGTTGGCATCGGCAATATTAGCGGTGGTTTCTATGAAAATATACAAACTGTCTTTGGCGAGAAGGTCAACATTGGTGAATATTTTTCCATTTGTTCCCTGCATTCCATCGACTGTCATTCTATATTTAGAACTCAATCCTTTTCCTAATTTTATGGTTGGAATGGTGATGTCATTTTTGCTGTGATTGTAAACTTTAAGCCGGTACGTGCTGGAACCTATGTTTGTAAAAACGGTATCTAAGTAGATAGTGTCTTTCGAAAACGTCAAATCGCCCGTGCTGGCTACGGTCTCAAAATCAGAACGACAAGCGCAAAAAGACAACAATATTCCAATAAAAAACAATAAAGTTATGGGACGCATTTCGTTAGTTTTTTTGTAAAAATAGGGAAAATCTTATTTGATTGGAAACGATTTTCAAATTTGAATTTAGAATAACAATTGCATTTGCTATTTTGTAACTCATCTTTTATTTAATTTTACATTTTTAAAGCCAAAAATATGACATTCGACAAAGAAAAAATCCTTCAATATTGCAATCAAATCTCAGAAAACACATTGATGCGAACCCTGAATATTCTATATACTGATGCAGGAGAAGATTATTTAGTGGCTACGATGCCGGTAAATCCATCAGTGCATCAACCTTTTGGATTATTACATGGAGGCGCTTCAGTTGCTTTGGCCGAAAGTGTGGGGAGTGCCGCATCGTTGTTGTATGTAAATTCAGAGCACAGTGAAGTGCGCGGAATTGAAATATCAGCGAATCATTTGAAAGCAAAACGAGACGGAATAGTTACGGCAACCGCAAGAATAGTTCATAAGGGGAGAAGTATTCATCTTTGGGAAATACGAATTACAGATGAAATAGGCAATTTGATTTCGCTTTGTAAATTGACGAATATGGTTTTGCCAAAAAGAAAAAGCGAAGATAAATAATGGACGTAATTTTAGATAAAGCCAAAAATCAATTTGAACAAAATTTACCTTTTGTATTGTATTGCAAACCCAATTCAGATATGGTAATCGGACTTTTTCAGCAAAATGATGAATTATATAAAGTAAATGATTTTACCGAAAAAGGCTTTGTTTTTGCTTCTTTTGATGGCAATCAAACCTATTTAATTCCTGAAAATCAATCTGAAATAGTTGGTGTTATTTGGGACAAAAAAAAAGTTGATGTTCTTGAAAGGGAATTTAAGGAATCAAATGGAGTTACCAAAAATAATTTTGAAAGATTAGTTGCCAAAGGAATTCAAGCCATTGAAAATGACGAATTCAAGAAAGTGGTTTTATCCCGAAAAGAAACAGTTGATTTGGTTGATTTTGATTTGGTTACGGTATTCGAAAAGTTGGTTCGCTTGTATCCCGCTACTTTTGTGTATTGTTTTTTTCATCCAAAAGTAGGAATCTGGCTCGGTGCTACACCCGAGCAATTATTAAAAGCCAATGTGAATGTATTTGAAACAATGGCTTTGGCAGGAACTCAAAAGGATAGTGGTTCTGGGGAAATAGTTTGGGATAAAAAAGAGAAAGAAGAGCAGCAATATGTTACGGATTATATAGTTTCAGCTTTGCAAGGCGTTGCTTTGGAAGTTTCGGTTACCAAACCTTACAGCGTCAAAGCGGGAAGTATTTGGCACATAAAAACGGATATTTGGGGGGTATTGAATTCAAACTCTACTTTGCAGCAAGTAATCTATTTATTGCATCCCACACCTGCAGTTTGTGGTTTACCCAAAGAAAAATCGAAAGCTTTTATTTTAGAAAATGAAAATTACGACAGGAGTTTTTATACTGGTTTTTTAGGAGAGTTGAACAGCAGTTTTGCAACAGATTCCGTAAGTTCTGATTTGTTTGTGAATTTGCGCTGTATGCAAATTGAGGTTAATTCGGAACCAGTAATGACCAAAGCGTATTTGTATATGGGTTGCGGCATTACTAAAGATAGTATTCCTGAAAAGGAATGGAGCGAAAGCATCAATAAATCAATGACAATGAAAAAGGTGTTGTAGATGAAAGTTTACACGAAATAGATAACAGAATAGTAATAATAAAAAATATGAAATTAGACATACTTGCTTTTGGCGCGCATCCTGACGATGTCGAATTAGGCTGTTCGGGAACTATTCTAAAAGAAATCGCCTTAGGGAAAACCGTGGGAATCGTTGATTTGACTCGTGGAGAGTTAGGAACTCGTGGTTCGGCTGAAATTAGAGATGAGGAAGCAAATGCTGCCGCAAAAATTCTAGGTGTTTCGGTACGCGAGAATCTGGAAATGCGCGATGGTTTTTTTGTCAATGACGAAAAACACCAATTGGAAATCATAAAAATGATTCGCAAGTACCAACCCGAAATTGTATTGTGTAATGCCATTGACGACCGTCATATTGATCATGCAAAAGGAAGTAAATTAGTTTCGGATGCTTGTTTTTTATCGGGATTGAGAAAGATAGAAACTACTGTTGATGGAGAAAATCAAGCAGCCTGGAGACCCAAATTAGTGTATCATTATATTCAATGGAAAAACATAGAACCTGATTTTGTTGTTGATATTACAGGTTTTACTGATAAGAAAATCGAATCTATTTTAGCGTATCGCTCGCAGTTTTATGATCCAAATTCGAATGAACCAGAATCACCAATCACGAGTAAAAACTTCTTAGAAAGTCTGAATTATCGTTCTAGAGATTTGGGAAGGTTAGTAGGGGTTGAATTTGGTGAAGGTTTTACGGTTGAAAGATATTTGGCAGTCAATAGTTTAGGAGATTTGATATAAATTTGCTGTAAATTTTTAAAAAAATTATTTGCAGAAGTAAACTTATGTTGTATATTTGCCACCGCTAAGCAAATGGTGGTTGTAGCTCAGTTGGTTAGAGCATCGGTTTGTGGTACCGAGGGTCGCGGGTTCGAGCCCCGTCTCCCACCCAGAAAGCAAAAGCTTCGAAGAAATTCGAGGCTTTTTTTGTGGAATAAACTTTCGTGGGATTGTTCGGTTTTATTTATTGGCTTGAATATTGTAAATGAGAAAGCATATAGTATAAATTTGGAGTTTGAAAAAATCGTTTAAGGCTTAAATGTTTCTGAAAAATTAAATATAAAATAGGGGTGCGAATAGTTATTTAGCGAACATAAAGTACTTAGTAAAAACATAAATTGAGAATTAATCCAGGAATAGACTGTGTAACGGTGGGACATTTATGTTCGGGGAATATTTTTCAATATTCATGCATCCTTTTGTATACCTTTGAGCGCATTCCTATCTGATTTTCAAATACTATTCTGCATTCAAAAAAAATTAAATATCATTTAATTCACCAAATGGAAAACGAGCAAATTAATTCTAAAATTCTTAAAAGTAATTATATTCCAACTGCCGAATTTTATAGCCAGATTATAGACAGTTTACAAGATTACTCCATTTTTACTATTGATAATGAATTTGTGATCAACAGTTGGAGCTCAGGGGCAACAAAAATCTTTGGTTATGAATCAGATGAAATTTTAGGACAACATTTTGATATAATTTTTACAAAAGAAGATTTACAAAATGGTATTCCTAAAAATGAAATTGAAACTGCTTTAAAAGAAGGAAGGGCAACGGATAACAGATGGCATATTTGTAAAGACAAAAGTGAATTTTATGCATATGGTTTAGTTTTCCCGCTTACTGGAATAGATGGGGAAATGTTAGGATATGTTAAAATCCTACGCGACTTAACGGAAAGAAAGAAATCAGAAGATGCCATAAAAAAATATGTAAAGGACCTTGAAGATTTAAATACACATAAAGAAAGTGTTCTTGCCATACTTTCGCATGATTTGAGAAGTCCATTATCGAGTATTATTGCTACTACTGGATATTTAAAATCAAATTTTGAAAGAATGCAGCCAAATACAGTTAAAGAAATGCTTGAGCTTCTTTACAAAGCATCAATAGATGAGTTAAATATGTTAGACTACTTAGTGGAGTGGGCGAGAATAAAATACGCAGCAGAAGTGTTTTCTCCTAGAAAAATTGAGCTTGTTGATTATGTTCAAAAAGTTTTTGAGACTTTAAATGATACTGCGTCTTTAAATACAATAAATCTTCATCATGAAATTAAAGAAAACACTAAAGTTTTTGCTGATGGAAAAATGTTACTTTCCGTTATTCAGAATATAGTTTCGAATGCTATTAAACATTCACTCCCTGGAGGAAAAATTGTAGTTTCGGCAAAAACTAAAGGAGATAAAATAATAGTTCAGATAAAAGATTCCGGTGTTGGTATGTCTAAAGAAATCCAAGACAAACTTTTTACACCACAAATGAATATACTTTCAAAAGCAAGGACAGAAAATAAAGGTGCAGGGATAGGATTACTATTAGTGAAAGGGTTTTTAGAAAAAAATGGTGGTGAAATATGGGTAGAAAGTATAGAAGGCGAAGGTTCTTCTTTTTATTTTACACTGCCAATGGAGGAACCATTACACAAAATAGACAGTGCTGATAAAATTGAGTTTGATGAAAGCGCTTAAAAAATAATTCTAAGGTTGAAACATAAAGTTTTGTAACAGCTAGTGAAATTCAAGAAAAGATAACTTTAAAGCCTACATTAGTGGGCTTTTTTTATGGAGTGAATAATTTCTCTAGTGTGTTTTTTTTGAATTTAATTGCTGTTTTGACGATTGCAAATAATAGCATAAATTAGTAGTACTTAAAAGCTATTTTTAATTTGTATTTGATATAAAAGTAGTTATTTCTGAGTAAAAAAATAATAATGACACTAATTGTAAAATTAAGAAATATGGCTCAAGACATTTCACCAATTATAAAGCCTGATGAACTAATAGCACTGAAAGATAAAAGTGAATTAGTAATTATTGATGCCAGTAACGGTAATGGTGCTAAAGAAAATTATAGTGCTGAACATTTAGATGGTGCATTGTATGTTGATTTAAACACGCAGTTAGCCAATATAAAAGCGAATGTTTCTATAGGAGGTAGGCATCCTTTGCCTACACTTGAACAATTTTCTGAAACTTTAACGAGTCTTGGCATAACGTCTACGAGTTACGTAGTGGTTTATGATGATAAAAATGGTTCGAATGCAGCTGCGAGGTTTTGGTGGATGTTAAAATCTGTTGGGCACCAGAAAGTTCAGGTGTTGGATGGCGGATTTCAAGCGGCTATTAAAGCAGGATTTCCAACAAGCTCAAAAATAGAAATCCCATTGAAAACGGAACCGTATAAAATTGAAAATTGGCTGTTGCCGTTAGCTGATATTCATGAAATTGATAAAGTAGCACAAGATGTTAATTTTCTGGTTGTAGATGTACGAGATGAAGAACGATACAATGGAGAAAAAGAACCTATCGATTTAGTTGCAGGACATATTCCGGGTGCCATAAATATTCCTTTTACCACTAATTTAGATTCTAATGGGTTTTTCTTATCACCTGAAGAATTGAAGAATAATTATTTAAAAGAATTTGAAGATAAGGCAGCTGAAAATGTTATCGTGCATTGTGGTTCTGGTGTAACAGCCTGCCATACGCTTTTGGCACTAGCTTATGCAGGTCTAGAAATCCCAAAACTGTATGTTGGTTCTTGGAGTGAGTGGTCCAGAAATAATATACTGATAGCGACTTCGAAGAAAGAGTAGCGGTTTGTTTTTAGTAAGTGTAAATACAACAAGAGCTTTGAATTGCTTCAAAGCTCTTGTTGTATCGGGTTTGCACAAGGGATAGCAGTGGAAATCCTTTTTTGTGATTTTTCATCACAAAAAAGATTGCAACGTATAGCCCGACCCGCTTTTTTCGGCGGGATGTGCCCAAATGCTAAAACTATTTTTTATCGACTACAGGGCGATTTTCTCTGTTTGCCAATTCCCAAGCGATTACAAAGGCAAGTTGTGTTCTTTTGGCCAACGCATCAAATTCAATTTTATCGACTTCATCTGTTTTTTGATGGTAATCAGCATGTACACCATTGAAAAGGAATACAGCCGGAATTCCATGTTTGGCAAAATTATAATGGTCAGAACGCTCATAAAAATGATTTGGATCTTTAGGGTCGTTGAATTTATAATCTAAATCCATTTTGATATACTTGGCGTTTGCGATGGTACAAATATTATCTAAATCAGTTGATAAACGATCTGCGCCTATTAGATATACATAATTATTTGTATTTGCATGTGCCTCGTCACGACGACCAATCATGTCAATGTTGATGTCGGTAATTGTGTTTGCGACAGGAAATAAAGGGTTTTCCGAGTAATAACGGGAACCATGTAATCCATGCTCTTCACCTGTTGCGTGGAAAAACATAATGGAACGTTTTGGACCATGACCTTCTTTTTTGGCGATTTCGAATGCTTGTGCAATTTCCAGTAAAGCAACTGTTCCGGAACCATCATCATCGGCACCATTGTACACTTCACCATCTTTAATGCCTACGTGGTCGTAATGAGCCGAAATAACCAGTACTTCTTCTGGTTTTTCGGAACCTTCGATGAATGCCCAGATATTCTCTGAATCTCCTAATTTTTCTCCGTATTTTTTGTTCATGAATTCAGCAGGAACTTTTTGGTAATACGATGTAGCGCCTTTAGGGAAAGGAATGTTGTTTTTCTTGTATTGATTGATGAGATAAACACCAGCTTTTTTCTGACCGGTTGAACCTGTTTCACGTCCTTCCATCGAATCAGCCGCTACAATATAAAGATGTTTTTTTAAATCACTTGCCGTGATGGTATTCATGTATTTTGTAGGCTCAACCGCAGTTACACTCTTTTTTTGAGTCGTACAACTGATGCTTAAAACCAAAAGCAAACTTAATAGGGATATTTTTTTCATGTTATTTAATGTAAATTAATAAAGGTATAAACTGCAAATAGGGTAAGGATTATGAAAACAAAAAACATATTAATGAAGAACATAACGATTCCCTTTGTTATTGAAATTATTTTGGAATCGCCATAAAAACGATGGTGCGCCGGGAAAAAATAATACAGCATATAAAGGACTGCAATAGTTGTAAAAATATAATTTATAACGGTAAATAATGTGTATTCATTTAAAAATCCAAGGAAGTAGTTTTCCAATTTTAGTATTAACAATCCTAATAATAAAAATGAAAAGTAATGTAACGTGAAAATGCCATGGTCAAAATAGTACCATTTTTTCTTATCCTGAAAGAGCCATAAAATAAAAGCAAAGAGTGGCATGTAAACAAATAATGCTTTCGGTAGATTATGTATAAAGGATTCAACGAACTTTTCTTTAAGCTCAGTGGCAGTGTATCGATCATTTACCAGCTGCGTTTTTCGGTTTAACCAGTATTGAAATGCGCCCATTTTATTTTCGGGTTTAGCATTTTTCTGGATAGAATCAAATTCCTGAACTGATTTGTATTGTTTTCCAAAAAAGGTAAATCCTCCATCTTCTTGATCTTCTTTTTTCTCCTTAGAGGCAACAATGAACTTTTGAATTGAATCGGATTCTTTTTTAGAAATCAATCCTTTTTTTTCAAAGTCAATTATTTTTTGCTGCTCTTTGTAGATTGTATCCTGTTTTTTGACTTTTTCTGTTGGGTTATAAAATTTTTCGGAAGCTTGTTTTGAATCATTTGCTTCTTTATTTTCAGGCATCACACTGATTAGAAAGAAAGTTATAAAACTGATGAAAATATAAAGGCGAACAGGTGCTAAATAGGATAATCGTTTACCAGAAAGATATTCCTTAGTTAGGGATGCCGGTTTTAAGATTAAGTTTTTTATGGTGCGCCAAAAAGCATTTTCATAATGCGTCAGGTCTTCAAAAAAATGAATGAATAAATGATGAAATGTTTTTCTGATATCAGTGTTTTCCTGTCCACAATTAGGACAGAATCTGTTTTCTACAACATATCTGCAATTTAGGCATGTCTTATCCTTTCTTAAAACGGTTTTCCCCATAAAAACGTTGTTTTGGCTATTAATAGAATCTAAAAATTATTTTTTCAAAACTTCATTTAGGAAAATTTTGAAATGTTCAAAAGAACGTTTGTCTGCTTTTTCATTATAGGCAGCTCCTTTTGAATTGTCATTTCCTGCATCCGGATCTGTAAAAGAGTGAACCGCATTAGCATAATAAATCATTTGCCAATCGGCTTTTGTGTCTCTCATTTCTTGTTGGAATGCGGTGATTTCTTCTTTAGATTCATACGGATCATCAGCACCGTGGCAAACTAAAACTTTAGCTGTTATAGGTTCTGTTGTACGAGAAGCATCTCTTCCTAATCCGCCATGAAAAGAAACTACTCCTTTTATATTCAAGTGGGCACGAGCTGCTTCAAGTGCTCCCGTTCCACCAAAACAATATCCCATTACGACAATGTTGTTAGGATTTGCGCCGGATTTAATTAATTGTTCTAATGCTAATGAAATTCGTTTTTGGTATTCCTTGTAGTTTGTTTTGTAAAATCCTGCTTTTTGACCTGCTTCTGCATTGTCTTTCGGATAATTTCCAGCACCATAAATATCAGCTACAAAGGCATAATATCCCAGTTTAGCCAACGTTTCTGCGGTAGTTTTTGCATGTTTATCAATTCCTTTCCAAGCGGGAAGAATTAGGATGCCCGGTTTTTGTGGGCTTTTTTTCATTGGCTGAATTTGGAATCCATTCAAAACCTGAGCGCCATCATTATATTTTGCTGGTTTCAGCTGTGCAAAGGTTGCATTTGAAAAGAGTGCTATTCCTAAAATAAACAAGGCTATATTTTTCATAATGTTTTATTTTTTAAACAAATATCTAAAATAAATTGTGATTTTTCTGTATAAACAGACTCTTTTTGGGATTTTTTATAACATAAAGCAGCAAAAAATAATTTTGGTAACTATAGAGTGATATTCCGTTTGAAAGCGCAGCCCAATTCTATGATGGAATCCGTTTTGGAAATTCCTGGAATGTTATCAATTTTTTCATAAAGGATTTTTCTCATGTGTTCGTGATTCTGGGCTACTATTTTGATATAAAGCGTGAAAGAACCGGTTACATAATAGCATTCTGTGATTTCAGGAATATTCTTTAATTCCTCGATAATTCTATTTGAATCTTGGTCTTTATTTAAGGTAATACCGGTAAAAGAAGCCCAGTCGTACCCAATTTTTTTTTCGTTTATAATGGGTTTTATTCCTGCCAGAATTCCTTGTTCTGTCAATCGATTTACCCGCTGATGAACCATTGTATTGGATATTTTTAGCGTAGTGGCAATAGCAGAAAATGCCATACGACCATCTTTTTCTAATTCTTTAATGATATTGATATCAAATTCATCTAATATGTCCATGTAATTTATTTTAAATTGAAAAGGTATTTTCTACTATTTATAAAAGTAACTATTATTTCTCGTCTAATTGAAAGGAAAAACAAAAAGTACGTATTAATAAATGACTTATTTTCGTACAAATAAAAGTGATTATTTGTTTTTAAATGATTAAATTAAGTCAAAATTATCATTTTTTGTTGTAAAATAAAAAATATTATATATTTTTGTTTTAAATTTTAATAAATAACAAGTCATGGAACAATCACATCAAGCACTTTCTTCAAAATCTGAAGCATTTATAGAAAAAGAAAATAAGTATGGCGCTCATAATTACCATCCTTTACCGGTAGTTTTAGAAAAAGGGGAAGGCGTATATGTTTGGGACGTAGACGGTAAAAAATATTATGATTTCTTGTCGGCTTATTCGGCGGTGAATCAAGGACATTGTCATCCAAAAATTGTTGGTGCAATGGTAAAACAAGCGCAAACATTGACGTTGACTTCACGTGCTTTTTATAACGATCAATTAGGGCCTTATGAAGAATTTGTAACTGAATATTTTGGTTTCGATAAAGTTTTACCAATGAATACCGGTGCCGAAGCAGTGGAAACAGCTTTGAAAATCTGTAGAAAATGGGCGTATGAAGTAAAAGGAATTCCAGAAAATCAAGCGCAAATAATTGTTTGCGAGAATAATTTCCACGGAAGAACGACTACGATTATTTCGTTTTCGAATGATGAAAATGCGCGTAAAAGTTTTGGTCCTTTCACAGCAGGATTTATCAAAATACCTTATGATGATATTGAAGCATTGGAAAACGCTTTAAAATCAACTAATAATATTGCCGGTTTCCTAGTAGAACCTATTCAAGGAGAAGCCGGAGTTTATGTTCCTGCCGACGGTTATTTGGCGAAAGCCAAAGCGCTTTGCGAACAATACAATGCTTTGTTTATAGCTGATGAGGTACAAACAGGAATTGCACGTACCGGAAAATTATTAGCCGTGCATCATGAAAATGTTCAACCAGATATTTTAATTTTAGGAAAAGCGATTTCGGGTGGCGTTTATCCAGTTTCGGCAGTTTTGGCGAATAATGCGGTTATGAATGTCATCAAACCTGGTCAGCATGGTTCTACTTTTGGAGGGAATCCAGTTGCAGCTGCTGTTGCCATTGCAGCACTAGAAGTGGTTCGTGACGAAAACTTATCACAAAATGCAGCTTATTTAGGCGTTGTTTTAAGAACGGGACTTAACGAAATTGCTTCCAGAAATCCTCTAATTACATTGGTTCGTGGAAAAGGATTGCTTAATGCGATTGTTATTAATTGTGATGAAGACTCCGATTTGGCTTGGGATATTTGCATGAAATTCAGTGAATACGGTTTATTGGCAAAACCTACACACGGAAATAAAATACGTTTGGCACCGCCATTAGTTATTACTGAAACTCAAATTCATGAGTGTCTTGGAATTATCGAAAGAGCATTAAATGATTTCAGATAATTTAATTGTCATGGAAAAAGCAATAAAATTAATCAAAAACCGGTCTGATATCGGTGCAGGAACCCGAGGTTCGGATTTAGGGATTGATGCTATCGAAATAGCCGCAATTAATCAAGACAGCGACTATTTTAATCAATTTGAGTTTGAAGATGTGAAAACGCATAATGAATCCATTTATGATAAAAATAGAAGTACTTCTGCCAAAAGAATTGAACACGTTGTGGAGCAGTGCACCAGAGTGTGTCATGCGGTAAAGAAAAATCTGGAACAGAATTATTTTCCCATAGTTTTATCAGGGGATCATTCCTCGGCACTGGGAACCATAAGCGGTATAAAAGTGGCTTATCCGGAATTGACCTTAGGAGTGATTTGGATTGATGCCCATGCTGATTTGCATTCGCCTTACACATCGCCTTCGGGAAATATTCACGGTATGCCATTATCGGCAGCTCTTGCAGACGATAATTTAAGTTGTCAGAACAATGAAGTGCCTCTTGAAACCCAAGAGCATTGGGAGAAAATGAAAAATATAGGCAGCGAAGGTGCTAAAGTACAGGCCGAAGATGTTATTTATTTTGGTGTTCGCGATACCGAAGAAGCCGAAGATAAGCAAATTGAAAAGTTGCATATCCGAAATTATAAAGTTCACGAAGTACGCTATAGAGGACTTCAAAATTGTGTGGAAGAGGCTTTGGCTGAGCTAACGAATTGTGATATGATTTATATTTCTTTTGATGTGGATTCCATGGATTGTGATATGATTTCATATGGAACGGGAACTCCGGTACCAAAAGGATTTGATCAATACGAGGTCATCGCAATTATCAATCAGATTATCGAAAGTAAAAAGGTGGTTTGCCTCGAATTTGTGGAAGTAAATCCACTTTTGGATACTAAAGGAAATAAGATGGCAGAAACGGCTTTTGAAGTTTTGGAGGCTGTTACTTCAACACTGATTTTACCTATTGAATAAGTTTTAAATATTGAATTAGTATAGGAAATCCCAAAATCTAGATCGGTTTTGGGATTTCTTTTTTACGGATTTTACAGATTTGGTATTGCTTTGTTCATTTTTTAATAAATAAAACGGTTTAAATCTTGCTATATTCATTTTGCATGCAATTATAGTTAATTGTTGGTTCAACTTCACATATTTACGTATATTTGCAATAAGTATTTTTACTTAGTTTTATTCAAAATCGTATGATACAAGTGGACCAAGCCTTATCGATTATTGCAGAAAATAGTTGCAAGATGCCTATCAGAAAAATTAAAGTGGCCAAATCACTTGGTTTTGTTTTGGCGGAAGCAATTTATTCTCCAATGGATATGCCGCCTTTCCGTCAATCAGCGATGGATGGTTACGCTTTTATGCATGGTGAATTGCAACAGTTTAACGTGGTTAGCACTTCACAAGCTGGTGATTTTTCGAATAAAAAAATAAAAAAAGATCAGGCAATACGCATATTCACTGGAGCGTATGTTCCGGATAATTTGGATACGGTTGTCATGCAGGAACATACTACGGTTAAAAATAAAACGGTTGAAATTACCAAAATGCCTGACCGTTTTGCGAATGTTAGAAGCAAAGGCGAGCAAATAAAAGAAAACGAACTTGTACTTGAAAATAATACGGTGATTACCCCTGCAGCTATTGGATTTTTAGCTTGTTTGGGAATTACGGAAATAACAGTTTATGCCAAACCAAAAGTGGCTATTGTTGTTACAGGGAACGAATTGGTAAAAGTGGGCAAAAAATTATCGGAAGGAACCATTTACGAAAGTAACTCTATTATGCTTGAAGCTGCTTTGCAGGGAATTGGGATTAAAAAAATCGAAACATTCCGGGTAAAGGATAATTTGAAGGCTACAAAAAGAATTATAAAAAGCTGTCTTGCTGCTTTTGATGTTGTGCTTGTTTCAGGCGGAATTTCGGTTGGTGATTATGATTTTGTCAAAGAAGCGCTTTTATTCAATGGGGTAGAAGAGTTATTTTATAAAATTAATCAGAAGCCTGGAAAACCGTTGTTTTTTGGAAAAAAAGACAAAACGATAGTTTTTGCCTTGCCTGGAAATCCAGCTTCGACTTTGACCAGTTTTTACATTTATGTTCATCCGGCGCTAAAAATAAATATGGGTTTTGAGTCTATTCATTTGCCAAAAATCAAACGGAAAATAACTGCCCAATTTGAAAATATAACTGGAAAAACCTTATTTTTGAAAGGGTTGTGTGATGATGAAAAAGTTACGGTTTTAGAGAGTCAAAGTTCAGCCATGCTGAATACTTTTGCAGTAGCGAATGCTTTAATTTATTTGCCTTATGATGTGGTAAATATTGAAAAAGATCAGGAAGTACTTGTTATACCACTTAATTAATAGAGTAAAGATGTCAATAGTAAATAATGATTTTTTGATTTTATTCGGCGTATTGTTAGCGGTGGTTGCGTTTTTGTATTCCAGCGTGGGACATGGTGGCGCATCGGGATATTTAGCGTTGATGGCGATTTTTGCATTCCCTGTTTCGGTGATGAAACCTTCTGCCTTATTGCTTAATTTGTTTGTTTCAGGAATTTCTTTTTTCTTTTACTATAAAAAAGATTTCTTCAAACCCAGACTGTTTTATCCTTTCGCGATAACTTCGGTACCGGCGGCTTTTATTGGCGGGATGATTCCGTTAGAAAATAGTTTTTATAAAATATTGTTAGGAATCGTATTGATTTTGGCAGCGTTAAGATTGTTCGGTTTTTTTCATTCTAAAGAAACAGAAAGCACTAAAATAAATATTCCGCTAGCTATGGGAATAGGTTTTGGAATAGGTTTATTATCCGGAATGTTAGGCATTGGTGGTGGCGTTATCCTGAGTCCAATCATTTTATTATTGGGTTGGGCGACGTTAAAAGAAACAGCAGCCATTTCAAGTTTGTTTATTCTAGTGAATTCTATTGCGGGACTTTCGGGCTATTTTATGGGAGACAAAACGTTTCCAACAGAAAGTTTTTATTTAGTTCCAATAGCTGTTTTCGGAGGGATGTTAGGAGCCTATTATGGTAGCGGATATTTTTCCAATAAAGTGTTGAAATATGTGTTGGCAACGGTAATCCTATTAGCGAGTGTGAAGTTGATTGTTTGATTTGTTATTTAAAGATTGAAAAATTGAATGATTCAAGGAATATAGAAACATGGTTAAATGTTAAGGGGTTAAATGTTTATTGCTAAAGTTGTAGTAAAATAATCTTTTAATTATTAAATTTTTCAATCATTAAATTATTTTTTTTATGCAAGTATCGATTCTTTGTGGAGGAAAAAGCAGCCGAATGCAGTCGGAAAAAGGCTTGGTATTGTACCAAAACAAACCTTTTATCGAGCATATCATAGAAGCGGTTTTGCCAATATCAAGGAACATTCAATTGATTACCAATACAAACGATTACGATTATTTAGCATACAAAAAAGTAAAAGATATAATAACTGATAAAGGACCATTGGGCGGAATATATACTGCACTGGTTCATTCAGAAACGGAGATGAATTTGATATTGAGTTGCGACATTCCATTAATTTCTACCGAAATACTGTTGGAATTGATTGAAAATCATGATACAAATTTTGAGGTTTCTGTTTTCAAAGATAATGATCGGATTCATCCTTTGATAGGAATTTATGCAACAACCATAATTCCTGTTCTAAAAAAGTCAATTGATGATAATGATTTGAAAATGATGCGCTTCATTTCAAATGTAAAACATCAATTGATTCCGATTCCGAATGCCAAAAGAGATCAGTTTAAAAATATAAATTCTGTTGCCGAGTTAAACGAATTGAATACCAATTTATCCTAGTTAAAATGAAAAATTCAAATACACCAAAATTGACAATCGTTGGGGCAGGTCCCGGAGATGTAGAGTTAATCACTTTAAAAGCAATCAAAGCATTGGAAAGTGCTGATGTTGTTTTGTATGATGCGCTTGTTAATGAAGAGTTGTTGCAGTATGCGACCCATGCAGAAATCATTTTTGTTGGAAAGCGTTTTGGTTGTCACGCTTACAGTCAAGATCAAATTAATGAATTGATTGTGTCGATGGCAAAGCGTTTTGGTCATGTCGTTCGATTGAAAGGCGGCGATCCATTTGTTTTTGGAAGAGGAAGCGAAGAAATAGAATATGCTCAAAAATTTGATTTAGAAACCGCTATTGTTCCTGGAATTTCATCTGCTTTAGGTGTGCCGGCGTCTAATGGAATAAGTTTGACACAAAGAAGAGTTGCCGAAAGTTTCTGGGTAATTACCGGAACTACTTCGGATCATAAATTGTCTAAAGACGTATCTTTGGCTTCTCAATCATCAGCAACGGTGGTTATCTTGATGGGAATGAATAAATTGGACGAAATTATTTCGATTTATCAAAACAACAGAACGGATGATTTGCCTGTTGCCATCATTCAAAATGGAACAAAAGACACCGAGAAAAAAGTGGTGGGAACCATAAGTTCTATAACGAAATTAGTCGAAGAGCACCAACTTTCTTCTCCTGCAATTATTGTCATTGGTGAAGTGGTGCGAAATGCTTCAAAATTAACGACTTATTTTCAAGAGGAATTATCCGAAGATGAGTTCATTTTTCAAAACTTAAATTTAACGGCATGATTGCAGTAAAATATTTTGGCGCTATAGCCGAAAAAACCAAAAGTCAAGGAGAAGAAATTTCTTTTTCTGATTTACCTTTACATCAATTATTAGCATCATTAGAGCAAAAGTACCAATTGAATCAACTTTCTTTTAGTGTAGCAATTAATCAAAAAATAGTACAGGATACAGCAAATTATATTCTGAAAAGCAATGATATTGTTGCTTTATTACCACCATTTGCTGGAGGTTAAGATTTTTGATTAACGATTTTTGATTTTAAAAAAGTGGCGTTCAGAAATAAAACGTTTGTTTTAAACCTAAATTTATGGAAACAGCACGATACAACCGACAAATTATACTTCCTGAAGTAGGTATTAATGGGCAACAAAAACTGCAACAAGCCAAAGTCTTGATCATTGGTGCCGGCGGATTGGGAGCTGCTGTTTTACCTTATTTGGCTGCAGCCGGAATAGGGGAAATTGGCATTATTGACGATGATAGAATCGAAGTGACCAATTTGCAACGCCAGGTGATTTACAAAAGCAGTTCAGTGGGGAAAAGTAAAGTTCTTGAAGCGGCAGCAATGGCTTTGGAACTCAATCCTTCCATAAAAATAAATGCAATCACTGAAAAATTAGACTCGAAAAATGCAATTTCGTTATTCGAGCAGTATGATATTATGGTTGATGCCACGGATAATCTGAATACTAAATATTTGATTAATGATGCGTGTTGCGTAACCAACAAACCGTTTGTTTACGGTTCTATTTATAAATTTGAAGGGCAGGTTTCTATTTTTAATTATGAAAATGGACCTACGTATCGCTGTTTGTTTCCAGAGGAAGCCAGCGAAGTCAGGAACTGTAATGATGCGGGTGTTATGGGAATATCGGTTGGAATCATCGGTATGTTTCAAGCGAATGAAGTATTGAAAATGGTTTTGGGAATAGGGGAGTTGTTGTCGGGGAAATTACTAGTGTATAATATGCTGAATAACGAACAACAGAAGTTTGATTTTTCAAAAACTTGCACAAATACGATCGATACAGTAGCTTTCGAAAATAAATATACTGCGGTTGAAAGTGCAACTATTGAAATCAGTGTAGCTCTTGCATTGGAACAAATGCATCATCCACAAGTTGTTTTTCTTGATGTTCGAAATTCAGATGAATATCCAAAAATAACAATCAAAAACGGGCTTCAAATTCCGTTAGACCGTTTAGAATTCGAACTACATCAATTGGACATTAATTCAACATTATTTGTTTTTTGTCAATCCGGAATAAGAAGTAAAAAGGCAGTGGAAATTCTCGTAAAAAATAATTTTACGAATGCCAAAAGTATTGCGGGTGGCGCTAAAGCATTGAATGAAATACTGCATAAAGAAACTGTTTCTGTTTCCTAAAATATAAAAGATAAAGATCATGAGTAAGAAAACTGTTTTCATTCAGGGACCAATTTCTTCGGAATTTATAGGGCAGTCGATTGCGAAACACCAATCGAAAACGACTATTGGTGCGCACAATATTTTTTTGGGTCAAGTCAGAGCCGATCAAATTGATTGTCAAACCGTAGCTGCAATTGATTACACCGCTTACGAAGAAATGGCAGACGAAGCCCTGAACGTGATTAGAGAGAAAGCTTTCGCACAATTCGATTTGATTTGCATGCACATTTATCACAGTTTGGGCGTGGTTAAAGCAGGAGAAATCTGTTTGTTTGTCTTTGTTTCGGCAACCAGAAGAAAACAAGTGTATGAAGCCACGGAAGCGATTGTGAATTGGATAAAAACAGATGTGCCTATTTTTGGTAAAGAAATATTTGAAAACAGTACTTTTATCTGGAAGAAAAATAGTTTGTAGTCTAAATGTCATAAAGTCGAAGGTCGAAAGTCTTTATGAATACTATAAATAGAATAATCCAAACGAATTAAAAATAACGGTTTTATAGTTTCAAGAGGCTGACTTTGCAACTTTAGACTTTAAAACTTTAGACACATATAAATGGTTGATATCACACATAAAATAAGTACGCTCCGTACCGCAACAGCAAAGGCAACAGTGATTGTGAGTCTTCAGGCCACAATTGATGCTGTTGTAAATAATCTGGTTCCAAAAGGAAACGTACTGGAAATGGCCAAAACGGCAGGTTTATTTGCGGTGAAAAATACGTATTTATCCATTCCTGATTGCCATCCAATTCCAATTGAATTTACATCAGTAGCATACGAAATCAATGAATTGAGTATTGATATTATTTTCAATGTGAAAACGGTTTACAAAACCGGAGTTGAGGTCGAGGCGATGCACGGTGCTTCGATTGTGGCGCTTACGATGTATGACATGCTGAAACCAATTGACAAAAATATCGAGATTTCGACAATTAAATTAATCAGCAAGGAAGGCGGGAAATCGTCTTTCAAAAATAGATTTCCATCCGCTATTAAAGCGGCAGTTTTCGTTTGTTCCGATTCTATTTTTGCGGGAGACAAGCAAGATCGTTCCGGAAAAATAATTGTTGAAAAACTGGAAGTTTGCGGAGTCGAAACGACGCATTACGAAATCATACCCGATGAAATGGATGTGATTCAAGAGCGAACCAAAGCTTTCGCTAAAGAAAATCAATTGATCATTTTTACCGGAGGAACAGGGCTTTCGCCAAGAGATGTTACACCGCAAGCATTGGAACCATTATTGGAAACCAGAATTCCGGGGATTGAGGAAGCTGTCCGCAATTATGGGCAACAACGCATGCCGTATTCCATGCTTTCCAGAACAGTTGCAGGAACTTTAGGAAATTCTTTGGTATTGGCTTTACCGGGTTCAACCAATGGCGCAAAGGAATCCATGGATGCCATAT
This sequence comes from Flavobacterium cryoconiti, assembly GCF_048158645.1. Classification (NCBI taxonomy): domain Bacteria; kingdom Pseudomonadati; phylum Bacteroidota; class Flavobacteriia; order Flavobacteriales; family Flavobacteriaceae; genus Flavobacterium; species Flavobacterium cryoconiti. The sequence goes on along the minus strand of NZ_JBLNKW010000003.1, from coordinate 157,859 downwards.
TTCCTCATGTGCTGCATGTTTTTCATATTTTAAAAGGCAAAAATCATGACACCAAATAATGCTGTTTTAACGGATGATTTTGGACGTAAACACAACTATTTGCGTATTTCTCTAATTGAGAAATGCAATTTGCGTTGTACCTACTGCATGCCAGCTGATGGAATTGTATTAAGTCCAAAAGCGAGCTTGATGACCGCTGACGAAATTCACGCCATCGCCCAAACATTCGTCAATAATGGTGTTGATAAAATAAGACTTACCGGCGGAGAACCGTTGTTAAGAAAAGATTTTCCTGAAATAATAGCCAAACTGGCTTCACTTCAAACCGAAATTTCCATCACCACAAACGGAATTCTGATTAACAAACATATAGAAGTTCTAAAGCAATTTAACGTCAAGAAAATCAACTTGAGTTTAGATACTTTGGTGGCTTCAAAATTTCATTCGATTACGCTTAGAAACCAGTTTCAGAGCGTTATTGATAATTTACATTTGTTACTGAATAATGATTTCAAAATCAAGGTAAATGTGGTTTTGATTAAAGGATTCAATGACGATGAAATCATTGATTTTATAAAATTGACTGAATTTTTACCCATTTCGATTCGGTTTATAGAATTCATGCCTTTTGCAGGAAATGAGTGGGACAGGAGCAAAATGGTTTCTCAAAAGGAGATTCTGGATCAGGTACAACATCATTTTCCAGAATCCCATGTAGAGAAATTAGAAGATGAAAAAAACTTCACTGCCAGAGAATTCAAAATAAAAAACTACTTGGGAAGTTTTGGGATTATCAGTTCGATAACCAATCCTTTTTGTGACGGTTGCAACAGAATTCGCCTTACAGCAAACGGAAAAATAAAAAACTGTCTGTTCTCAAACTCCGAAACAGATTTACTGACGCCTTTCAGAAATGGCGAAGCGATAGAAGACTTGATTGCTTTTGCCATTAAAAACAAAAAGAAAGTACGAGCAGGAATGACTACCATCGAGGATATGAACAATCCCGCTTTGAATCAAGATAACCGCAGCATGATTGCGATTGGCGGTTAATTTTTAACAATTTTTTTTAGGAGCTACTCCCGTTATTCGTTGCAACCCATTTGGTCTCAAACCCTTTTTCTAGGCGCTGGCAGGAGCTTTCTGCGGTCGCTCTGCCACCACCAGAAAAAGTGGTTCTTCACCTGCATCCGGTTTTCACTGCTACCGGGGCTAGGGATTTTGTGTAGAAAAGAACGTGAATGTGGTTTCCCGTAAAGTTTACAATTAAGAAGGTATTATTTTTGAAAATAAGTTAATTATCAAAGTTTATTTATCAGATTTTTCGGTAATTAAATAGTACATTTGAAATAAGTAATGTATAATGTTTATCAAGACTATCTACCCAATTTAGGGGTGATAAGTATGTTAGCGTCAGACTTATATAGTAGTTAGTGATTGTTTTAACGTAACTAGTAGAAAATCAAAATTTTAAAAGTAAAAAAAATATTTAAGTCGTCGGAACAAGCTGAAAAAAGACAAAAAACAGAAGTAAGCATAAATAATTAAGTCATAACAATGAAAGTCAAATTATCATTTATTTTTTTATTGGTATTAAACGTGTCATTTATCTATTCTCAAAACACAAATTATTTATTAATTGAAAAATTAAATAAGAATTTATCTGATTGCAAAGCCTTTGAAGTTAAAAAGTTAAAAATTACTTCCAAAAAATTTGAATATTTAGAAATTAATAATCCTGAATATATTGCAATAAAAAATAGAATAGATTCGATTAAAGAAAAAATCGTTGAGATTAAAAACAGTAATTTTAATAACGAAACAAAAAAAAATAAGATTGCTGATTTGTCTTTACTAAGTAGAGATTTATCATTTAAAATAAGCACAGGTTATAGCTTCGGTGAAGACAATCAAGTTAGAGAAAAAATTAATGCATATGTACCAACTACTGATATCGAAAGAGAAATTTTAGTAATCGACAGTATAAATGTATCAGATAAATTAAAGGGTTCATTCATAACATCAATAACTGAATTAAATGATAATGATGATTACAGAATTATGAATGAAAATAAATTACAGTTCATAAAAAATGAAATTGTTGCAAAAAACTTAACTCAACAATTTTTTGGAAACGATTATAATAAATTATCAAGGGATTTAGGTTATTTTTATAAATCGCCTATTAAATTGATGGATTGCTACAATTTATTAAATGGAAAAAAAGAAATAGAAACATCAGTAACAAGTAATTATTTAATTAAATGTAATGAAAACAATGCTATATATTATGTTACAAATAATTTCATAGAAAAAGGAACTATCGAAAAAGAAACATATCAGTTTCTAAAAAATATTGATGAGCTTGGAATTACTTTGTCAGTAATAGAAGATGAAATCTATATTATTAAAGATGGAAAAAAAAGCATCTTAACTCCTGACATTCAAAATAAAATAGCAAATGAAAAAGATATAAATATTATTGAAAAAACAAACAGTTCAGTTACTATGTGGAGAAATCTTTATAATCAACAATCAAAGATTGCTGTAAATTTGTCAAAACACATTCAAGCATATAAATCTCATCTAATGACAAAAGAAAGATTAGCAATTTGGAAAAAAGAAACTAATGATTGTATGCTAATTCAAGAAAAAATAAACAAACTACCATTTAATAGTTTTTATAAACAATTAGATACCCAAGAAATTCAAGTACAATCAGCAATATTAGATGTTATGAGTGCAAGTCGAAATGTTTTGGGAATATAAAAAAAAACAGCCACTAACACACACACACATTTGTAGCAATTGGGGTTTTTGGCTTTAATTAAAAGTTTGTTTTGTATTTGCAAAGTATAGTCATTAACCGAAAGTTTAGGTTTTCTTAATCCGCCACATCGCCAAGCGGCCAAAACGTAATCGACTATTCTATGTGTGACACTCAAAATACAAGAAATCGACATTAATAAATTTTGAATATGGTAGAACTTAAAGAATGGATTACTGAACTAAAAACTGAAAAACCAGAATTAAAGGACTTTGTAACGAAACTTGAGGGATTTATTTCTGATACAGGTTTTAGTGCTTCAAAGTTCGAGAACGCTGTTGCAATAGGTTTGCAAAAGAAAGAAGAAGAAGTAAGAAAAACATTTATAGCCGATGCTGAAGATTAAGAAAATAACTGTTGAAAATTTCAGAGGACTTCGGTTGCCTGTTTCTATTGAATTGGTAAAAGGTAGCAAGATAACTTCTGCTTTAATTTATGGCAGAAACGGAACAGGCAAAAGTTCGATGGTTGATGCCTGGGAATGGCTTCACAAATTTCATATTGAAAATCTAAGCCGAGAAGGAGTTTTGCTAACTGATTTGCCACACAAAGCCCCAAGCTAGCGCGAGCGTCCCGCTCGTGCCCAAGCGCATTATAGAATCGTTAGATTTTTGCAGAAAAATAAAGGCGTGGAAATCTGATTGTGTGCACGAGCGGGACGCTCGCGCTAGCTTTTTAAAAGCTAAGTCCATAAATATGTTTCTTAAATTACGCTCGTGTCTACTAACCTAAGTCCATTTTACTTTAAAAAACAATGAGTAGAAAATACAAATTTGCTGAAAAATCTGGAGCATATTTTATAAGTTTCGCTGTTGTCAATTGGATTGATGTATTTACTAGAGATAATTATTTCTGGTGCATTATAGAATCGTTAGTTTTTTGTAGAAAAAATAAAGGCATGGAAATTTATGGATATTGTATTATGCCAAGTCATATCCATCTTATATTTCGTTCGTCATTAAATGACCCTTCTGGGTTGATAAGAGATTTTAAGGGATATACTTCAAAGAAAATAGTAAAAACAATTGAGGAGAATCCACAAGAAAGCAGAAAAGAATGGATGCTATGGATGTTTGAAAGAGCAGGGAAAAAGAATAGTAATGTCACGAATAGACAGTTTTGGCAACAAAATAATAATCCTATCGAGATTTGGTCGTTGAACGTATTTGAGCAAAAACTAGAATACATTCACAATAATCCTGTTGAAACTGGATTTGTAACTGATGCTGTAGATTGGAAATATAGCAGTGCCAGAAATTATGGTTGTGACGATCAAACGGTTCTGGAAATAGACAGGAACTGATATTGATTGTGGGCACGAGCGGGACGCTCGCGCTAGCTTCTGGTATTTTTCTAGTCAAATTGAATTAATTTTTTTGAAGAAAAATAATGTAGTGTGTTTCTTCGTTCCTCACCATGACCAGTTTGTGGAAACGGTATTATGAAAAAAGTTCGTGAGTCCTAGCCCTGATGGAAGCGGCATCCTCGTAACGCAGTGGAGAGATACAGCGGACAGCAGGAGGATTCGTTCTTGAAAACTCCATTCTTTTTGCTTCACTATTTTCAAGAATTTAAAAATAAGTTTGGAGGTGAAATATTATTTTTTATATTTACATAACTAGTTATGTAATTAATTATACAATATGAAACTATTCGAAAAAACAGGAAAAATGGCTTTGGGTAGTCGGTTGCGATTATTAACCGCTACAGTAACCGAAAACGCGGCCCAAATTTATGAGTTATACAAGGTGGAGTTTTCGCCAAAATGGTTTCCAGTGTTTTTTGTCCTTTCAGAAGAAGGCGAAAAGACCATTACCGAAATCGCTACTGAAATAGGACATTCCCAACCATCGGTTACTAAAATTATTCAGGAAATGACAGTTTCCGGATTGGTTGAGGAAAACCTAAAATCAAAGGATAAACGCAGGACTCTCGTGGGGTTAACCCCAAAAGGAACAATGCTTTCGGAAAAAATCAGAGTGCAATGTACCGATGTAGATGCCGCCATTGAAGGTATTATTACTGAAGCCACACACAACCTTTGGGAAGCAATTGAAGAATGGGAATTTTTATTGGAACAAAAGTCGTTGTTCAGACGCGTACAGGAGCAAAAGAAACTGCGTGAAAGTAAAGACGTCCAGATTGTGGAATACGAATCTCAATATCAATCCGCTTTTAAATCGCTGAACGAAGAGTGGATTTCCACTTACTTTGAAATGGAAGAAGCCGATTACAAAGCTTTGGATAATCCAAAAGAATACATTTTGGACAAAGGCGGAAAGATTTTCGTTGCGCTTTACAATAATGAACCCGTTGGAGTTTGCGCACTCATCAAAATGAACGACGCCAACTATGATTTTGAAATGGCAAAAATGGCGGTTTCTCCAAATGCACAGGGGAAAAACATCGGTGGTTTGCTTGGTCAGGCAGTTGTCGATGCCGCAAAGCAATTGGGCGCTTCCAAATTATACTTGGAAAGCAATACCATTCTGAAACCCGCAATTAACTTATATCATAAATTGGGTTTCCAAAAAATAGCAGGACAAGCCACGCCTTACAAACGCTGTAATATCCAAATGGAATTAAACTTAAACAATCAATTGTAAAGAATATGAAAAATATAGTAAAAAAAGAAAACGCCATCTCAAAACAATTTTTAGGAGTTGATTTTGTCGTTCTTTCCATTGGTAAAGACTCTATGGTTACAAAAATGCTGTATAAGTCAACTGATTTTGTTCCTTTTCACAAACACCCAAACGAACAGAGCGGTTATGTTATTTCTGGTTCGTACAAATTAAAATTTGGAGGAGAAGAATTCTTATTATCCGAAGGAGATACTTATTCTATTCCTGCGAATATAGAGCATTCTATTGAAATTATTGAAGCAGGTCAGGTAGTGGATGTATTTACACCCATTCGACAGGATTATTTATAAATGATTTTCTAACGGTAATAAGTCCAAACGCACTGATGTCAAATCTACCTTGGTAAAATAGAAATAAATCAAAAGAAAAATAAAAAAAGGTGGTCCGTTACAGACCACCTTTAATACTATATAATACAAGGTTTGTAATTAAACCAAGTCGAAGCGATCCAAATTCATCACCTTAGTCCAGACTGCAATAAAGTCTTTTACGAATTTATCTTGAGAATCGGCACTTCCATAGACTTCAGCGATAGCTCTAAGCTCTGAGTTCGAACCAAAAATAAGATCAACACGAGTTCCAATCCACTTCAATCCACCTGTTTTACGATCAGTGCCAACAAACAAATCATCAGTTTCCGAAGCCGCTTTCCAAGTCGTACCTAAATCCAATAGATTCACAAATAAATCGTTGGTCAGCACTTCTGGACGCTTCGTGAAAACACCGTTTTGAGATTGGTCAAAGTTGGCATTTAGAACACGCAAACCACCAACAAGAACGGCCATTTCTGGTGTTGTCAAGGTAAGCAGTTGCGCCTTATCCACAAGCATTTCCTCTGCTGATACGGTATATTTAGTCTTAGCGTAATTGCGGAAACCGTCAGCTTCAGGTTCTAGGACTGCAAATGATTCTACATCAGTTTGCTCTTGCGATGCATCGGTTCTTCCGGGTGTAAAAGGAACTTTCACATCTTGACCGGCTTGCTTCGCTGCTTTCTCAATACCAGCACTACCGCCTAAAACGATCAAGTCGGCAATTGAAACCATTTTACCACCAGATTGAGCGTTGTTGAATGCTGTTTGAATGTCACCAAGTGTTTCCAGCACTTTTGTCAGTTGGCCAGGATTGTTAACTTTCCAATCCTTTTGAGGTGCCAATCGAATGCGAGCACCGTTTGCACCACCGCGTTTATCAGAGCCACGGAACGTTGAAGCTGACGCCCAAGCGGTAGCTACCAGTTGGGAAACAGTTAGTCCTGAATCAAGTATTTTAGATTTTAGTGCAGCAATATCATTATCATCAATTAGTTGATGTGTAACGGCAGGAACAGGATCTTGCCAGATTAGTTCTTCCGTAGGTACTTCTGGCCCAAGATAGCGCGCTATTGGACCCATATCGCGGTGTGTCAACTTAAACCAGGCACGACCAAAGGCATCTGCAAACTTATCAGGATTTTCATGGAAATATCTTGAAATGGGTTCGTAGATAGGATCTGCTCTCAGAGCAAGGTCAGCGGTAAGCATCGTTGGCGCATGACTCTTTGACGGATTGTGAGCATCCGGTACTGTACCGGCACCTGCGCCAGCTTTCGGTTTCCATTGATGCGCACCAGCAGGACTTTTTGATAGCTCCCATTCGAATCCGAACAGATTTTCGAAGTAATTGTTACTCCACTTTGTAGGCGTAGTAGTCCAAGCACCTTCAAGTCCGCTGGTAATTGTGTCTTCTCCATTTCCGCTACCAAATGTATTTTTCCAGCCAAGACCTTGCTCCTCAATAGGCGCACCTGCAGGTTCTGGACCTATATATTGGTTTGGATCGGCGGCACCATGGGTTTTCCCGAACGTATGTCCACCGGCAATAAGCGCAACAGTTTCTTCGTCATTCATCGCCATACGGGCAAAAGTCTCCCGAATGTCACGAGCAGACGCAACTGGATCAGGATTTCCGTTTGGTCCCTCAGGATTCACATAGATAAGCCCCATTTGAACGGCAGCAAGAGGATTTTCTAATTCGCGTTCACCCGTGTAGCGTTTGTCATCCAACCACTTTCCTTCAGAACCCCAGTAGATATCTTCCGCAGGCTCCCAAACATCAGCACGTCCACCAGCGAAACCAAAGGTCTTGAAGCCCATGGACTCAAGAGCACAGTTTCCGGTAAGAATCATCAGGTCAGCCCATGAAATTTTCTTCCCATATTTCTGTTTGATTGGCCATAACAATAAACGAGCCTTGTCGAGGTTTGCATTGTCAGGCCAACTGTTAAGCGGCGCAAATCTTTGTGTACCAAAACCTGCACCACCGCGGCCATCAGCGATGCGATAGGTACCTGCACTATGCCATGCCATACGAATAAAAAACGGCCCGTAGTGACCAAAATCTGCTGGCCACCATTCTTGAGACGTAGTCATTAAATCGAAGAGGTCTTTTTTCACAGCATCAAGATCGAGACTCTTGAACTCCTCAGCATAGTTGAACTCCTCGCCCATAGGATTGGACAGGGGAGAGTTTTGGCGAAGGACGCTTAATTTTAACTGATTGGGCCACCAGTCATTGTTTCTCGTTCCAGAGCCGGCTGTTTGTTTTGAAGTACCTCCTGAAAACGGACATTTACTTTCTGAAGAGTTCCCATTATTGTTATTTTCCATAATATGATTGATTTTTTATTTTATAAACTTTAATGCTAATTTAATTATTTTCTACTTATCAAAAATATTTTATTAATAGATAAAAACTATAATGGTAGCTATTATCCGTTATGCAATCAACTTATTGAAATTGCTGAATTAAAAGAAAATCAAATTATTTGGATATCAAAGTTGGACTTTTATGGTTTTGATGGAAAGAATGGGGTTTGTTTTTATTGCAAGAAATAATAGCATAAATTAGCGAAACAAAACTGTTTTATAGCGCAAAGCGACCTAATCTGAGTAGATATGCGCTATAATGTAGCGGATACGTAGAAGTTGGTGTTTATATAAAAAACATGAATAGAAAATACATCATACTTTTTTTATTAATTTTTTCACTTAGTTGTGAAAAAAGAAATTCTGTTTTAGAATTTGAACAAAATGTATTTGATCAAATTTTTCTAAATGTAGTAGATTTAACTTATAAGGACAAAAGACTTTATACACTTTTTCCAGAAGTGAGTCCTAAATTACTATATGATAAAGATGGAAAATGGATTGGAAGAGATACAACTGGACAATATCAGAGAGAAGTAGATTGTGAACGAAAAAGAGAAATTTTAAAAAAAGACACTTTAAATCTTATAATCGCAATTGATAATAAAGGATTAATAAGTATGAAAACAGATTTAAAAAAATATAGTAACAATAAATTCATTTTTAAACATTTTTCTGAACTTCCTAAAATTGAAGAATATCAAAACTGGGGAGTAAAATATCCCAAATTTGCTGGAGTAATGTCTTTTTCAAGAATTCAATTCAACCACAAAAAAGAAAATGGAGTTTTGAATGTTAGCTATTCTTGTGGTGGTAAATGTGGCTTAGGATATTCAGTTTATATCAAAAAAAATAATAAAAAATGGGTTGTATATAAAGTTAAACAAACTTGGATTTCATAAAATACAATGGCTAAAAGAATTTTGGGTATTAGTTTTTTATTTGAAGTTGGTCTTTTACTTGAATTAAAAGCTTTAGCCTAAAGAAATTTAACTTACTCCCAAAGCCTTTAAAACGTTACTATTTTGATCACTACTGCAACTCCACCTTCACATTATACTGATTTAAACTCAAAATATTTTCTATAGATCCAAAAGTAGAAATGCTCTTTTGATATTCTCTTTCTTTTTTCAAAGCGATTTGTTTTACACAGTTTTGAAACCGACTCACTTCTTTTAGATTCGTAAGGATTAATCCGGGAACGGCTGCATTTTTGCCCTCTTTGTCTTTAGAGACCATTGTAAAATAGGATGAATTGCAATGATTAACGGTTCCTGTTTGAATATTTTCTGATTCCACACGAATACCAATAATCATAGAACTGGTTCCCACGTAATTTACACTGGCTTTCATCGTTACCAATTCGCCCACTTCAATAGGTTTTAAGAAATTTACCGTATCTACAGAAGCTGTTACGCAATAATTACCGGAAAACTTTGAAGCACAAGCAAAAGCAATTTGATCGAGTAATGATAAAATATAGCCTCCATGTATTTTGCCACTAAAATTAGTGTGTGAAGGCAGCATTAATTCAGAAATTGTTATGTGAGAGGAGCTTACCGTTTTGAAAGTAGTATTCATATTGTAATTGTTTTTTGGTACTAATAAGAGTCTTTTGAATTATTTTGTTGCCACGAATTACACAAATTAGTCCTTAAAATTAAATTAATTAGTGCTAATTTGTGTAATTCGTGGCTAACTTTTTTTAAAAAATTATGATAAAGCATCCAGTTTCTCTCCTGTCAATACTATAAAATTACTTTTTGGAGATCCACATAAGGAACAGCAATAGTCTACAGGTAAGTCTTTAAATAAAGTCCCTTTTTCAATTCCTTGAGTAACATCGCCATATTCTGAATTGTATAAAGTCAAACATTCCGGACATTGATGAATATCTTGTGCTGTTTTTTCTTTTTTGGTGGCAGTTTTATTTACTTCAACAATTTGATTTCCTAAGTCTTCAAAATATTTTCTACTCAATTCAATCAAAATGGTTGGTAGTTCCAGTTTGTCTACATCTTGTGCATGAACAATATATTCTTTGGTATTTGGATCAAAATTTTTGGCATACAAAACATTATATGTATCCCTAATTTTGATGGATTCTAAGTCTTTTGGCAATTCATTTTTTTCGACTACAATCGAAGTGAAATAGTGTCCTTCACGATTGTATTCTGATAAACCAAAGGTAAGTCCATAGGTACTGATATCAAATTGATCGAGCGTTCGAACCAGAAAAGTTTTAAGATTTAAAGCCCATTCCATCGCAACAGGTAAGTGCCAGTTCAATTCCAATAGCGAGTGACGAACGTTAATTCCTTTTTTACCCAGGAATTTTTCCCAATCTAATTTTCGTTCCTTTGGAATCCCTTTTACGATAAAGGATTTCCATGGTGTGATACATATTTTACCAATTTTGCAATCAAAACATAAATCACACATTTCTTTTAAAAAGTCTAAATCGTATAGATTATTTCTCCAATACAATCCCAACCAATATTGATCAATTCCCAATCGATTCATTCCTTCATAGTAAGGAAATGGGTAGAAAGGAATATTTAACGGCTTGTCAATGGTTCTGTTATTAGTGTCTAAAGCATCGCTGACCAATTGAAAAATCATATCAACAGAATCCGGTTCTTCTTCAAGTATTTTTTCAATGGCATAATATACTTCGGCGATATTCCAACTGTAAATCAGCACGGGATACATTTCCATTTTATCCCATTTTGGCAAACGGATATAGAGAAACCAATAATCTTCATGATCCGAAGCAATAAAGTTGATATGTCCTGTAAATAAAGGAACCAACTGTTGTTTTGGATCGGTGATGTTAACTTTTAGCTTGGGTTGTTCTTTAAATTGCTCTAAAATATATAAAAACTTATTTCCCGTAAGCCAAGGGGTGTTTCTAAAAATATCAGTAGATACATAGGAAGAAACAATGTTGTTTCCACTTTTTTCATTTGGATAAACAAAATGATTCTTACCTGTTTTTTCCTTTTCAATAGGAGTGAAGCCTTTAGGAAATATAATATCTTGTCGAGAACCAAAAGAGATTGCATCCAATCCTTGCTCTAAAGCCATATTTACAATTACTCGTAATTCACCTGGTGAAATCACGCCTCCTTTTACTATTAGTCTTGTCAATTCCATATTTTTTTAGTGTTCAGTTTGCAGTTTTTAGTATCCAGTTATTAACTGATTACGGAATACTGCTAACTATTATTTACATTTTGATAAGATTTCTTTCACTTCGGTTTTGCAACTTCCACAACCTAATCCAGCACCTGTGGTTCTGCATAATTCAGTAAAGTTAGTCACGCCTCCTTTTATGGCTTCTTCAATATTTCCGCTTCCTACTTGACTACAGGAACAAACTAATTTACCAATTACCGGTTTAGTATTCGAACTTCCTCTAAGTAATGTATTTCTTTTATCAGATAATTCGATTTTGCTTTCAATCATGGTTTTGAATTCGGCAAACTCATTTTTATCCCCCATCAAAATAGCACCTATTAATAAGTCATTTTTGACGATACATTTTTTATAGTATCTTTTTCCTAAATCAGCAAACACAATTTCTTCGTAAGAATCATCATTGTCTGGGATTTCTATTTCACCAATACTACATAAATTAATGTCTTCCAGTTTCAAGATATTCATCAAAACGGAACCTTTATAAAAACTACTGATGTCACCAGCCATATAATTGGCTAAAACATCCGCTTGTTCTTCAGCTGCTGAAGTAATTCCGAATAACTGGTTGTTGAATTCAGCTATTTCTCCAATAGCAAATACATTTGGATTCGAAGATTGTAAATACTGATTTACTTTTACACCACGTCCGCAGGATATTCCTGATTCTTTGGCTAATTCTATATTTGGAATGGTACCAATGGTATAAACGATTGCATTGGCAGTTATAATTCGACCACTTTTTAGGGCGATTTCTATTTCGTTTGGATTGTCAGTTTCGAATACGGTACTGACTTCATTATCAAAATAAATTTGAATGTCACGCAGTTGTACTTCTTCGGCAAGTAATTTACTCGAAATTCGGTCTAATTGACGTTCCATTAATCTGGAAGCCCTTTGAATTATCGTGATTTTTACTTTTTTATGTTTTAAGGCTGCGGCCAATTCTAATCCTAATAATCCACCACCTACAATAACTACATGTTGCTCTTCTGCAACTAAATTAGTGTTATCCAGATAGTTTTTCAATCGGTCCGCATCTTCTTTTTTTCTGATGGTGAATCGTCCCGGTAAGTGCAATTGTGCATTTTCAGGAATAAAAGGTCGGCTTCCGGTTGCTAATATTAAGGAATCAAAAGAATGGGTGATGCCGTCACTATCGAGTATTATATTTTCTTTGGTGTTGATGTTATCAATTGAAACCCCCGATTTCATAGTGATATTTAGCTTACTTAAGGCTTCATCTTTTATTTTTAAAAGCTGTTCCCAAGAAAGTTCCGCAGTTACGTATTCCGGTAATAAAACCCTGTTGTAAAATGGGTTTTCTTCATTCGAAAAAACAATAATTTCGTCAGAAGTATTGATTTCCCTGTAGTTCTGAATGAATCGGAAAGCAGCCGCTCCAGCACCCACAACCGCGATTTTCTCGAAAGGTTTTACATATTTGGCTACAGAAACAGTGGTGAATTTAAAGTCAGGCTCTTTCGATACTGGATCTACAAGAGTATTGGTCAAATTATTGGTTCTGTTCAAATCATTTTCCAATTGTTTTCCCCAGTGCATCGGCAAGAAAACAACACCTTCTCTAATGGTATCAGCCACTTTGGCTTTTACACGAACAGTTCCGTTTTTACTGGTTACCACAACAATATCCCCATTATTGATGGACGCTTTGTAGGCATCAATAGGATTTATTTCAAGTACAGGACTCGGGATGTGCGTCATTAATCGGGACACTTTACCAGTTTTAGTCATCGTATGCCATTGATCTCTGATACGACCTGTGGTTAGAATATATGGAAACTGGTCATTTGGTTGTTCCGACGTGTTTTCAATAGCCGTTGGGATATTAAAAATGGCTTTTTGCGAAGGCGTATAGAATTTTTTATCACTAAATAAGCGGGGAGTTCCAGGATGTCCATAGTCAGGAACAGGCCATTGAAAAGTACCTTCGTTTTTTAGACGATTGTAATTTAAAAATGAAATATCTATGTTGGTGTTTTTTGTCATTAGACAATGTTCCTTATAAATATCTTCAGTACTATTGAAATTGAACCCGGTAAAATTCATTTTTTTAGCAAAACGAGTCAGAATCTCCACATCAGATAACGCTTCTCCCGGTGCATTGATGCCTTTCGGCAAATAAGAAATTCGTCTTTCAGAATTGGTCATCGTTCCTTCTTTCTCTAACCAACCCGCTGCCGGCAATAATAAATCGGCAAATTTTGACGTATCGGCATTATGGGAAATATCCTGAACCACCACAAATTTGGCATTAGCTAGCGCTTTTTCCACTCTTCGGGAGTCTGGTAAACTTACCATTGGATTGGTACAAATAACCCAAATCGCTTTCATTTTTCCAGATTCCAAAGCATCAAACATCTCTGTAGCTGTTAATCCCGGTTTTTCAGATATGTCTTCAACTCCCCAAAAATCAGCTACTTCTTTGCGATGTACCGGATTGTTTAATTCTTTATGTACAGCAAGTAAATTAGCCATTCCACCTACTTCACGACCACCCATAGCATTAGGTTGACCAGTCAATGAAAAAGGTCCAGAACCTGGTTTTCCTATATGTCCGGTTAATAAAGAAAGGTTAAGTAAAGCTGTATTTTTATCTACGCCAATAGCACTTTGATTGAGTCCCATTGCCCATAGCGAAAGAAACCCTTTGGCTTTACCAATAATGTCAGCTGCTAATTTGATGTCGTTCAAGGGAACGCCACAAAGTTTAGACGCTTTTTCTAAGGAACTGGAAAGAACAAGGTCTTTATATAATTTGAAATTTTCAGTATGGTTTTTAATGAAATCATTGTCGGCATATCCTTTTTCGATTAACCTTTTGGCCAAAGCATGATATAAAATAATGTCAGTACCCGGAATGATTTGTAAATGCAAATCGGCAGCTATTGCTGAATCCGTTCTGCGAGGATCGATTACAATGATTTTTGTTTTCGGATTTTTTTCCTTGTGTTGTTCTATTCGTCTAAAAAGAATAGGGTGGCACCAAGCAGGATTGGCACCTGTTATTAAAAAGGTATCTGCCAGTTCAATATCGTCGTAAGCGATTGGTACGGAATCTTCACCAAATGTTTTTTTGTAACCAGCCACCGCTGAACTCATGCACAAACGGGAGTTGGTATCGATATTATTGGTTTTCAGAAATCCTTTTACCAGTTTGTTTACCAAATAATATTCTTCCGTAAGACATTGGCCGGAAATATAGAACCCAACACTGTCAGGACCGTGTTTTTTTATTATGGATGAAAAGACTGCTGCTGCACGATCCAAAGCGGTATCCCAGCTCACTCTTTCCATAGGATGGGACTTGCTCCATCGCATTTCTGGATAAAGAATCCTGTCGGAGGTATCGTTGACTACATAATGAAGGTTCATTCCTTTAGAACAAAGCATACCTCTATTCACCGGATGGTCTTTATCGCCTGTAACGGAGACTCCATTTTTAGAATCATTGGTTACTATAATTCCGCATCCTACTCCACAATAGGAACACGTAGTTTTGATTTCTGAATTTTGCATTATTGAATTTCTTTATTAATAATGAAAGCTTAGTATATTGATCTGTTTCTATCTTACGAAAGTGTAAAAATAAGTATTTTTACGTATTAATACGTATTAAATGGATTTTATTTTATATTTTTGGGTAAAATAAATATTTAGTACCAAATCATTTTGTGAACGATTTTAAATTTTAGCCATGAAAGAAGAATTAACCACTTGTAGCAGCTGCATAAATGAAAATTGTTTCATTAAAAAGCACCTTCATTTAGAACAAATGAAAAGTTACATCGATAGAAAGCGTAGTTTTACTTGTAAAAAATCACAACAATTTATCATTGAAGGCGCGCCAATTCAGGGTTTGTACTTTATTTACAAAGGAAAGGTAAAGACGGTAAAAACAGGTATCTACGGAAGAGAACAAATTGTGCGATTGACAAAGGATGGAGATACAATTGGGTTTAGAGGTTTTGGTACCAGTAAGCGCTATCTTATTGGTGCTTATGCTTTGGAAAACACGGTGTTATGTAATTTTAGTAATGAAGATATGCTGGAAATACTTCATAATGTTCCTGAGTTTACCTTTGATTTAATGCTGTTTTATGCAGAAGAACTGAATAAAAGCGAGAATAATATTCGCAAAATTGCACATATGAATGTGCGTGAAAGAGTAATTGATACCTTATTATATATTCATAGAAAATTTGGTCAGTCAAATGGCGTAATAGGGCTTGATTTGTCCAGAAAAGAAATTGCCGATTTTGCAGGAACCACCGAAGAGCAAGTGATACGGGTGATTTCGAGTTTAAAAAAAGAATTGCTTATCAAAGCCGTCGGTAAGAAAATTGGATTAACGAATACCGATAAATTAAAATTGGAAATACAGGAACACAAATACCTTTAGATTTAGATTGCTCTTTTTTATGCTTATTATGTTTTCTATTCTTCCTATTCCTTTTTAAGTACTTCATTCTTCACACGATAATTGATTTTACCAACTTTTAAAAGACAATTATCAAACTACAGCCCAATCAAATTTTATAAGTGCGTATTTTTTTCTACGTATTTAATTCTGCTCAGGTCAAGCTATAGCTGCGTTGCGCGAGATTTACTGCTTTTTCGCAGAAAATAAACTGTTTTACTCTCTTGTTTTATCGTGTTAAAAAGCTATTTGTATCTGTTTTTTATATTGTACGTAAGTATTAGTACTTACGTAAATTTGCTTCATACTAATTAAAACATATGATTATGCAAAACATTAAAACCACATTACTAAATATTCAAGGTTTAAAAAAAGGAAGCATTTCAAGTGCAAATCTTTCAAAATCTATTTTCTTAGGCATCGCCTTAACCTTTTTAAGCCACAATGAAGCGAAAGCTCAATTAACTGCAACTGGACAAATAAGAGAAAGAACCGAAATTAGAGCGGGACAAGGAACTTTGCAAAAAGATGGAGAAAAAGCAGCATTGTTCAATTCTCAAAGAGCACGATTAAATATAGGATTCACGGGATATAGATTCAAAGTATTTATGGCATTACAAGACGTACGCGTTTGGGGTCAAGATGCTTCTTCTATAAACAGAACAACTACTGAAGCAAATAATGGTATCATGTTGCACGAGGCTTGGGGAGAGATTATGTTAAACGATACCACTAGTACTATTCAAAACTTATCTTTAAAAATAGGACGTCAAGAAATCTCTTATGATGACCAAAAAGTATTGGGAGGTTTAGATTGGTTACAACAAGGTAGAAGACATGATGCGATTGTATTCAAATTTGCAAACAAAGGATGGATTGCTGACGTAGGAGCTGCTTTTAACCAAAACAAAGAACTTAGTACAGGTACCGTTTACAACGGAACAAATTCAGCTTATGGCGCTGGTACAAATGGAATAGGTACGATGTACAAATCGTTTCAGTATGCTTATTTAGGTAAGAAATTTTCTTTTGGTGATGTCTCGTTTTTATTCTTTAAAGATGATTTTAATAAATATACTAATGTAACTTCTGGAACACCTGCAGTAACGACTAAAGTGTATGGAGAAGGAGTATGGAGTCGCAATACAGCCGGTTTTTACTTTAACACGAATCCAACCAGAAAAATTAATCTTACCGGAAGTGTGTATCACCAAGGAGGACATGACAAAGACGGAAGATCTATAAGTGCTAATCTTGCTTCTATAACATCAACATTACAAGTAGGAAGAAAATTATTTGTAGGACCTGGTATTGATTATTTATCCGGTGATGACGGTACAAAAGCTGTAACTGCTACAACTGATAACAATCGTTTTGACCCACTTTACGGTACACCTCACAAATTCTGGGGAAGTATGGATTATTTCTACGCTGCGAATGGTTTTGGAAAACAAGGATTGTTAAACTACTTCTTCAAAGCAAAATACAATATGAGAGACAATCTTACTTTACTATTAGATGTTCATGGATTTGAAGCTGCGAATACATTATCTAATGGAGCAGGAGGAAAATTAAGTTCTTATTTAGGTACTGAAGTAGATTTGTTAGTAAAATATAATTTAACTAAAATGATCAACATCGAAGCTGGGTATTCTTTCATGAAAGCAACCAATTCAATGGCATCTGCAGCGGTTAAAAATGTTACAAACCCTGATCTTAGTCCACAATTTGCTTATGTGATGCTAAATATTAAACCTAACTTTTTAGCTAAAAAATAAATTATAGTATTCAATTTTTAAAACAAATAAAATGAAAAATTCAAATAAACAAATAACAAGGGTTTTCAAAAGAGTTATGTTGACCTTGTTAGTAGTATTGAGTTCGGCTTTTACAACAATAAGTGCTCAAAATGATCCAGTACGATTAGGGTTTATTCCCTTAACGGATTGTTCTCCAATTGTTATGGCAAAAGAACTAGGGTTGTTCAAAAAATATGGAGTAGAGGTTGTAGTAACCAAAGAATCTTCATGGGCAAATGTTCGTGACAAAATCCTAACAGGCGAATTAGACGGAGCACATTGTTTATATACCATGCCTTTTTCAGTGTACACTGGAGTAGGAGGGAAAGCAGGATCAGAGATGATGATTGCGATGATGTTAAACGTAAACGGTCAAGCCATAACACTTTCTAATGATTTTTGTGGAAAAGTGGGTTTCAAGCAAATGAATAAAGTAGCACCAGTGGTTGCTGCCAAATTAAAAGCGGAGAAAGAAGTAACCTTTGCAATGACTTTTCCTGGAGGAACGCACGATTTATGGTTGCGTAACTGGATGTCTATTGCAGGTTTGAATCAAAAAGCGGTAAAAATCATTACAATTCCTCCTCCGCAAATGGTTGCTAACATGAAAGTAGGTAACATGGATGGATATTGTGTAGGTGAGCCTTGGGGTGGAGTTGCAGTAAAACAAGGAATTGGTTTTACTCAAATTGCTTCACAAGATATTTGGAAAGATCATCCTGAAAAAGCATTGGTTGTCAATAAGGAATTTAGTTCAAAACGCAGAGAAGACCTTAAAAAAGTAATGAAAGCCATTATGGAAGCTTGTATCTGGTTAGATAATCCATCTAATCGTAAAAAAGCGGCTGCAATTATTGGTAGAGCCCCTTATGTAAATGCTCCGGCTGATGTTATCGAATCAAGATTGATGGGAGATTATAATTTAGGTTGCAACCAAGGAACAGAAGTATATTCTAATAACTACATGTTGTTTTACAAAGGCGGAATGGTAAATTATCCTCGTAAATCCTACGCAATTTGGGCGATGGCACAATTCGTACGATTCGGATATTTGAAAGAAGCTCCTAACTATAAAGCAATTGCTGATAAATTGGTGCTGCAAGATTTGTATGAAGAAGTAGCAAAGAGCATGAAAGTGAAAATTCCAAACGATGATATGAAACCTTTTTCTCTTACTATGGATAAAACTGTTTTCGACCCATCAAATCCTGCAGCTTATTTAAAAGTTGTAAAAAGATAGATTACAATAAACGGAATCCTTAATTACTGTAGCGATGCAGTCCTATGTATGGCTACAGTAAAATAATCCGGGTTTTTTAAAGAATACAAAATACATAATTGAACTAAATTTTAATAAAATGTCTGATAAAAACACATTAACCGTTGATGCCTTAGACCAAGTAATTAGCGTTTCGACTGAAAGCAATACTGTTGTAGCATCTGAAAATATTAAATTCAAATTGATCCTTAATACAGTACTTGTAAAACTGAAATCATTGGCATTAGCCAGTTTAGGTTTGTTTGTTTTTGGAGGATTTTGGAGCTTATTAAGTTATTATACTAAAGGTGCTCTTCCTGATCCAAAAGCTACATTAACTGTTTTATACGAAATGATTCGCGATCCTTTTTATGATTACGGACCAAATGATAAAGGAATTGGATTACAATTATTCAGTTCCATAAAAACAGTGTTGATGGGATTTTTATTGGGTTCATTAATCGCTATTCCAATTGGGATATTGATGGGAGCAAGTTCAATATGTAAACAAATTTTTTATCCAATTGTTCAACTTTTAAAACCTGTTTCCCCGTTAGCTTGGTTTCCTATAGGTTTGGTTGTGTTCAAAGATACCGGTATGGCTACTATATTTATTGTTTTTATTACCTCATTGTGGTCTACACTTATCAATACCTCTTTTGGTGTGGCATCGATTCCACAAGATCATAAAAACGTGGCTAAAGCTTTTGGTTTTTCCAAAATGCGTTACCTGACCAAAATTTTAATTCCGTACAGTTTGCCTCATATCATTACAGGATTGCGTTTGAGTATCAGTGTGGCTTGGTTGGTAATTGTTGCCGGTGAAATGTTGTCTGGTGGTGCAGGAATTGGGTTCTTTGTTTGGGACAGCTGGAATGCATTAAGTTTAGAAAAAGTAATATCAGCCATCATTATCATAGGTGTTGTAGGATTACTTTTTGACAAATTATTTACTTATATCGAAAACAAAGTGGCTTACAAAGCATAATTATCTGGGCGTGCCCCTCCGTAAAAACTACGGGTCGTGCTGTACGTTCCCGCTTTTTATAAGCCGAAAAAAATCGGCTTATAAAAGAGCTCCACTACCGTCACTCACGCAAACCAAAAAAGAGCAATTCACTATAAACCAACATCGATTTAATTTTATCATTAAATCATTTAAATAAAAAGATCATGAGCTATTTAGAAATCAAAGATTTGGAAATTTCGTTTCCAACTCCAAAAGGAAAATATATTGCAGTAAGAGATATTAATCTTTCTATCAAAAAAGGAGAAATTGTATCCATCATTGGACATTCAGGATGTGGGAAATCAACAATTATGAATGCTATTGCAGGAATGATTACGCCAACAGGCGGAACAGTTGAATTAGACAATCAAAAAATAAAAGGACCAGGACCAGATCGCGGAATTGTTTTTCAAAATTATTCCTTGTTGCCTTGGTTAACTGTGGACCAAAACATTTTTCAAGCAGTTGATTCTGTAATGAATTGTTCCAAAAAAGAAAAACATGAAATTGTAGAAAAGAACCTTAAAATGGTTAATTTATACGAGCACAAAGATAAATTACCAGGGCAATTATCCGGTGGAATGAAACAAAGGGTAGCAATCGCAAGAGCATTTTCTATAAACCCAGGCGTTTTATTATTGGATGAGCCTTTTGGGGCTTTGGATGCACTTACCAAAGGAACCATGCAATTAGAAGTTTTGAAATTATGGAACTTGAATAACAGAGACAAAACGATTGTAATGATTACCCATGATATCGAAGAAGCTTTGTTTTTATCAGATAGAATTGTGGTTTTGAATAACGGTCCAGCTTCAACCATCAGAGAAATTGTCGAAGTTCATTTGCCAAGACCAAGAAATAAAATCGAAATTGTAAAAATGCCCGAATATATAGAGTTAAGAGATAAACTATTACACCTATTAACCGATAAATTCTCTATTGAAGATATGGGGATGGTGTATAAAAGTTAATTTTTTGGTTTAGTTTATTTGTTTAGTTAAGAATCCCTGAGATATTGAGCCATTTCAGGGATTTTTTGTGCCTATAAATTCATATTTGCATAATGTCTCTGTGAGGAATGGTGTTTATGAACGGTAGGATGTATAGTAGAGACGCACTGCAGTGCGTCTCTACTGCTAAGATAATGTTTTGTGTAGAACTAATTATTTTTCGAATTTGCAGCAATAGGTTGTAGTAAATTTGTCATTCCGAGGAAGGAGGAATCTCTGTTTGTTGCTCAAGTTTGTTGAGATTCCTCCTTCCTCGGAATGACAAAATCATGGAGATTATTCCTTAACTTAATGACATTGGAGATGCGTTAGAGACGCTGCAGTGAGTCTCTACATCAGGCGATTGTTCAATAGTTAATATTCCTGTTCAACCCAAAAATTATCGGACTTTGACGTTTTATTTTTCGGTTTTAGACCGTTTTTCACTTCCATAAAGTCCGAAACTTTGCTTTTGGAGCTGAGGTTATTTTATTTTCGTTATCCAATATTGTTCAAACTTTTCTTTAATTTATTTATCAGTTTCTGAGTTAAACGCTCTCTTAATAAAATAAGGTTTATTTTGGTTGTCAACTTGAAAATTTCCGTTAATTCCCATTGAATTTAAGTTCATAATTTCTTCCGCTATATCATCAATATATGTCTTAGATTCATAGGTCAGGTTATTTCATTTTTTCAATTATATTTCCATCAAGTCCTGCTGCATCTAAATACATTTCGTTAAATTCTTCTGAGTCTACTAATGAAATTCCTCCAAATGGATTTAACTCAATATTATTCAATAAAACTTTAAAATTGTAATTGATACTATTAGCAATTCCATATTTATTAGTAAGTTTTTGAATGTCTTTTTTAAATTTTGTATAGTTTTCATTTGCAAAAAAATCACCACCGATACTATTAAATACAAAAACCGCAAATTCACAGATTTTAAAGCTGTGAATTTGCGGTTAATTTTTGTAGCTTCTACACAAGACGTAAAACCGTAATAGAAAGTGTTACGCCCGTGTATGAAGTAAAAACTTTCTAGAGGAATTGAAAGTTTTGCTACTCTTTTTTAAATGTTTGATCATTGTGTTTATTAACAATTTTTTTAACCCAAATAACCCATTCAAAAAAGTATATTTTTATTTTTTACGTTCCATTTCTCTGGATAAAGTTGGTTGTTTTTCGTTCATGATTTTGGTTACTGTATAATGCATCCAAACCAAGCATATTGCTGAAAATAGGAGTACAAATATCCAAGAACTAGACCAAATACCGGTTGCAGTCAATAAATACCCAAAGATAATAGGTCCAAAGAAACCACCAAGACCACCTATCATTCCAACCATTCCACCTACAACGCCTACTTCTGTCGGGAAATATTCAGGAATGTGTTTGTAAACAGCTGCTTTTCCAATTCCCCAAGAAATACCAATCAGGATTACTAAAACTAAGTACACCCACATATTCGCATCAAAATGGATTGCTGTAATTCCTTTGGCTAATAATTCTTTTTTCTTAACATCTTGGTTTTGAGTCACAACGACTTCTTGCCAAGAGTTTTTAGTTGGGAAAATAGAACTTTCGACTGGTTTTTCTACCTTTTTATTGATTGGAAAATCTTTATCTCCTACTTTTACATTCGTTTCAGTAACAGCGGTTATAGTTCCTTTTTTACCAGCCATAACACCTGGTCCTGAAGTTGTGATATCCATTTTTGGAACCATCAACAAAGCACTCAATACTACTGAAGACGATAATACCCAGTACATCACTTTTCGTGCACCAAATTTATCTGATAAGTAACCTCCAAAAGCACGAATCACACCTGAAGGTAAACTAAACATCGTAGCAAACAAACCACCCATAACTAAACTGGTTTGATACACGTTCATAAAGTTTGGTAATAACCATTGTGAATAGGCAACAAAGCATCCAAAGACTAAGAAATAATAAGCTCCAAATCTCCAAACTCGGGCACTTTTTAAAGACTGAAGCATTTCAGTTACTGTTTTTGTTTGGTTCTCTATTTTTTTATTTTTTGCAAAAACTAAGAAGACAACTCCAATAATTACTAAGGCTGTTCCGTAAATAATTGGCAATAATTTCCAACCATTTTGAGGGTCTTCTACTGAAAAATGATTCAATAATGAAGGGGCAAGGAATGTAGTGATAGCTGCTCCCGCATTTCCCATTCCAAAAATCCCCAATGCTCTACCTTGCCATTCTTTTGGATACCAAATAGAAGTAAATCCAATACCAACAGCAAAACTGGTTCCTACCATACCAAACAAAAAGCTTAGAAGGGCAAACATGAAAAAACTATCGGCTAACGGAAGTAAGAATAATGGGATAGAGCAGAGAAGTAATAATATGGAGAAGACATATTTTCCGCCAAATTTATCAGTCAAAATACCTATTGGTAAACGCATAATAGAACCTGTCAGAATTGGAATTCCAAGAAGCCAGCCCACTTGGACAACGCTCCATTTAAAAATACCATTGTCTACTAAGAAGGTTACTAAAACGCCATTTAAAGTCCAACAAGCAAAACATATAGTAAATGCAAGTGTATTTAAAAACAAAATTTTATGCGATTGGGATAATGAGTTTGAATTTTTCATAATACTTATATTTTTTGTCAAAATTAAGTATTAAGGCTTATGTAAAACCTGCTAAAACGCAGGTTTTTAAAAATAATTAAGTATTTATACGTATTTTAATATTATTTTGTACGTATTTTTATTAGTGTAAACAAAAAGTGACCTTAAAAGGATTAGAGTAAAGAATATTCTGTTGCTTTATTAGAAAGTTCCATAAGATTTTTTACTTTCAATTTTTTCATCAAATTAAAACGGTGTACTTCAGCTGTACGTTTACTGATGTCCAAAGCTTCAGCTATTTCTTTATTGCCTTTTCCGGACAATAAAAGTTTAAGAATTTCTTTTTCTCTTTTGGTTATTAGTTGTTCTTCGTCTAATGTTTGCTTTGCTTCTATTGTCCCGGATGGATTACTAAGCTGTCCAATTAATATGGAAGAAATGTCACCGCTAAAATATTTTCCGCCATTAGCAACAGTATGAACTGCTTTAAGAAACTCTTCTTTACTGGAACCTTTAAGTAAGTATCCATCAGCTCCGGCTTTGATTGATTTTAATACGTACTCTTCTGATTCATGCATAGAAAGCATGACAATTTTTACCATATTGTTTTGAGCTCTCAATTTTTCAACTACTTCAATACCGGTTAAATTAGGCATACGAATGTCTAAAATCAGTAAGTCAGGTTTTACTGTTTCTATTATTTTTAGGGCTTCTAAGCCGTCTGTAGCTTCGCCTACAACTTCTATATTGACTTCGTTTTCTAATAATGATTTGATACCATCTCTTACAAATACATGATCATCTGTTAGAACAACTCGAATAGTATTACTCATAGCTTACTTAATTTTGAAATCTGATTATTACGTATATTAACCTAAAAATTAAGGCTAAGATACGTATTCTAATGAAATTATTTTATTTGGATTGAAAAAAGAGTGAATTTTGTAAATTTTCGAGGATTATATAGGAATATTGAAAGTAATTCGGGTTCCTTCATTTGGAATTGAGTTAATGAAAACCCGGCCATTAATATATTGAATCCTTTCTTTCATGAAAAGCAATCCCATTCCAGATTCGCTATTTCTCTTTTTCTCGGCAGCATTAATATCAAATCCTTTTCCGTTATCGTCTATCGTAATACTTAATATGGAATTGCTATGCGATAGTTGTACAATAATGTGTGTGGAATCGGCGTATTTTAAAGCGTTGTTAATCGCTTCCTGTGTCAGTCTATAAATGTTGATTTCAATTAAGGAATCCAGGCGTTGATCAAAATGGGTTTTATTATAAAAAAGGATGTTTTTCCCTGTCAATTTTGATAATTCCTGAGTCAGTTTTGCAATAGAGGAGACAATTCCATGATCGCTCAATTCCGGAGGCATCAGGTTGAATGTAGCCGTGCGTACCCCTTTTATAATATCAAGCGATAATTTTTTTAGGTATTCTATTTTTTGAGCCGCTTTTTCTTTGTCATCCAGATTGATACTTTCCAAGCTGAATTTTAAACCGGTGAGCATTTGCCCAATTCCATCGTGAATTTCTCTGGCAATCCTGTTTTGCTCGTTTTCCTGATTTTCGACAATCTTACTCGAAATGATCTTCTGCTGATTGATTTTATCGGTTACATTTTCGGTATTCAATCGTTCAACTTCCTGTTCCGCTTTCTTACGCTCGGTAATATCAAAACAGATGATCAACAATTCAGATTCCTCTTTTTTTATGGTTACCGGAACCATTGATATATCCAACCAAAGGGATTCTCCTTTTCTATTGGTTATATTGAGTTCTCCTTGCCAGCCACTGCGCTGTTTTTCCGAAACAATCCTACTGATTGTGAGTTGTTCCTTTTCTATTGGTGTTAATACTTGCGAGAATGTTTTGTCAGAAACGAAGGGATTATACTGAAGTAATTTAGAGAATTTTTCACCAATATGTATTAGTGAACCATCAGGTGCAACACGGCAATAGAGCA
Organism: Flavobacterium cryoconiti; assembly: GCF_048158645.1. NCBI lineage: Bacteria > Pseudomonadati > Bacteroidota > Flavobacteriia > Flavobacteriales > Flavobacteriaceae > Flavobacterium > Flavobacterium cryoconiti. The sequence goes on along the minus strand of NZ_JBLNKW010000003.1, from coordinate 132,428 downwards.
ATGTGTTTTCCATTGCATAATTGAGTGATTTTAATTCTTTAACAGAGTTTTCCTTTATTTCGCTAATTATCTCGGTGTTATAGGCAAGTTTTAAAGCCTTCTTTTCAGAAGATAAAAGTTTAGAAATAAGTTTTTCTACTTTTTGATTGGTCGGTTTAAAGATGAATAAGAATTCCAGTAATAAAACAAATAGCGTAAATACTAAAATCGCATATTCCGTTTTACTTTGCAGCGTCACTTTTTCTAGCGCCTCTTTGTCGTATTCATCAACAATTTGGTTCATTTTAGAAAGAAAAACTACTTGGTTTTCAAGAATAGCTTGTACTAATTTTTGATTTTCGGATTCTTTTGTATTTAGTTTTTTATTTTCTAAAAAAAGGGTTGTAGCATTAACGATATTGTCAAGATTAGGTTTGATTGCCTTAAATAATACCGAAAGGGTTTTGCTTTTTTCTTTTGGAAAACCAAGACTGTCATTTCCTTTTTCTAAATTAAAATGGGTAGTTTTCCAAAGCGAAAGCGTTTCATCGATGCTTGCGATTTCCTCGTTTTTTTTGGCAGTATCCGTCACGAAATTTAAAATTAAAACCTCTTTCGTCAATTTCTGGCTCAGCATTCTTTGTTTTCCCGAAATATTGATTATTCGGGAATCACTCAGCTGGCTGTTAAGGTTGTATTGTATCAACAACTGGCTTAACAATACTGTAATACCAATAGTTAATAAGGCGAAAAGATACAATCGCCTTAAGTTTTTAAATGAAATAGTATCGATAGATGATCCTTTAACGTTTTTTTTCATAACGAAATCAAATTACAGTTCAAGTGACTCTTTGATTAAGTCAAGATTCGCAGCACTGTAACTGATTTTTAAGGCTTCTTGCTGTCCTTTTTCAGACATTTTAAGCCAAGTTTTCAGAATGATATTTTTCATTTTCTCCCTGTCGTGTTTGTGTACAAAAGGGTCTAGGTAATACTCCAGAAACACTAAGCAGATAACATCTTCTAAGAGTTGCGTTTCCTCGTCTTTTTTAAGTAATTTTTTTTCAATCAGAAAAGAAACTCTGGCGATAAATTCCTCAGTGTAGCCCGCTTTTTCTAAAATTGCAGCGGTAGTTTTAGCATGAAATTTTTTCAAATCTTCGCGCCATTTTAAATAGCCCACACGATCCATAGGGTAGGAGTCCCGTGCTATTTTCCAGCGGCAAATGTGTTGTGCTTTAGAGGCAATTTGAACTGATTCTGAAGCATTTGGATGGAAATCCATCAGTCTTTCATACATTCGATTTGAATATAATAATTCCTTTGGATAGGTTATAGATTGGTATGTTTCGTGGTTTGGATCTTGAGCATTCTCTGCATCAATCCATGTACTTGCGTTCTGGAATGGTGTTGTTGTCATTTGAAATGTTTAAAATCAAAGATACATAATTATTCCAAAAAGCCAACGAATACTTCATCTTCTACAATTTTTACAGGATAGGTAGCAATTTTTAAATCATCCCCATTCAGATTCGAACCGTCTACAAGAGAAAATGTTTTCTTGTGCATAGGACAAGCTATTTTAGGGATATCATCAACAGAACCAATCATTCCTCTTGAAAGCACCATTTCCATTTTATGAGGACATAGGTTTTGACAAGCGTACCATTCATTTCTGCGGTCAAATTTTATAATAGCTATCTGTTTGTTTTTGTATTTGATACAACCACCACCATTACTAGGAAAATCAGCTATTTTTCCTGCTTTGAACCATATTTTTACGTCGTTTAGAGAAACGGTTTCGTATTGATTTAGAATATTTTCCATTTGAATAATCTTTTAATTTTTAACTCCTAATCCCTCTCCAAAGAGAGGAATCAGCAGCTGAAAACAGTTAATTAGTTGTATATAATGTAGTAGTTGTTTTTATTTAAAACCGGCTGATTACCAAGATTTTGGCATTTTTTGATCTCTTATGGGTACAAATTCAATATTGTCATCTCTTTCTTCAGAATTGGTGAAATGTCTAAAACGTTTTTGCAATTCAGGATTTTCGATAACTTGAGTCCATTCGCATTCGTATGAATCAACTAATCCTTGCATTTCTACATCCAATGCATTAGCAATTCCCAAGCTATCTTCAATTACTACTTGTTTCAAGTAATCTAGTCCACCTTCCAGTTTTTCTAGCCAAGTAGAAGTTCGAACTAATGGTCCTGCAGTGCGGATATAAAACATCAAGAAACGATCTAAGTATTTCAAACAAGTTTCTTTGTCAACTTGTTCTGCAAATAAAACGGCGTGTTTTGGATTTGCTCCTCCATTACCGCTGATGTATAGATTCCAGCCTCCGTCTACGGCAATAACTCCAAAATCTTTTCCTCTGGCTTCGGCGCACTCCCTGATACAACCAGAAACGCCGCCTTTGATTTTATGTGGTGAACGCAATCCTTTGTATCTATTTTCTAATTCAATGGCAAAAGTAGTACTATCGTCCATTCCGTAACGACACCAAGTATTTCCTACGCAGCTTTTTACGGTACGCAATGATTTACCATAAGCATGCCCACTTTCAAAACCACTGTCGATAAGTATTTTCCAAATTTCAGGTAAATCATTTAATTCGGCTCCAAATAAGTCGATACGTTGTCCTCCTGTAATTTTAGTATATAGATTGTATTTTAAGGCTACTTCACCTAATACGATTAGTTTCTCGGCTGAAATTTCCCCACCTGTAACTCTAGGTACAACAGAATACGTACCGTTACGTTGAATATTAGCCAAGAATCTGTCATTTGAGTCCTGTTCAACGATATGTTTGTTGGCAGTGTCATTATATATACTGGAGAATATGGAAGATAAAACCGGTTTGCAAACTTCACATCCATCTCCTTTTCCAACAGTACCCAACACCTCATTGTGATTGGTGAATTTGTTGATTTTTATGATATCATATAGTTCTTGTCTGCTATAAGCAAAATGCTCGCAAACCACATCTTTGACTTCTTTTCCTAATGATTTTTGGGTTTCTTTTACTAAATCTACAACCATTGGTTTACATCCACCACAGCCTGTTGTTGCTTTGGTTAATTTTACTACGTCAGAAAGAGTTTCGCAAGTACCGTCTGTGATAGAACAGCAAATACTTCCTTTGGTAACATTTTCACAAGAACAAATTACGGCAGTGTCTGGCAAGTCCATTGCACTTCCCATAGTAGAACTTTCTCCTCCTCTTGAACCCAAAATCAAATCTTCCGGATTTTTAGGCAATTTCATGGCGTTGCTATAAATTTGGAACAATCCATTATAATCACTTGAATCACCTACCAATATTCCTCCTAAAAGTGTTTTTCCGTCTTTGGTAACATTGATTCTTTTATAAATTCCACTGAATTTATTTTCGTAAACAATGGCGGTCACGTCCTCGTTTTCTATAAAAGGATCACCAAAACTCGCAACTTCAACACCAATTAATTTTAATTGTGTAGACATATCGATGGTTTCCCTCATCGTTTTTGCCCCCTTCAGGATTTGTTCAGCGGCCACATCGGCCATTTCGTATCCGGGAGCTACAAGACCATAAATCATATGATTGTAAAGTGCCACTTCCCCGATCGCATAGATATAAGGATCGGAAGATTGCATCTTGTTGTTTACTACAATTCCTCCTCGTACACCTACTTCAAGTCCGGAAACTCTTCCTAGTTCATCTCGAGGTTTAATCCCTGCAGAAATTACCAACATATCCACTTTTAGGAGTTTTTCTCCTTCAAACATCATTCCTGTTATAGTATCTTCACCAGCAATATATTGTGTTGATTTGTTCAGGTGAATGCTAATATTGAGTTCCTCAATTTTTGATTGCAACATATCACTCGCCCCTTTATCAAGCTGTCTTGGCATCAATCGAGGAGCAAATTCCACTACATGTGGATTTAATCCTAAATCATATACCGCTTTAGCAGCTTCTAATCCTAATAATCCACCACCAAGGACGGCAGCTTCAGTAGCACCATTTTGCTTTATTTTTTTGGCGTAAGCCATGATTGCATCCAGATCCTCAATAGTTCTATATACAAAAACTCCTTCTTTATCTACACCTTCAATAGGCGGTACAAAAGCCGCTGAACCTGTAGCTAAAACTAAGTAGTCGTAAGTGTGCGTTTTTTCTAAATGGGTATGTATAGTTTTTTGCTCTCTATTAATATCAGTAATTAATTCAGAGGTATTTAGGATTATGTTATTTTCTTCATACCAATTTGATGTTGATAATGATAAGTCGTCAGCGCTTTTACCCGCAAAGTATTCACTCAAGTGAACTCTATCGTATGCGCGTCTTGGTTCCTCTCCAAATACGGTGATTTGATATTCTTCTTGTCCTGATTTTGCAATGAATTTTTCACAAAATTTGTAACCTACCATGCCGTTTCCGACTACTATTACTTTAATCATAATCTCATTAATTAAGTATTATTACGCAAATATAAGTATTAATACTTAATTTAAGTACTTAATTATGTGTTTTTGAAATTAATTAGTAATTATTCAAAAAAGGGTGTTTTAAATAGGGTATTTATAATTAAAGTCCTGTTTTGTTGAAAAAAATATTCTGTATTTAGGGGGTCAAATAATATTTGGATAAAAAAAGCTCCCAAAAAAGTGTTTGGGAGCTTTTTATTAATTTAAAACGGTGTACTTATATTTTGAATTTTTTATTGTTTAAATTACTTAGATTGATAGTATTTTTTTCTTAACCAAAAAGCCACATTTACTAAAATTATCAAAGCCGGAACTTCTACCAATGGACCAATAACTCCAGCAAATGCTTGCCCGCTATTGATACCGAAAACTCCAATGGAAACTGCAATCGCCAATTCGAAATTATTTCCCGATGCGGTGAATGAAAGCGCTACTGCGTCTCTATAATTGGCACCAATTTTTTTAGAAACAAAAAACATCAGGAAAAACATAATGGTGAAGAAAATCACAAGTGGAATAGCAATTCGAATTACATCCAGTGGCAAATCAACAATCATTTCGCCTTTCAAACTGAACATGATAACGATTGTGAAAAGCAAAGCAATTAACGTAATTGGAGAAACAAAAGGAATAAACTTTTGATTGAACCATTTGTCACCAATGTATTTCTTGATGATATAGCGGCTAATTACTGCCAATGCAAATGGAATTCCTAAATAAATTCCAACTGTTGTAGCAATTTGGGCAACCGTAATATTTAATTCCAAACTTTTTATTCCAAATAAAGGCAACATGATTTCCAAGTAGAAATAGGCATATAAACCGAAAAAGAAAACTTGAAGCAAACTATTAATTCCGATTAATCCAGCCGTTAATTCTCTATTTCCCTCCGCTAATTCATTCCAAACAATTACCATCGCAATGCAAGGTGCAATCCCAATTATGATTAAACCGGTCATGTATTCCGGATAATCTTTCAAAAAGAATGTTGCCAATAAAAACATTAAAAACGGACCAACAATCCAAGTGATTAAAAAAGAGGCGGTGAGTAATTTTGGCTTTTCAAACATTAGAGAAATTTTTGAAAAATCAATTTTAGTCAATGGTGGATACATCATTACTATTAATCCAATTGCGAGAGGAATATTTGTTGTTCCGCTCGAAAAGGAATTGATAAAGCCGCTACTGGAAGGTATAAAGTAGCCAATGGAAACGCCAATTATCATTGCCAGAAATATCCAAAGTGTGAGGTAACTATCGAGAAAGTTTAGTCTTTTTTTAGCTGCCATTATTATGATTTTATTTGGGAAAAAACATAGCACATTTCAGTTGCAATTTGTAAACTGCGTTCCTGATATTTTTCTGCTTGTTGCGGTGTATTGTCAAATGCTTTTGGATCTTCAAATGTGACAGGAATTCGCATTTCAGCACCTGCAATAAACGGGCAACCTCCATCTGCATGCGAACAAGTCAATATGGCTGCAAATTCACTTTGTGGATTAAAATCGTCATCATAAGTTTTAGAAAAACCAATAATAGGATGTTCGTTCTCTCCATATTTTATGGCATAAATAGGATTATTTCCTGCTGCAATGGTTTTAATTTTAAAGCCTGATTGTTCTAATGCTTTGGCTGCCATAGGAAATAATGCAGTGGCTTCGGTTCCGCCGGAATAACAAAATACATTTTTGATAGTATAATACGCTGCAGCCGTTTGTGCCCAAACTTGAGACAAATGGCTTCTTCTTGAATTGTGGGTACAAATCAAGTTCAGCCTAACTTCTTGTTGGTTAGTAAATTTGTTTTGTATAAAATCAATAAGCGGTTGCAAAATAATTTTACGTTCTGCTGTGATGGTTTCAAAATCAAAAGCACGGATTGTTTTTTCGATTTCTGGAAATAGAATGGTTTTGGTTAAAGTCATTGTATAGTTTTAAAAATTAGCAACAGCCTCCTCCAGGAGTACAACAGCTTGATTGCGTAGGGATTTCGGATAATTTTATTTTTTGTTTTTCTGCAGGAATGCCACATTGATCTTGTGCTAAACAAGCGGTTTGTTTGTTTAAAAGAGTGAATGTTGCTCCGTTGAAACCAATGTCGTATTTTCCAATAGTTTCGGCTTGATATTCGACTTCCACTTCATAATCTTCGATTCCTAATACTTTTTCTGAAAGTGCGATGATGTCTAAAAGTTTTTGTGGTTTTAGGCGGTGTTCGAAATCATTGGCATCCCATAATTGGAAATTCACAACGGTTTCTTTTCGAACTTTTCCACCGCAATCAATAAAGTTTTTGGTGATTAAACCCACTTCGGTTACGTGAAAATGTTCTGGAACATAGGTTCCGTTTGGCAATACAAAAGCAACGTTGTCTAACGTGCTCAACTGTTTTTTAATTTCTGATAATTTCATGATTTTTGTAATTTAAAAATTAACAACATTGATTTTTCCTGTTTTCTAAGTAGGTGTTTATATGTTGAAAGAACCCCTTTATTTTATTAAAACCTTCTTCGTTGAGGCAATAACAAATGGCATTTCCTTCAAAATTGCCTTTTATAAGCCCGGCATTTTTTAGTTCCTTCAAGTGTTGCGAAACGGTAGGTTGCGCCAAAGGCAGTTCGTTTACGATATCACCGCACACACAACTGTTTACTTTTATGAGATGTTCTATTATGGCAATTCGGGCGGGATGACCTATGGCTTTCGCCAATGTTGCCAATTCGTTTTGCTCGTCTGTGAAATGTTCTGATTTAGTAATTCCCATCGTTATATATTTATATTGCAATATTACGATATAGATAAACGAAAAGCAAATTTGGAATATTAATTTTTGGTTAAATTTTTAATTGGCGCTCAGGTTTACTATAGGCAATAGTAGTTTGATAAGCATTTTGAAGTTTATGCTTGCAAATGAAATGGTTTTTAGGAAAATTTAAAATGTATTCGATACTAGGACCTCCAAAGAAATAGTTGAAAAAGATGCTTTTAGTTTTTGTAAATCGTCCAATTCACATCCATTTCGATAGAAAATCAATCAATTCTTCTCTCAATTCTTTAAATATTTTTTCAAAAACAGCGATACCTTCTCGGTGCTTTTTATGATCTGAAAATTTTTCATGATCAATACTATTAGGATTGTCAAGTGCTGCTCCTTCCAGATACAATTCATGACTTTTAATATCATGGGTTAAGATGTCAATCTGTTCCTTTTGAATGATTAGCAGATTATTAAAATGATCGGCTAAGGAGCGAACTTCATTAGAAGTGTTTTTTTTTGCCACTTCCAAAATTCGGTTATCCATAATTTTAAGTTCATCTTTATAAAAGGAAAGTTTGTTTAACCACGTTTTATGTTCTTCGTGTAATTGGTAAATTGTTTTTTTAGTTTCCATTTTTGTCTTTTTAAATAGTTTTAGATTAATTAAATCTGCATTATTTTAAAATATCAAAGCTCAAATAAATCTTTTGGAATAGCATGAAATCCCACTGATTTTACTTTGTTTTCAATATCATTAATTAAAACCATTTTGGAGGTATGAACCGTGAATTCTCGTGGAAATATTTCAGCATTCAACAGCACATCTTTTATTCCGTCTAATTTCAATACGTTGGCTTTAATTTCGATTAAATCAACTTCTTCTATAGCATTTGTTCCAAAAATTTGACCATGATTTCCTGGAATTACATTGTCTTTTAGTGCACTCATGTTTTTATTTTTTAAAAATTAGGAATCTAGTTTGGATGTATTTAAATAAATAATTAAGTTGCTTAAAGTTAGTGATTTATGTTTTATTAGTGTAGAAAAAGGAATAGAAAAATATCACTTTTTGGATTTTAGAATGAATGTTTGTTCACAGCATATTTTAGTAAATCTACGGGTTCCAATAGTCATTTTATCTTTGAAAAATAAAGCGGCATCTTGTGCAGAAACAACTTTGTCTTTGTAACTTTGAAATCTAATGCTGTCCAATTGCACAATTGGGTTTTTGGTAAAAAATACTAAAATCAATTAGTAGAATAAAACTTAAAGGCTATTCAATTGTATTGAAATTAGACCTTGGACAAATATCTTAATAAATCATAAAATATTCATTTCAGTCGCAATGGGTTCACCTGAAACTTTAGAAGAGAAATATTATATAAAAGAGGTTGATACGGATAAAAAAAGTATTTATTGCCATCATGATTTAATGGGCGAATTATTTATTCCAACCCACAAACATGAAAAAGCCCAAATGCTATATTCAGAAGGAGGCATTGTTTATGTTACCACTGAAACCAAGACTTATTTTCTTCCTGCCCGTCATTTTATTTGGATTCCAAGCGGAATAAAACATAGTATTCATCCCAATTCGGATCATGTTATAATGCGGAATTTATATTTTCCTATAGATTCGAATGAAGATTCTTTTTATGAAAAAGAAGGCATTTATCCCATTAATGATTTATTGCTGCAAATGATGCGTTTCACGAACCGATGGAACGGAAACTTGGAAAAAGGAACCAGAAATTTTACTATTGCCAATGCCATAAAAGCCATTTTACCGGAAATCTGTCTGACTAATTTACCATTATCGGTGCCTTTACCAAAGGATATTCGACTCAATAAAATTATTAGCTATTTAGATGAAAACTTGGGAGAAATTATTTTATTCTCTGATTTGGCCAATCGATTTGGTTTTAGTGAGCGCTCTTTGTATCGCTTGTTCCAAAAAGATTTAGGTATGTCATTCATTCAATATTTCACCATTCGAAGAATTTTAAAAGCAATAGAATTGTTACTCGAAAAAAAAGGCTCTGTTAATGAAGTGGCGCAAGCTGTGGGGTATAATAGCGTTCCAACTTTTAGCAACACATTTTTCAAGATTTTAGGACAACGTCCTTCTGATTATTTAAAAGGGATTGAAATATTAAAAAAGTGATTTTTTTCAACACTCATTTTCTGCAATCGTTATAGTGATTTTATTGTTTTATATTTGTCCGAAATGAATAAATAGTTGGCTTTAGTTGATTTTACTGCATAGATTAAATTAGGGAACTTTGCACCCTATTCCTTTATCTATATTATGTTTCTTAAAAAATGGGTTCTTTTGAACCAATCGAAAATTAATTTTTCTAAAAATGCAGTGTTATTATTCCTCTTTTTTCAAGGGATGACATCCGTACAAGCACAACATGCTACCGCCATTTCTTTAAATGATGCTTTAAAAATCGCTAAAGAAAATAATAAGACGATTAAGAAATCTCATATCGAACAGCGTATTTCAGAAAAAGAAATTACCGGGACAAAAAACCTTCGTTTGCCGGAAGTAAATTTTAATGCCATGTATTCCCGATTATCAGATTTGACAGAATACGAAGGCGGTTTTTTCTCGGACAAACATACCTACACTCCAGAACCTGGGACCGTAATATATGATGCCGTTACAAAATTTGATATGCCGCTTTATGCAGGTAACAGAATCAATAATGCTATTAAAAAATCAAAAGAGGAAAATGAAATTGCCAAAATCAAGTTAGAGAAGACACAGAATGATGTTCAATTGCAGGTTACCGCTACTTTTTTGGGCATTTATAAAATGATGGAGCTCCAGAAAATCATTGGCGAAAGCATTAAAGAAGAACAGGAACGATTGAAGGAAGTGAAAGCTTTTAAAACTTTTGGAACCGTAACTAAAAACGAAGTGTTGCGTTCTGAGCTACAATTGTCAGACAGAGAACTCAATTCGTTAACGAATAAAAAAAACATCAGGATAGCGCTTCAAGAGTTGAAAACAGTGTTGCAGTTGCCCGAAGAATCAGAAATTGCTATCGACACAACCGGTTTACTCGATATTGCTCCTTTGAAAGACTATGATTTCTATTTTAAAGAAACCCTTCAAAACGAAGAAATGCGTATCGCAAATAGAGAAGTAGACGTTAAAAAAACAGAGCTAAAGATGGTTAAAGGGAATTATTATCCTAAGGTCAGTTTCTTTGGTAATTATAATCTAAAATATCCTGATTATATGTTGTTTACGCTGAATCGTCCGTATCTCTACACTATAGGACAAATAGGAGTGGAGGCTACTTATAATTTGTCCGGTTTATATAAAAATAAAGCCAAAGTGCAGGTTGCCAATTTAAAAGTGGACTTGCAAAAAAATGAATCGGAGCTTGTGAAAAATGAGATGGTAGATAAAGTATTTAGAAACCATACCCAATATCAGGAAATACAGGACAAGCTACCAGTTACGGACAAAGCATTGGATTTAGCCAATGAGAATTACCGCATTGTAAAGGTAAAATACCTGAACCAACTGGTCTTGATTACTGAAATGGTCGATGCGGATAATGCGTTGCTTCAGGCAAAATTCAACAAAGTTTCGACTAGAATAGATGCAGTTATGAAACATTATGAATTGCTTCATACTGCAGGACTACTCAACAAATAATAATCTCAATTTAATATAATTTAGTTTCCAATTTATATGGTAAAAGTTCATAATTCATCAAGAGCCCATCGATCATTTCATAGATTAATCACCGTGATTGCCAGTATGCTGGTCCTCGGCGGAATTGTTTTAGGGATTTGGTTTTATATTTTTAATAAAAATCACGAAGAAACCAATGATGCTCAGGTGGATCAATATGTAACGCCAATTATGGCCCGAATTACGGGTTATGTTGCCGAAGTGCGCTATAATGAAAATCAATTTGTTCACAAAGGCGATACCTTGCTGGTAATAGACAACAGGGAATATAAAGCGCATTTAGATATGGCATTGGCAGATGTTGAAAACGCAAAAAGCAATAGCATTGTGATTGAAAAAAATGTTGCAACAACTTCTAATGTGACTTCCGTTAGACAAGCTCAATTAGAGGCGGCAAAAACAGAAGTTTGGAAAACAAAACTGGAATTTAATCGCTATAAAGGATTAGTAAGCCAAGAAGCCGCTACTGAACAACAGCTTGAAAAAGTAAAAGCGGATTATGAATTGGCACAGGCACATTATCAGGAAATAGCCAACACGATTCAATCGGCTGCATTGAATACTTCAGAAGCTTCTGCAAAAATACCAACGGCCCAGACAGTAATTCAGTCTAAACAAGCCGTTGCTGATAATGCCACTTTGTTTCTTTCTTACACCGTTATCACGGCTCCTTATGATGGGTGGGTGGGTAAAAAAATGATTCAGCCGGGACAAATGATAAAAGAAGGGCAGACCTTAGTTTCTATCGTGAGCAAGGAAAAGTGGATTACAGCTAATTTTAAGGAAACGCAGCTACAGTATTTATCCATTGGCCAAGAAGTGGAGCTAAAAGCAGATGCAATAAGCGGAAGAGAATTTACGGGAAGTATTGAATCATTATCGCCAGCCAGTGGGGCGCGTTTTTCATTATTGCCTCCTGATAATGCAACGGGTAACTTTATAAAAATAGAACAAAGAATTCCTGTCAGAATAAAATTAAAAGAAAGTGACGCACAAATGGACTTTCTTAGAGCCGGTATGAATGTTACCGTTATAGCCGAACACAAATAATCAGATGTCACAAGTAAGTGTTTTTAAATCTTGGGTTCCCAATTGGGCTATTATTGCTATTATCTTTTTCTGCATGCTGCATTCCATGGTTTTATTGGGAGTATATACTTCTAATGTTACGTATGCAGCCAGTTTTTTGGACGTAGAAATCGAAGATTTACAGTTTTCGATGTGTGTTACTTATGGGACTTTTTTATCTACCATTCTCATTGAAAGTCGGTTTTTTAAGTTTTTTCCAACCAAGAAATATTTTCTGGTTATTTATAGTTTGGCTGCTTTAACATTTATACTGACGGCGTATACACAAAATTTTTCTTTGTTTATTATGTTAAGAATGGCCGAAGGAATTCTGATGGCCTTGCCAGTTTTACCTTTACGACAATTTTTGATAGCACGGTTTAAGTCTAAAAATGCCGTGATTATAGCTTTTACGCTTAATTATGGAGCTTTGATGCTGGCTTCTCCATTTATAATGAATATTGCGGTATGGTTGCTTGAGAATTACGATTGGAAATATATGGCGTATGGTTCCGCTTTTTTCCAAATTGTGTGCGTGGCTTTGGTCATGATTACCTTTAATAACAATCGCTTTCATAAAAAAATCCCGTTGTATCAAATTGATTGGGCCAGTTTTATTCTTGTGCTTACCGCTATTTTATGTGGCAGTTATTTTGTAGTTTATGGCCAAAAAAAATATTGGTTTGAATCTCCCCAAATTGTTGCAGCGCTCATTGTTGCCTTACTAACAGGAGGTTTTTTTATCGCCCGACAAATGCTGGTGAAGAGACCTACTTTTGATATGCGAGTATTTCGATATGCAAATTTACGAACCGGATTGTTATTATCCGTGGTTTTTTACATTGGCAGAGCAACGTTGAATATTTGTCACAGTACGATGGCTGTTGTTTGGAATTGGGAACCTTCAAGAGTGGCACATGTGCAATATTTGAATTTGACAGGAAATATAATTGGAATGATTTTGACTGTGGTATTTTTGGCCAAATCAGTTTCTTCGCGCTATATTTTTATAATAGGATTTTCACTTTTAGCTTTATTTCATTTTTGGTTTACTTTCCTTTTTGTGCCGGATGCTTCCTTGTTGGATATTGCGATTCCTTATATGTTGCAGGGTGTGGCTGTTGGAATAATATTTGTTCCGCTAGTCTTGTTCACGGTATCAGCTGTTCCTACACATTATGCTCCGTTTGCTGGTGTTGTTGGAGTTGCAGGGCGTTTTTGGGGAAGTATATTGGGTTTTGCTATGATTCAAAATGCTGGGTTGTTTTTACAAAGTACCCATTTTACAAAATTCAGACAATTTATTCTTCCTGAAAGCCCGGAAACACAAATGAGAGTGGAACAAATCACCAAAAGTTTTATGACTAAAGGATATGCTTTGGATGACTCCAATAAATTAGCGATGAAACAAATTATCAGTTCGGTTTCAAAACAATCGGTTTTATTGTCCAATATGGAAATTTTTACCGCTATTGGTTATCTTATGGTTATTGTCGTTATTTTTCTATTGCTTAATCAGCATTTAAGACAAACAATTGATATCTTCAAAAATAGAATTTGGGGTAATTAAAAAAGTATTTTATAAGTCTAGTAAAAGCGTTTAAAAACAAAATATCCTATTCTAAATTAAATTTAAGAATAGGATGTTTTGTTTTTAGAAGACTTAACCTTCGGATTTTTTTGTGGGTTTCGTTGTTTCTTTTTTGTCTAAACCTCGTTTTTTTAACAAAGGCGCAACATTAGGCTCAGCTCCACGGAAACGTTTGTACAAGACCATAGGTTCTTCAGTTCCGCCTTTTTCTAAAATGTTTTTTCGAAATGATTTGGCTTTTTCAGGATTGAATAGATTGGTTGTTTTGAAGACTTCAAAAGCATCCGTATCCAAAACACCTGACCAGATATAACTATAATATCCAGCCGAATAACCACCGGAGAAAATATGATTGTAATACGTACTTCTGTATCTTGGAATGATTGCAGGTATTAAACCTATTTCGTCCATTGCATTTTTCTCAAAAGTATTGGCATCTATTGTAATTGTTGCCTTTTGAGTGTGGTACTTTAAATCTAAAAAGGAAGCTGCCAGATACTCCGTAGTCATAAAACCCTGATCAAAAGTACTTGATTCTTGTATTTTTTTAATTAAATCATCAGGAATGACTTTTCCTGTCTGATAATGTTTGGCATACATTTTTAAAACTTCAGGTTCTACAGCCCAGTTTTCCATAATTTGCGAAGGCAATTCAACAAAATCTCTTGGAACATTTGTACCGGCTAAACTTCGGTACGTTACATTCGACAATAATCCGTGTAAAGCGTGACCAAATTCATGGAAAAAAGTGGTCACTTCGTCAAAAGTCAATAAAGCGGGAGCGTTTTCTGTGGGTTTAGAAAAATTGCAAACAATAGAAATTACCGGAGCTTGTCTAAATCCGTCAATTGTTTTTTGGGTTCTGTAGGAGGTCATCCAAGCGCCGCCACGTTTTGAATTTCTAGGAAAAAAATCCATATATAAAATGCCTAAATGCGTTCCATTGGATTCTGAAACTTTCCAAACATCCACCTCTTCATGGTATTTTGGGACCTCATGTAAAGGTTTGAATTGTAAGCCGTATAAGTTTTCGGTAACTTGAAAAACGCCTTTTCTGACATTCTCTAAACTGAAATAAGGTTTTAATTCCTGCTCATCCAAATCAAAACGCTCTTTTCGGATTTTTTCAGTATAAAATCGCCAATCGTAAGGCTGAACTGAATCATTGATTCCGTCTTTTTTCATCATTTCCTGAATATCGGCCGCTTCTGTTTTGGCAATTTCTAAAGCAGGTTCCCATAAATCATTCAAAAGTTTATAAACAGTTTCTGGCGTTTTTGCCATAGTTTCCTCCAAAACATAATGGGCATGCGTTTCATAACCAAGAAGCCTTGATTTTTCGCCGCGAAGATTTGCTAGTTTCAGGACATTTTCTTTATTGTCAAAATCGTCATCATGATTGGCACGGGTTTGATAGGCTTCCCAGATTTGCTGTCTTAAATTTCTATTGGCACTATATTGCAAAAACGGAATTACACTGGAATTAGATAAGGTAAAAACCCATTTTCCCTCGTTTCCTTTTGATTTCCCCTCGGCAAAAGCGGCGGTAATTAGTTCCTGCGGTAATCCGGATAAATCGTTTATATCTTCAATAACCAATTTGTATGTATTGGTTTCAGCCAAAACATTTTGCCCATATTTCAAACAAGTCAGCGAAAGTTCCTCGTTTATTTTTCTCAGTTTATTTTTATCTGAATCAACTAAATTAGCACCGCTTCGTACAAATGCTTTGTATAGATTATCCAAAACCTTAGCTTGTTCTACATTCAGATTTAGCTTTTCTTTTTTATTCCAAAGTGATTTTACTTTCAAGAATAATTTTTCGTTCAAATAGATATTGTCATTGTGTGCCGCTAAGTTTGGAGCAAGTTCTTTGGCTATATCTTGAAGTTCGTCATTGGTATTCGCCCCATTCAAATTAGAAAATACCATATTGACATTCAAAAGAAATTCCCCTGCATTTTCCATGGCAAGAATGGTGTTTTCAAAAGTTGATACCTCTGGATTATTTGCAATTTGATCTATTTGTGTCTGATGTATTTTAATGCCTTCTAAAATAGCGGGTTTAAAATGTTCGTTTCTTATTTTATCAAAAGGCGGAACATTATATGGTGTATTATAGGATTGAAAAAATGGATTCATTGCTTCATCTTGGTCTTTTTCCTGGGTTTCCATTGGTACCATTTTGTAGTTGTTTGTAAAATATAAAAAAAATAGTTTTTGTAAATTTAACAGAATCCAACTGGATTAGGAAACTGTAGCGTGTTATTTAATGTTATTTTAAGAAATTTAGCAGTAAAATAATCTTGTTTAAAATAGAATGGATTCTCACCAAAGCAACAATTAATTTGAATTAATTATTTACTGATTAGGAAGTTTAAAATTAGAAAAAAATGTACAAAGGTTCCCGTTATAAAATCAGGATTAGTGGATGTTTTTTCATACTTATAAAATACATTTTTGGTTAAAAATGATTAACTTAGTGATCTGTAAGTCAATTTAATAAAACATTAAAATGGAAAATAAAGACGACAAATCAAATCTAAATAAGACGAAACCGGTTAATAAAGATAAAAATAAAGTGCCGGATTCTCTTTTGTATCCACCAAGCGAAGATATGTATAGTCAGTTCCACAAAGAAATGGAAATTGACCCCGAAGATATTACTAAAAAGAAGGCGCCAGTTGAAATTAATAATGTCAGGGAATTGAATCAAAAAGATTTTGAGGAAGACGAATCTGGCAGTGATTTAGACGTTCCCGGGTCTGAACTGGATGATGATCAGGAAGATATGGGAAGCGAAGACGAAGAAAATAATAATTACAGTATTGGCGGTGATAATCACAGCAATTTAGACGAGAATACAGGAAAAAGTTAAAATCCAATCTAAATAATTTTTTAGTTTGCTTTTTGACTGATTTCATGAATATATCAATTCCATACTTTTTAGATTTATTTTAACTCTAATTTTATTTATCATGATATCTTTAAATAAATACAATCAAAAGCGTAATTTTAATGCTACCACTGAACCCGAAGGTGCAATTAAAAAATCTACAACTGAATTAGTTTTCGTCATGCAAAAACACGCGGCTTCCCATTTGCATTATGATTTTCGGTTGGAAATGGACGGAGTATTAAAAAGCTGGGTTATACCCAAAGGACCATCCATGAATCCTGAGGATAAAAGGCTGGCGATTATGGTAGAAGACCATCCTTACGATTACAAGGATTTTGAAGGAATTATTCCTGATGGAAATTATGGTGCAGGTACTGTTATGATTTGGGATAATGGAACCTATACTTTAGCTGATGAAGAAGGTACGGACAATGTTGAAAAAAAATTAAAATCCGATTTGAAAGAAGGGCATCTTAGTTTTATTCTTAATGGAAAAAAGCTCAAAGGTGAATTTGCATTGGTGGAACTAAAAACGAAAGAGGAAAACACGTGGCTTTTGATAAAGAAAAATGACCAATATGCAAGTAATGAAGATATTTTGGAACAAGATAAGTCTGTGATTTCGAATATGACATTAGAGAGTTTAGAAAATTAGATTGATTGAAAAGTTGTTTAAATAAAAGAAACTCCAAAGTTTTGAAGCTTTGGAGTTTTCTTTGCTATGAAATTCTTTTTGATTCCTAAAATTAGGATTAGTGTATTGTTTCTAGTTTTAAATACAATCGATCAGCTTCATTTTCTAATTTTTTAATTTCGTTTTGCCAATGAATAATATCATTTTCTATCAAGTTAATTTGGTCTTCCCTTTCGCTTTCGGTCCTTAATAATTTAAAATCCTTAGCATCTATTAATTTATTTTGATCCTCTTCCAAATTTGCATTGTTAACAAGGAGTATTTCCTTAATTTCTGAAATTCTATTGTTTACTGAGTCTTTTTTTTGTTTAGAGAATCTGTCGGAGTCTATTTTTTCTTGAATAGCAATTTGTATCTTTTCTTCGTCAGTTTGTTTTTGCTGTAGTTCAATTTGTTGATTTTGAAATTCGGTTTGTTTATTTTTTTGTTCTAATTCTAAACTTCTGTTATCTTGATAAGTATTAAAAATTAGGGTTGCAATAATTAAAGCTAAAATCCCACAAGCTAAAGAAAAGATACTTTTATCTAATCCTAGAATAGTTTGACTTACTATTATTTCATCCTCTTTTGGGACAGGTGGAATGTTTTTTAGAGGCGGTGGTACTACGGTCAAAATAATTTTTAATTCAGGGATGTCTCCGGCATATTTCCATTCGTCCATACCTTCGAACCATATTAATGTTGTTTTTGTTATTTTTTTAGACTTTAATTCGTCTAAGAGGAATGGACCACTGTTTTCAGTTCCGTTATGAATGTAATAGGTTTTCATTTATAATATTTTAATGGAGTGCTTATTTATTGTTAATCAAATTAATTGTTACTTTAACCATCATGTTTTTGTCATCAGATTTGGATTCAGCTATCATCAGCGTTATTGCTACCAAAGCATTATCATCAATTACTTTTCTTGCATCATGATACAATAATCCATTGCGATCTAGGAACCAAACAAAGAGAAAAGCTGCAATTCTTTTATTACCATCCGAAAAAGAATGATTTTTGGTGACAAAATACAATAAATGTGCCGCTTTTTCTTGTACTGAAGGATATAAATCGATCCCATCAAAGGTTTGATAAATTGTTTCTAAGGAGCTTTTAAAAGAATCATCTTTTTCATTTCCAAACAAATTAGAGCCGCCAAATTTAGTTTTTAATCCTTCTATGGCTTTCTTCGCTTCGGAATACGAAATTTTGAATAATTCTTTAGTATCCGTTGTTGCGACTTTCAATGTCTGATGGTCGTATTGGTCTAAAATATCCAACGCAAAAGCATAGTCACTCAATACTTTTAATAAACCTTGTGCTTCATCACCGGTTACTATTTTAGATTTTGTAATGGAATCTAGTAAATGAACCGCTTGCTTTAATTCTTGAAATTTGCTCTCGGTTTCTTTTAATCGTTTTTCATTAATGGAGTACCCTTTGACTAAATATTCTTTTAAGCGTTGTGTAGCCCATTGACGAAATTGAGTTCCTTGTTTTGAGTTTACACGATAGCCGACAGAAATTATAGCATCTAGATTATAAAATTTAATTTTTCTTGTGACATTTCGTTTACCTTCTTTTTGAACTACCGAGAAAAACTCGGTAGTTGCTATTTCATTCAATTCATCTTCTGAATAAATGTTTTTTAAGTGTAAGCCAATAGTATCGCTATCTTTATCAAATAGTTCAGCCATTTTTTTTTGGGAAAGCCATAAAGTCTCTTGTTCAAATTGAACATCAATTTGAATTTGATTGTCTGTGTTTTCGTATATAATTATCTCGCTCATTATGCCGCTAATTTATCATTTTCGTTCAACCATTTCGTAGTCAATTAGCGGAATAGTGTTCTTGATTTTGTTTTTACATGGTAATAAAAACAAAAATAACAAAAAGGACTTTGTTTATAGAATAAAGAATCAAAGAAATATTTTAGATTTTATTGTGTGAAGTAAGAAGAAATATGATGTAATGGACTTTAGGTTTTTAATGAAAAAATAACGCAATTGCAATCTCTAGTGCAATTAATATGATAACCACCCATTCCAGTCGGGAGCTTTCTCTCACGTTCAGCACATCGGTAAACAGCGTAAGATTGTTTTCTACAATTTGCAAGCGGTAATCGAGGTCTTTAAAACGGGTATTGATATCAAAATTAGCTTTAAGATGGCGGTTGAGCAGGTTGAGTTCTTCATTATCCCAAACGAGATTTGGGTCATCAAGAATATATAAGTTATCTACAATACTGTTTTTTACATTCAGAACTTTTCCTATATATTTAAGCAAATTAGTTTTGGAAATACT
This sequence comes from Flavobacterium cryoconiti, assembly GCF_048158645.1. NCBI lineage: Bacteria > Pseudomonadati > Bacteroidota > Flavobacteriia > Flavobacteriales > Flavobacteriaceae > Flavobacterium > Flavobacterium cryoconiti. The sequence continues at coordinate 112,960 of NZ_JBLNKW010000003.1, read as the reverse complement.
GAGTTTACCACGTTGTTCTAATTCCAGAATGTAATGTTTTGAAGAGGTAATGAGATCATCGGTCAATACTTCGTAATATTCCAGGGCAACAGATTGGGCGATATTAAGCATAACAATTCGCATGAGGGAGGAATCTATTTGGGAAACGGTCACATAATTGTTTTTTACAATGACCTTTTGGAGTGTTTCTTCGGTTTCAATGCGGTATTCTTCTGATAAATCCAAATCGACCAAAGTTGTGGCATAATTTTTTATAAAATTCACGAATTCACTTTTGGCAACCGCATCATAATTGGCAAAGACCACTACGCCATAATCAAAAATATACAAGTAGCGCTGGTTTTCCTCGAATGCATAAAACACTTCGGAAGTGGAACCCGAATGCGCTTCGGCACGAAAATCGGCACGGAATTTCTTCATATTGAAGGATTCCGCAATTTGAACAGCTTCGATTCTGATTTCCATAATCAAACTATTTTATACAAATTTAAGTAAAATTCAGATTTTAAATTTGTCTTTGTACGATTTTAATTTATAAAAAGGAATGCTGAAAATTGGAAAAATGTCGAAATAATTTGGGAATCGATTGTAATACACAATACATTTGCACTATGAATAAAAAGCAAAGACATAACATGATCAATCGTTTCTTTACTATAATGTGTAGCAAAGCATTATTTATAATATGAAAAGGTTTTTATGGTACAGTCTAAACATAATATCAGTAAAGCCTTTCTTATAATGAAGGGCTTTTTTTATATTTAAAAATACAGAAAAATTATGCTTAAAAAATCTATTGAACGATTAAAATTAGAAGCTGCCGAAAGCGGCAAAGGAACTCTTAAAAGAAGTTTAGGAGCTATTAATTTAGTGGCAATTGGGGTTGGAGTCATTATAGGTGCAGGTTTATTTTCTTTAACAGGAATTGCTGCGGCAAATAATTCAGGACCAGCTGTAATTTTGTCGTTTGTGGTTGCTGCTGTAGGTTGTGCTTTTAGTGCTTTATGTTATGCTGAGTTCGCTTCTATGGTACCGGTTTCGGGTAGTGCTTATACGTATGCGTATGCTACTTTAGGAGAGTTATTTGCCTGGATTATAGGATGGGATTTGATACTTGAATACTCCGTTGGTGCAGCTACCGTTGGGATTAGTTGGTCGCAATATTTAGTTAAATTTCTTGAAAAATTTGATATTTACCTGCCTCCACAGTTGGTGATGTCTCCTTTTGAAAAAGCTACCTTAGCTGATGGATCAATAGTAAACGGATGGTTTAATTTGCCTTCAATTCTAATTATTGCCTTAATAACTGCAATAATTATTCGAGGGACTAAAGGTTCGGCTATATTTAATGTGGTAGTTGTTACTCTAAAAGTGGGTGTAGTATTGGTTTTTATAAGTTTAGGCTGGCAATATATAGATGTGGCTAACTATCATCCATTTATTCCTGAGAACACCGGTGTTTTTGGAGAATTTGGTTGGTCAGGAGTGCTGCGTGGTGCCGGAGTTGTTTTCTTTGTTTTTATTGGATTTGATATTGTTGCTACAATGGCACAAGAGACTAAAAATCCGCAGCGCAATATGCCAATTGGAATTCTTGGTTCGTTAATAGTTTGTACTGTTTTATTTATATTATTTGGATATGTAATGACAGGTCTGGCTAATTATACTGAATTTAAAAATAGTGCAGCGCCAGTTGCAGTAGCCATTGCACATACTCCTTACAAATGGCTAGCAGTAGCAGTTATTATGGCTATTTTAATTGGATATACATCTGTAATATTAGTCGATTTATTAGGGCAATCACGAGTGTTTTTTTCTATGAGTAAGGATGGATTATTGCCAAAGATATTCTCTGATTTGCATCCAAAATTCAACACACCTTTCAAATCAAATATTGTTTTATGTATTTTTATTTGTCTTTTTGCAGGTTTAGTTCCCATTAGTATAGTGGGAGAGATGACCAGTATAGGAACGCTTTTAGCATTTGTTATGGTTTGTCTGGGAATTATTATTTTGCGTAAGCAACAACCTGATTTAGAACGACCATTCAAAACTCCATTTGTCCCTTTAGTTCCCATTTTAGGAATACTAACTTGTGTGTTAATGATGGTTTCTCTTCCTTTTGATACTTGGTTGCGATTGATTGTATGGTTAGCTATTGGGTTTGTAATCTACTTTTTTTACGGTAAAAAGAATAGTAAACTCAGACGAGAACAAGAAGAAAAATAATTTGAAGCCATTCTGAAAAGAGTGGCTTTTTTATGAAATTTTTTTTATAAAAAGAATATAATAAGCCTTCAAAGCCTCAAAATTTATTGATGTTTTTTGTAAGTTTATAATTAGAATTTTGTGTATTTATAAACCAATGTTTTGAAAAAACGCATTGATTTTATTGAATTCAATTATAAATGTATTAATTTTCGACCTTCATTAAGGTTTATCTTTTAAATAGAAATTAAGTATATTTACTTAATTATAAATACTATTCCATTGGTGAATAAAATAATCTTCTTATAAATTTGATTCCAAATAATTTAAAATTTATTTGAATCATCATGATTTAAAAATACAAAAAAGTAAGTTCGTATGAAAAAAATGTCAAAAATTGATAGCCTCAGAATTGATGAACTTTCTGCTACTCCAAAGTACCAGCAGCTAGTCAATGCAGTTTTGAATGCCATAAAGCAAGGTATTCTTAAAAAAGGGGATGCTATGCCGTCTATCAATGAATTGAGTTTTCAATACGAAATATCTAGGGTTACGATTGAAAAAGGATATAATAAATTAAGAAAAATGGGTATTTTAGAAGCTTTTCATGGAAAAGGCTACTTTATTGCGAATACAGATATTTCACAAGATTTGAAAATATTCCTGATGTTTAATAAATTGAGTGCACATAAGAAAATTATTTATGATGCCTTTGTAGAGACTTTGGGAGAAAAAGCTGCTATTGATTTTTATATTTATAATAATGATTATGGTTTGTTTAAAAAATTATTGAACCAACAAAAAAGTGTATATACCCATTATGTTATCATTCCCCATTTTATTGAAAAAGCAGAGGGATATCAATTGTTAATTGAAGAAATTCCAAAAGAAAAATTAATTATCGTAGGTAAAAAAATAGATGGAATTACAGGGAATTATGGTGCTGTTTACGAGAATTTCGAAGAAGATATTTACAATGCGCTCAGCAAAGCTTTAGACCTTTTGAGTAAATACCATACCATAAAATTAATTTTTCCTGACAATAGTTATTTTCCAGATGAGATTATAAAAGGGTTTAAAAATTTTTGTTACAGTTATGCTTTTAATTATAAAATTGTGCATGATCTGGATCTTGAAGAAGTAAATGAGGGAGAAGTATATATTAATTTAATGGAAGAAGATTTAGTGAAAATTTTGGATAAAATCATCACCTTGAATTTAACTGTAGGGGAGCAAGTTGGGGTAATCTCTTATAATGAAACACCTCTCAAAAAATTTATCATGAATGGACTTACTACCATTTCAACTGATTTTGCTACAATGGGAAAATCTGCGGCACAACTGGTGTTAAATTCTTCGAAAGAACATATCGAAAATCCGTTTGAACTGATTCTTAGAGGATCTTTATAATACAATATTAATGGAATTACGTAAATTAAAATCGTTTCTGGTAGTTGCAAAAGAATTGCATTTTGGTAAAGCTGCTGAAAAATTAAATATTACTCAACCAGCCTTAACGCACCAAATTCAACAATTAGAAAGCGAGTTGGGTTTTGAACTTTTTGACAAAGCAAAACGGGTTAATAATAGAAAAGTTGAATTGACTGAAGCGGGTGCTTACTTAATGAAAGAAGTAAGCCGTGTAATAGATTTACTGGATCGAACACTAAAAAGTGCCAAGATCAATAGCGAGAAGAATAAACAATTGAAACTGGGCATACCTAAAATGTCTCCCACTAGTGAGGTTATTGCCGTGTTACAAAAGCTACAGCTGAAGTTTCCTGATACCACTTTCAAAATAGTAGAGTGTTCAACAGTGATATCAGTACAAGAAGCGCTTTTTAAAGGAAATGTCGATATTGGAATTACTACTTTACCGCTGGTTTTTAAAGGTTTGGATTATCAGGTTTTCCAGAATGAATTTCTTAATGTCATTATGCCTAAAAACCATCCACTGGCAAAATACCAAAAAATTAAAATTGAACAGCTCCGTAATGACAAATGGGTTGAGTTAACTAAAGACTTATGTCCCGCAATTTTAGAAGATATAGAAGTATATTGTAGAAATGTAGGTTTCTCCAGAGATGCTAATATAGTTCAGGAAGTTTCTAATGTTGAATTATTGGTAGGATTAGTACATGTAGGAATTGGAATTGCTGTTTTTCCATCCTATTATCCAACAAATTTAGAAGGGATTGTTTCTAAAGAATTAGTTTTTTCTGAAAATACCCGTTTAGAAGTTACCAAAATACTGTCATACAAAGAAACGCTCGACGACGAATATCAGCAAACAATAAAAAATGTTTGGTAAATATTCTTTTGACAAATAAAAACTTCGGAATGAATTATTTGATTGATTTAAATATGCTTTAGTTTACATCAATTGCCTTTATTTAAATATTTTAAAACCAACTCTTCTCCTAAAGATGAGTTGGTTTTTTATTTACTATTTTCAATAAATAAATTTTATCAGAAATAATAAAAAAAGTAATCAAAAAGCAATTTACGATAACGATTGAGTAGGACAGTTATGTTTTTGATATTTCTTTAATTTACAAAAAAGAACAGCAATTGTATTTTTCTCTTTAAAAAGAGAATATTTTTTCAGTATTAAAAAAGGGAAAATTTCAATACAAATGGTGGTTACTTTTTAAATATCTCTTTTTGTAAAAATTAAAATAAATTTCAATCTATATAAATTTCAAATATGAAAAAAAATTCGGGATTAATAGCAGCATTTTCTTTGATGCTTGCCTGTAGCTCTGGTTATGCTCAAAATAAGAGCGATAACTTATTAAAAGAGTTTACAACACCTCCAAATTCTGCAAAGCCCCGTGTATGGTGGCATTGGATGAATGGTAATATTTCTAAAGATGGCATAGCCAAAGATCTTTTGTGGATGAATAGAATAGGTATAGGAGGTTTTATGAATTTTGATGCAGCTTTAGCAACTCCACAAATTGTAGAAAAGAGATTGACCTATATGACACCTCAGTGGAAGGATGCTTTTCAGTTTACCACAAAATTAGCTGATTCCTTAAAACTGGAAATGGCGATTGCTGGTTCACCGGGATGGAGTGAAAGTGGCGGACCATGGGTTGCTCCTAAAGATGGAATGAAAAAATTAGTTTGGAGTGAAATTCGTGTAAAAGGCGGAAAGAAATTCACCGGGGTTGTGCCAAAAGCGCCTACTAAAACAGGACCATTCCAAAACATTCCTTTCTTTGAAGCAATGCCTATGGGAGAACCGGTAGCAACTCCAGCTGATTATTATGAAGACATCAGTCTTATGGCATATAAATTACCGGATGCAGAAATTAATTTAGGCGATTTAAAACCAAAGATTACCTCAAGTGGAGGGAATTTTACGATTAACCAACTTACAGATGGAGACTTAGGAACAGCTATTTTGCTGCCTTCCACAAACAATGACGAAAGTGCTTGGATACAATTTGCTTTTGAAAAACCACAAACGTTCAAAGGAATAACTGTAGTAGGAGGAGGAGATAAAGGACCTTTTGGTCTTTTTGGAGATAAAGCGGATACACGTTCTCTTGAAGTTAGTGATGATGGTGTTCATTTCAAAAAAGTTACTTTTATCCCGGCAGGAGGAATGGTACAACTAACTATTAATTTTTCAGCGACAACTGCAAAATATTTCAGAGTTACTTTTAAAAATCCTCCTCCTATTTTTAGTTTTGCAGCGATGATGGGGTCAAATGAAGCTCCAAAACCTTCGCCAGGAACAGATGTTGCAGAGATTGTTTTGCATAGCAATACAAAAATTGATCGATTCGAAGAGAAAGCCGCTTTTGCTCCTGTCACAAATATCGACATCGATGGTACTCCAAGCACTGATGGAATTGCATTGGAAAATGTAATTGATTTATCAGGTAAATTGAATGCTGATGGAACATTGAACTGGACGCCACCGGCAGGGAATTGGAAAATTGTTCGTTTTGGTTTTTCTTTATTAGGAATTACCAATCATCCCGCTTCGCCAGAAGCAACAGGTTTTGAAGTTGACAAATTAGATCCGGTAGCCATAAAAGCATATTTTGAAAATTACCTGGACCAATATCAAAATGCAACCGGAGGATTGATGGGAGATAAAGGAGGATTGCAATACATTGTTACGGATAGTTGGGAAGCCGGAGCACAAAACTGGACAAAAAATTTGCCGGCTGAGTTTGCCAACCGAAGAGGGTATAGTTTAGCGCCTTGGATGCCTGTATTGACGGGTCAGATTGTTAAAAGCTCAGAAGCAAGTGAAAAATTTCTATGGGATTATCGTAAAACATTGAGTGAAATGTTATCTGAATACCATTATGATCAGTTAACTACCTTATTACATGAACGTGGTATGAAGCGTTATTCTGAATCTCATGAAAGTGGTCGTGCCTTAATTGCAGATGGTATGGAAGTAAAACGAAATGCTGATATTCCTATGGGAGCCATGTGGACACCGGGCAGTATAGGAGGAGATGGTAAGACTTTTAATGTTGATATTCGTGAATCGGCTTCAGTGGCACATCTTTATGGACAAAATCTGGTAGCTGCAGAGTCGCTAACAGCAATTGGAAATTCTTTTGCTTTTTCTCCAGAACGTTTGAAACCAACTGCTGATATGGAATTAGCCAGTGGATTAAACCGTTTTGTAATTCATACTTCGGTACATCAACCATCAGATGAGCACGTTCCGGGTCTTGGTCTTGGACCATTCGGACAGTGGTTTACCCGTCACGAAACTTGGGCTGAACAAGCAACAGCATGGACGAAATATTTGGCAAGAAGTTCTTATTTACTTCAACAAGGGAAATTTGTAGCAGACATCATCTATTATTATGGAGAAGATAATAATATTACCTCACTTTTTGGTAAAAAACAACCGAATATACCTGTGGGTTATAATTATGATTTTGTTAATGCGGATGCACTACTTAATTTACTTTCTGTAAAAAATGGACAAATTGTTACACCAAGTGGAATGCATTATAAAGTTTTGGCATTGGATGCCAATAGCAGACAAATGACCTTAAAAGTTGCTAATAAAATTAGTGAATTAGTAAATGCAGGAGCAATTGTTGTAGGACCTAAACCAATTGGGACGCCAAGTTTAAAGGATGATTTGACTGCCTTTAATACAGTAGTAAATGAATTATGGGGTGCTGAAAATACAGTGAAATCTATTGGAAACGGAAAAGTATATACTGGTGAAAATATCGAAAAAGTGTTAGCTGCTTTAGCAGTTAAACCTGATTTTGAATACGCTAAACCTCAGGCTGATACTCAATTATTATATGTTCACCGTGAATTACCGGAGCAGGAATTGTATTGGGTAAACAACCGTAATGACAGAACTGAAAATCTTGAAGCCACTTTTAGGGTTTCTGGGAAAACAGTAGAAATTTGGCATCCTGAAACAGGAAAAACTGAGCCGGCTTCTTATTCTTTTGCAGATGGTCGCACTAAAGTTGCTTTGCATTTAGTACCTAATGACGCTGTATTTGTTGTTTTTAAAGACAATGCCACTACAACAGCACAAATTTTACCTGCAACAACCGAAACTAAATTAGCTGCTGTGGAAGGAAACTGGAATTTGAGTTTCCAAAAAGAAAGAGGGGCACCTTCAGAAATTACAACGGATAAGTTAACTTCTTGGACAGATAATTCAGATGCAGGAGTGAAGTATTTTTCAGGAACTGGAACCTATTCGAAAACAATTGATGCTCCAAAAAGCTGGTTTAAAAATCAAGGACAATTGTGGATTGACCTTGGAGAGGTGAAAAACCTAGCCGAAGTTATCGTTAACGGAAAATCATTAGGAATTGTTTGGAAAAAACCATTCAGAGTAGATGCAACAGGTATTTTAAAACCTGGAAAAAATACATTGGTGATAAAAGTGACGAATCTTTGGGTAAATAGACTTATTGGAGATGCACAACCGGGAGTAGTTAAGAAAATTACCTATACTACTATGCCATTTTACAAAGCTGACGCTCCATTGTTACCGTCAGGATTATTGAGCACTGTGACTGTTTTATCAGTGAAATAAAAAATCATTTCTTTCGAATGATTTGAAATAATTAGAATTTAATTTTAAAAAGGTGGAACCAAAAGATATAGTTTGGTTTCACCTTTTTTAGTTTTATAACTTTAATAATTCTTGAAAATATAAAATATTGATTTTTATAATATAGCTGGTAATTCTAAATCAACGTGTTAATCCTTCTTTTGTTCTTACAATACGATACATAGCAGGTGTCTTACCGGTTTTTTGTTTGAATTGTTTGGAAAAAAAACTGGCGGATTCAAAATTAAGTTCGAAAGCAATTTCTTTAACTGGTTTCGAATTGTCCGATAACATAATTTTTGCTTGTTCGATTCGAAGTTGGAGTAAATATTGCTTTGGGGAAATACCAGTGTAATTTTTAAAAGCTTTGCGAAACCATGCATAACTAACATTTAGTTCTTCCGCTACATTTTCCATTCTGACATTTTGATCAACAATTTTGCGTAGCATCACTTGTGATTTGGTAATAATATTTTCGGTATGGTCACTCGGTTTTTGGTCTAGCTGTTTTACTTTGTACTGAATTAAACCCAGAAGGTGCAGTACCATGCCAGAAATATAAAACTGATAGCCCATTTTTTCCGTTTTTGCTTTTTCAATGATTTCAGAAAAGAGGGATATAATTCGTTCACTCATACCAACCTGCAATACGGGGGTAAAGCGATTAATGAATTTCCGGATTTCCATATTTTTGATGATTGTACCTTTACATCCTACCCAAAATTCATCCCATCCAGTATCTGGATCAGGTTTAAAGCGATGCCATTCTCCGGGGAAAAGCAAGATAATAGTTCCTTCACTGACTTTAATTTTTTTACAAGAGGCTGATTCAAAATGGCCGCTTCCTTTTGAAATATAGATAAGTTGATACTCGTCTAATACACGCCCATTATTCCAATTGAAATAATGGTGCAAAGGATGATTTTTTGACGGATAGGGTTCATTTTTTTTAATGCTATTGGCTCCGGCATTCAATACAGAAAGACCCCAACTAAGATCATCAGGGCTTACGGGTAAATACTTTTGATAATTTTCCATACGCAAAGATAATAAAATATCAAAAAGTACTATCATAATATCAATATGCCTTATAAACATGGTGTTTGTAATAAATATATTTGGTGCAGTTAATTAAGTATTTACTGTGTTATGTATAAAAAAGACTAACAAAAGTTGAATTATCACATTTCTATAGTGAATGAATTAGCATCAAGAATATTTAAAATTAATCCATAATAAATTAAACTGATGAAAAAAAAATCGGGAATAATAGCCGTATGTTCTCTAACGCTGATTTGTATCAGTAGTTATGCGCAAGATAAAATCGATTCTGTAAAAGTTGATTGGAACAAGACAGTGTCAATAACTAAAACTACTCCTACTTTACAGGTAGTAGAAAATCCAATGGTTCGCAAAGGATCGCCAATACATGAGCAAACCTTTAAAGCATTAAAAGATTTGGGTGCTGATTATGTTCGTTATGTTCCGTGGTTTCCTTATCCTAAAATGGCTGTAGCAGAATTAAAGCCACCAACAAAAGATAAAACTTTTTGGGATTTTTCACTTTTGGATAGCACTATGGAATCAATCATGGAAGCGACGAAAGGACATCCTGTAGTGATTAATTTCAGTACTACTCCAGCTTGGATGTGGAAAACTAGTTCAGAAGTAAAATATCCGGAAGATCCATATCAAACCTCTTGGAATTATAATCAAGGGATAGAACTTAGGGACCCAAGTATGAAGGAGTTGTCTGGTTATTTTGCCAGATTATTGAGTTGGTATACTAAAGGAGGATTTACTGATGAGTTGGGTGTATTTCACAAGTCAGGACATTTTTACAAAATATCGCATTGGGAAGTATTAAATGAACCAGACTTTGAGCATAGTATTTCACCACAGTTATACACTAAAATGTATGACGCTATTGTTACTGAGCTTAAGAAGGTTTCTCCTGAAACAAAATTTGTAGGTATTTCAGTAGCACAAACAAATAATCCAGAATATTTTGAATATTTTCTAAATCCAAAAAATCATAAACCAGGCGTTCCTTTAGAAGGTATTTCTTATCATCATTATTCTATGCCTTCAGTGGAAGGACAATCAATAAATGAATATCAATATACATTTTTTGATAAAGCAGATGCCTTTTTGAATAAAGTGCGCTATGTAGAAAGTATAAGAAAACGTCTTGCCCCAAATACCTTTACGATGATTAATGAAATAGGTGTTATTCTACGCTCACCAATGGAATCAGGACCAATAGCAGATGGGTATTGGAATTTGGCGGGTGCTATGTATGCCCATATTTTTCTCGAATTAACAAAGATTGGAATTGATGTAGCTGGGGAGTCTCAATTAGTTGGTTATCCTACTCAGTTTCCAGATGTAAGTATGATGAATTGGGAAAACGGAAAACCAAATGCAAGGTATTGGGTACTGAAATTGCTTGTAGATAATTTTGGTCCTGGTGATAAATTGGTTACTACTTCTTTTACCGGAAAAGGGATGTTAGGAGAGTCAATAACTTCACAGGCTATTATTACAAAAAGAGGAAAAAGAATTTTACTTATTAATAAGATAAATAAGGAAACGCAAATTATCCTGCCAGTTGAAGCAAAAGGGGGGGTAGTGCATTATGTAGATTTGACTACCGGTGAAAATCCACCAGCAGAGTCTCAGTTAATGGATAACAAAGTTACGCTTAAACCATTTTCTGTAGCAGTTATAGAGGTAAAATAAGTAGTTTTTGATGCATTAGATTTGATTCCTTTAATTGTAAAAGAATTAATGGGCAGTCATAAATTCTTAAAATCAATTATTCTCCAATTAGATCTATTTAATTGAAGAATAATTGATTTGTTATTAAATTTTTAGTTCTAATCTAAATAACATTGAATTCTAAAAATAGAAACGAAGTAATTATAATGAATAAATAGTAATGAAAAATAACGGAATGAAAATAGGCCTTTTTGGTATTGGACTGGATACGTATTGGCCGCAGTTTGATGGATTAAAAGAACGTTTGGAGGGGTATGTTTTACAAGTACAAAATAAGCTGGAAGAAATAAACCCAAATGTTGTTAATGCAGGGTTGGTAGACACTATAGACAAGGCATTTGATGCGGGTAAATTATTTAAGACAGAAGATGTAGACATTATTTTTTTATATGTCACTACGTATGCTTTATCTTCAACTGTTTTACCAGTTGTGCAACGTGCAAAAGTCCCAGTAATCATCCTTAATTTGGTGCCGGAAGCAGCTATAGATTTTACCTCTTTTAATGCGATGACTGACCGTACTAAAATGACTGGAGAATGGCTAGCATATTGCTCTGCCTGCCCAGTTCCTGAAATTGCTAATGTATTCAAAAGAACAGGGGTTAAGTTTCATCAAATAACGGGGATGTTGGATAATGACCCAGAATGTTGGAATGAAATTATTCAATGGGTAGAAGCAGCTAAAGTAGCGCATACCATGTTTTACAATCGTATGGGGTGTATGGGACACTACTACAGCGGAATGTTAGATATTTATACTGATTTGACGCAACAATATGCTCATTTTGGTGGTCATATTGAATTATTGGAAGTGGAAGAATTAGTCTCACATAGAAAAAATGTTACAGAAGAAGAAGCGCAACAAAGAGTTGCGTTATTCCAACAGACTTTTGACGTTCAATCAGATTGTTCCGCAGCGGACTTACTAAATTCTGCGATTACTTCGGTGGCATTAGATAAGTTGGTTGAAGAACATCAGTTGGGCTCGATGGCCTATTATTATAAAGGCACAGGCAATATTGAAAACGAAAATGCAATTGCTTCCATTATTTTGGGAAATTCATTATTAACAGCCAATGGTATTCCTGTTGCAGGTGAATATGAAATAAAAAATGCGCAAGCCATGAAAATTATGGATGGTTTTGGTGCCGGAGGATCTTTTACGGAATATTATGCTATGGATTTTGCAGCGGATGTAGTACTGATGGGACACGATGGTCCAGGTCACATTGCAATTGCCGAAGGAAAAACGAAAGTTCGTCCACTAGGTGTTTATCATGGAAAAGTGGGTAGTGGTTTGTCTGTTGAAATGTCTGTTAAGAATGGTCCAGTGACGTTACTTTCAGTAGTAGAATCGGATAATGGAAAATTACTTTTGCTAGTTGCTGAAGGAGAATCTGTAGCGGGCCCTATATTACAAATCGGGAATACGAACAGCCGTTATAAATTTTCAATCGGAGCGCGAAAATTTGTTAACGATTGGAATAGCCATGGTCCTGCACACCATTGTGCAGTAGGGGTAGGTCATATTAGTTCAAAAATTGAAAAATTAGGACAATTATTGAATATGGAAGTAGTGAAAGTATGTTAATTATATAAGATTTTATTAGGAATATAAAGTAATTGTTGTGTAGATTTCATTGCTAAAATAAAAGGTTTAATAAAAATATATTAAAAAAATCAAAGAAAGATTATGTGAAGCATACCTTCTTTGAAATAAAATCAAGTGAATATGAAACGTCGTGATTTTCTTAAATTAAGTGGTTCTGCTGGGCTAATTACACTCATAACCCCTACAGGTATAGTGCATGCTTTTACTCCGCAGTTTATTTCTGGTCTTGAAAATAGTTTCATCAATCCACCTGCTGCTGCAAGACCTTATACCATGTGGTTTTGGATGAATGGTCAAGTAACAAAGCAAGGGATTACTATGGATCTTGAAGCCATGAAAAGAGTAGGGATAGGAGGGGTTTTTAACTTTGATGCCGGTACAGGTATTCCTAAAGGACCCTTGGAATATTTGAGTGATGATTGGGTTGATATGAAAAAGTTTGCTATAGCTGAAGCGGAACGTTTAGGCATGGCATATACTATGCATAACTGCCCGGGTTGGTCTTCCAGTGGTGGTCCATGGATAACTCCGGATATTTCAATGCAAGTAGTTACTTGGAGTGAATCGTATGTTTCGGGAGGAAAAACAATTAATAAACTGTTGCCAAAGCCTTCTCATAAATTAGATTATTATAAGGATGTGGCAGTGATTGCTTACCCATCCTTGCAAGGAGAAGGAGCTATTGAAGAACTGGTAAAAAAAGTCAGTGATGCTAAAGGAACTATTGATTTAAAAAAATTAACAGGCAATAGTGAGTCTGTAATTATAAAACCAATAAAAAATGAAGCTTGGTTATTATTTGAATTTAACAATTCTTATGAAGCGGGTTACATTTCATTTTTAACTGCTTCTGTAGGTTATGATTCTTCTAGCACGAAAGCAGAAGAACCTATTTTACTTGAAGTTTCAGAGGATGGTTTGATTTTTAGCTTAGTTACTGAAATTAAATCAGGTAGTGACGATCCGCTTGCGCCAAAAGGCAGTGCTCACATGATTGCTGCTGAATTTCCTGCTATCAGTGGAAAATATTTTCGATTAAGAACCACGGAGGCAAGAAGTTACGGACAAATCAATTTCTCTGGATTAAAGAAGTTTACAGACTGGGAAAAACGAGCCAATTTTGTTTATAATGGAACAGGAAAACGAGCTATTAATGACCCAGGAATAAACATGATTCCTAGTGATAAGGTAATTGATATCACTACCAATGTATCAGATGACGGTATTTTAAATTGGAAAGCACCACAAGGAAAATGGACGATTCTTCGTATTGGTCATACTACAAATGGTGAAGTGAACAGAGCTGCACCAGATTCAGGAATTGGTCTCGAATGTGATAAGTACAGTAAAAAGGCAATTGATTTTCATTTCAGTAAAATGATGGACATTTTGTTACCTGTAATTGGACCAATGGTAAAAACAGGAAAAATGGGGCTGGAAATTGACAGTTTTGAAGTAGGAATGCAAAACTGGACACCGGGATTTGAAACATCATTTGAAAAAAACAATGGTTACAGCCTTTTAAAATATCTCCCTGCAATCACAGGTAGAATTGTTGACAGTGTAGATACTACCGAAAGGTTTCTTTGGGATTTTAGACGTACGCAAGGAGATATGATTGCGGATAATTATTATGGGAGATTTGATGAATTGTGCAATAATAACGGAATAATTTCTTTTATACAGCCCTACGATCGTGGCCCAATGGAAGAAATGCAAATTGGTTCCCGTGCCGATTCTAATATGGGTGAATTCTGGAACGGGCTTTCTGCGATTTTTCAGAATAATCAAACGATGCGAAGAACAATTAAATTGGCCGCTTCAGTGGCTCACGTAAATGGTCAAAGCATCGTTGGCGCAGAATCATTTACTTCCGAGCCGGGTTCTGCACGCTGGCAGGAATATCCTTTTCACATGAAAGCAGTTGGTGACAAAGCTTTTACGCAAGGGGTAAACAGAATGATTATACACCGGTTTGCACATCAACCTCATCCAACAGCATTTCCAGGGATGACAATGGGACCTTGGGGGATTCATTTTGACCGAACTAACACTTGGTGGGAACAAGGTAAAGCATGGTTGGGTTATTTATGGCGTTGCCAAGCCTTATTGCAACAAGGTCTTTTAGTAGCGGATTTAATTTATTTCTCAGGTGAAGATGCGGGTGTTTATACTACTGTAAATCGGGAAGCATTAAATCCTATTCCTCCTTTTGGATATGATTATGATTTGATAAATGCTGAAACTATTAAAAAGCGAGTAAAAATAGTAAACAGCAGGATTGTATTGCCTGATGGGATGAATTATCAATTGTTTGTATTACAGGACTATAAAACAATAACATTGCCATTTTTAAATACGATTCTTGATTTAGTAAACCAAGGAATGATTATGGTAGGAGCAAGACCTGAAAGAACGCCGGGACTTCGTGATTATAATGGAATAGAGGATGAATTTCAAAATGTTTGTGATACAATTTGGGGTAAGAAAGGAGAGGAAACAATAGACCATATTGTTGGAAAAGGACGCGTTTTTTGGGGTCAATCCATAAAACAGATTTTAGAAATAGTTAATTTAAATCCTGATTTTGAAGTATCGTCTCAAAGTGGTGATGCTCCTATAATTTACATTCATCGTGTAATTGATGATTCTCAAGTTTATTTTATAGCAAACCAAAGAAGAACGACAGAAGAGATTGTTTGTACATTACGAGTAAATGGTAGAATTCCCGAATTATGGGATGCAAAAACGGGAACGATAACGGCTCTTTCTGTTTATCAATTTATTGATGGGGGCATTCGAGTACCATTAACATTAGATCCGTATGGTTCTATATTTTTAATATTTCGTTCGAAACCAGCAGGTGATAGTATAGTATCTGTTAGTAAAGAAAATGTTGAGGTTTTAGGAACATCCGCATTCCCATTCGTACAACGTAAATTGTACAAAGAAGTTACGGATAATTTTACAATTAGTTTTTGGGTAAAACCGGAACTAGATATTATGTTGGGGACTAAGAATTACATGGAATATGTTAAAGATCCCTGGACCGATTATCATGCTATTTATCCAACTTCTGGTAAGAATCTTTATGGTGAAGGCCACGCAACAGTTGGATTAACGGTAGGTAGAAACGGAGTTGCAGTATGGGAACATGGTAGTGAGAATCCAGTTATGGTTCTTGCTGCGCCAGTAAGTATTTCTGGTTGGAGTCATTTAGCCCTTGTTTATAAAGATGGAATTCCTACAGTTTATGTGAATGGAGTTATGATTAATAAAGGAGTTCAACAGGGTAAAAATATTCATCCAGGCATAGGAGAATCCTATTTAAATGAAGGCGGACAATATTATAACGGTGATATGACAACACCACAATTATTTACCGAAGATTTAAACGAAAATAAAATAAAAGAATTAGCTTCTGTTTTACCAAATACAAGTTCTAAATGGAATAGAATTGTTGAACCTACAAACCAAGTAAATTCAGGCTTATTATTTTGGGAAAATGGAAGGTATCAGCTTACAAATAACGTAAACAAAAAATCTGAGGTTTCGATTTCAGGTATCGGGACTGCTCATACAATTTCAGGAGTTTGGGATGTTTACTTTCCTTCAAAAATGGGAGCTCCTGAAAAAATTTCGTTACCTAAACTAAGTTCTCTTCACAACCATTCGATAGATGGTGTAAAATATTTTTCAGGTACTGCAATTTATAAAAATGCATTTAGTATACCTTCAAATGAAGTTTCAAGAGAGAAGCGATTTTTTCTTGATTTAGGAAGGGTTGAAGTATTAGCTGAGGTAATTGTGAATGGTAAAAATTTAGGTATTCTTTGGAGCCGTCCCTATTTGGTTGATATTACAGATGCTATAAAATCTGGGGTAAATAATCTAGAAGTAAAGGTTACGAATCTTTGGCCAAATCGACTAATCGGCGATGATTTTGTTGAAGATAGTAATAAATTCAAGACTGCTGACAAAGGAGATAATTTTGCAGTCCTAACCACTGGTGCTATTGAAACACTGCCAGACTGGTATAAAGAAGGAAAACCAAAGCCAGATGATGGTCGTGTCACTTTTACGACTTGGAAACATCATACGAAAGATTCTCCGTTATTAGAATCTGGATTGATAGGACCAGTAGTAATTAGAACTGGAATTATGAAGACCGTTTAAAATATAATTTTTTAAAACTAAACTCACAAGAGGTGAAATCAAAACGAAAATTTTGATTTCATCTCTTTTTTGTTTTTATTAGTTGTAACAGTTTTGTTGGTTTTTTTTAAGAATATTATTTTAACATTTCGTCTTTAAAATCTTATGCCATTATTACTTAAACAAAAATATATTTTTATACATATATATTTAAATTCTAAAAACACACAAACTTCCCTCTTTATGTGTTTTAATTAGGATTTGTAGTGTTTAAATTATATAATATCAACTACTTATGGTGTTTTTTTTTGAAATTAAAAAAAACTGTAATCTCCCGTTTTTATTGACAATGCATGTCTTTCATACCTGTTTTGATTATTAATTTTGATTATTATAATAAATAAAAAGAATTGAAACGACTATTTCTATTACGATTGCGTAGGACAGTTGTTAGAAAGTGTATTGTTAAATTTGAAATATATAAAACATAAAAATATGTTATGTATAAAAAAATCCAAGAATAAATAAATACTAACTAAAAAAAACCAGAAAATGAAGAAGTTTTTACAACAACATCGAGTTGCCCTGTTCCTGATTAAGGCATTGGTGTTGTATTTGGGATTCTGTACCCAAGCGATGGCACAACAAATTATTCAGGGAAAAGTGACTGATGAAAAAAATGAACCACTTATAGGTGTTAATGTTTTGGTGAAAGGAACTAATAAAGGAACCAATACTGATCTTGACGGTTCTTTTAAAATTGATGCAGGAAATAAAGGAACATTAGAATTTACTTTTTTGGGTTATACTACTAAAAGTGTAGCAGTGGGAAATCAAACCTCAATCATTGTTTCTCTTGAACAAGACAACAAAGTCTTGAATGAGGTAGTTGTTGTAGGATATGGTAGTCAGACTAAGAAGAAATCATTAGGTTCAGTACAGACTTTAAATGCTAAAGAATTAAAAGACATTCCAGTAGCTCAAATAACTCAAAAGTTGCAAGGAAAATTAGCGGGTGTACAAATCAATCAAACTACTGGGAAGCCAGGAGGTGGAATGGCTATTAGAATTCGTGGTCAAGCTTCTCTACTTGCAGGAAGTGATCCTTTATATGTAGTGGATGGTTTTCCTATCGTAGGAGACATCAGTGGTATTAATCCAGATGAGATTGAAAATCTTTCCGTTTTAAAAGATGCTGCTTCAACTTCTTTATACGGATCTAGAGCAGCTAATGGTGTAGTGTTAATCACTACAAAACAAGCCAAGAAAAATCAAACAACGACGAGTTTCAATATCTTTACTGGAACACAAACTGCTCCTCAACAAGGTCGTCCTAATTTGATGAATGCTGTTGAATTTGCTCAGTTTCAAAAAGAATATTATGAAGATTTAGGTCAGCCAGTACCAGCTAAATTTCAAAATCCTTCTCAATACGAAGGAAAATCAACGGATTGGTACAATGCATTATTGAGAACTGCGCCTATGCAAAGTTATAACTTTTCGATAGCATCCAATAAAGATAAATTGAGTACTTCAGCTGTTCTTGGAATTTTTAATCAAGACGGTATAATGATTAATTCTAACTTTAAACGTTACTCTTTGCGTATCAATTCAGAATATGAAGTATCGGATAAAGTTAAAATAGGTTTCAATATCGCTCCAAGTTATTCCATCAACAATACTCCAAGTTCAGACGGGGCTTTTTATGCGGGTTATTTAGGTGCAGTTCCAGGCGGTTTGTTTAATAATGCTATGTTAACATGGCCAACAGCTTCATATGTAAACGAAGATGGTACATTGCCTTTGTCAGTTGACGGTGCTTTTTCTACGCCAAACTGGTACCGTGCTGCTAAAGAAATTACAAATGAGACAAAAACATCTAGAATTTTGTCTAATGCTAAAGTACAATATGAACCAATTCCAGGTTTAGTATTGAAATCAACATTCAATGTAGATTTAGGGAATTCAGCATTTAAAAATTTCAACCCATCGACTGCATCTACTTTATTTGCTACAATGCCTCCTATTGTGGCAAGTGCAGTTAATACGGATACTAAATATATGTCTTGGTTAAATGAAAATACTGCTAATTATGCAAAAAGTTTTGGGAACCATAATCTAGAAGTATTAGTTGGGTACACCAATCAAAACTTTCGCTTAGATTTATCTCAAATCAAAGCTACAAACTTCCCTGATGACCGTATTCATACTATTCAGTCTGCTTTGAATATTGATCGTACACAAACTTTTACTGATACGCAAGAATGGGCATTGACCTCTTTGTTGTCTCGTGTGAATTATGATTATAAAGGAAAGTATTTATTAACGGCAGCTATTCGTCGTGATGGTTCTTCTCGTTTTGGTTCAGATAATCGTTGGGGAAATTTCCCATCAGTTGGAGCAGGTTGGATTATTTCAGAAGAAGATTTTGCTAAAAAAATACCAGCAATCTCTTTTGCAAAATTGAAAGCTAGTTATGGTATTATTGGGAATAATAATATTGGAAATTATACACAATATGCTTTGATTAATAATTCATCAAATTCAGTGTTTGGTAATACAGTTGCCAGTGGTGCTGCAGTATCTTCATTGGGTAATTCTAACTTAGGTTGGGAGACTACAAGTCAATTAGATTTAGGTATAGATTTAGGATTATTTAATGATCGCATTCGTTTTGGGTATGATTTTTATACTAAAAACACAACTAATTTATTGTATAACGTTGCAGTACCGCAAGAATCAGGATTTACAAATTTCAATGACAACGTAGGTGAAATTAAATTCTGGGGACATGAATTTAGTTTAAATACTAAAAACTTGACAGGTGAATTCAAATGGAGCACTAACTTAAACATTTCATTCAGCCAAAACAAAGTATTGGCTTTAGCGGATGGTATTGATCGTATCTACGGAGGGTTTGGAAATATTTCTGGAACGATTACTCAAGTAGGTCAACCATTAGGACAATTCTACGGTTTGATTCAAGAAGGTGTTTATAAAAATCAAGCGGAATTTGATAGTTCCCCAAAAGCAGCTGATTCTCATGTTGGTACTATAAAATACAAAGATGTAAATGGGGATGGTGTTATTACTTTTGGTGGTGATCATGATGACCGTACGGTTATTGGAAATCCATTTCCAAAAGCATTACTTGGAATGACAAATACATTTAATTACAAAAATTTCGATTTATCAATTGTTTGCTCTGGTTCTTTTGGAAATGATATAATGGTATTGACGGATCAAGGAACTACTAACTTAGATGGTGTATTCAATGTATTGAAAGATGTTAAAAACCGTTGGCGTTCAGAAGCTAATCCTGGGGATGGCCATTATGGAACAACTACTGTTGCTACTTATATGGAACGTGATTGGGCAAGTACACATTTCATGAGTGATGGTTCTTATTTAGCTATTAAAAATATTACTTTAGGATATAATATCCCTACAAATGGTAAATTTTTCAAAACTGCTCGTGTTTACGGTTCAGTACAACAACTATATACTTTTACAAATTACAGAGGATCTAATCCAGAAGTAAGTTCATCAGCAAATGGTGTTGGAGGAAGCACGCTTAATTTAGGAATGGATTGGGGAACCTATCCAGTACCAAGAACGCTTACATTCGGTATAAATGTTGGATTCTAATAACCTAAACTAAAACTATATACTAAGGCTTTAAGTATTTTGTATAAGATTTATTTCAAGTATAAACTGCATAATAACTTAAAGCCTAGGTTTAAATAATTAAAAAATTAAAATATCATGAAAAAGATACTAATTACCGCATTATCATTGAGCTTGTTTCTAAGTTCTTGCAATTCTGATTTCTTAGAATTGCCTTCTGAAACGTCTCTAAGTACTGCTACTTTTTATAAAACAGAAGCTGATTTTCAACAGGCAGTTAATGGTGCTTATGCTCCTTTAAGAACTTTGTATAATGGAGCGGCAGGTCAAGGAGCTTGGGTTATGGGTGAAATGCGCTCCGATAATACCCGTTACATATATAGTATTGGTTACCGAGGGGCACCAGATCCTGAAAATATTTCAGATTTTTCTAACCTCCCTAATAACACAGCGTCTACGGCTAAATATGTTACTGATTTTCAAATTATCGCAAGAGCGAATCAAGTGTTAGCACCAATAGATGGTGTAGATTTTGCTGCAGCTTCTAAAAGCAACATCAAAGGACAAGCGCTTTTCTTACGTGCGTTAGCCTATTTTGATTTGGTTCAATATTATGGTAAAGTGCCTTTGCATTTAACTCCGGTTACAACGAGAGAAGAAGCGGCGTTACCACTTTCAGAAGTGGCTGCTGTTTATGCTCAAATTATTACCGATGCAACTCAAGCGGCTACATTATTGCCAAAAAAATCTGCACAGGAACCAGGTAGAGCAACTTCTGGAGCTGCTAAAACATTATTAGGAAATGTGTACGCAGTTCAGAAAGACTGGGCTAATGCAGAAACTGTTCTAAAAGAAGTGATTGACTCAGGTGAGTACGCTCTTTTAGGGGATTATGCATCAGTATTTTCAGTAAACAACAAAAACAATTCAGAATCAGTTTTTGAAGTACAATACAAAGAAGGAACTGAAGGGTATGCCAGCAGTTTTATCTATGAGATGTTACCAATGCCAATGCCAGCGACACAAGTTGCTTCAATTACAGGAGCTTCTAATGCACAAGCTCTTAATATTGAAGCCTTTAATATTCCTACTCCAGAAATGTTAGCAGCTTATGAGCCAGGAGATTTAAGAAAAAATATATCTATAGCAACAACAACTTTAAGCGATGGTATAACATATCCTTATATCAAAAAATTGTTACAACCACACGCTACAGCTGGAATCACAGGTACTAACTGGCCTGTTTACCGTTATGCTGAAGTACTTTTATTGTATGCTGAAGCATTAAATGAACAAGGGAAAAGTGTATCTCATTATTTAAATGATACCCGTAATCGTGCAGGTTTAGCTAATTCAACAGCAATTGGTCAGGCTAATTTACGTACTGCAATTTTAGCAGAAAGACGTGTGGAATTAGCGTTTGAAAACAAACGTTGGTTAGATTTGGTACGTACGGGAAATGCCGAAAGTGTAATGGCAGCTTATGGTGCAAGAATGAAAGCAAATCCACAAACGTATTATTATCCAACAGGAATAAATCCATCACCGGCAGCATTTGCAAAAATTGATTTGTTGTTTCCTTTGCCAGCAAGTGAGTCATTGTTATCACCAAATTTTTAAATTGTTTGTTTGTTTGTTTGTTTGTTTGTTTTAGTATTAACCAGGTACGGCATGAAGCCTTACCTGGTTTTTTAGGTAACTTTCAATTCTTAATTAATTTTTAAAAATGAAAAAAATATATTTCTCTATTGTACTGGTGAGTTGTCTATTGGTAAGTGGAGGCCTTTTTGCACAGGATGTTTACCAAAAACAAAGAGCAGGATGGCTTGACATTGCCGAAGCAACAAAACCTAAATTGATTGAAACCGTAAAACGACCTATTGGTATTGTTTCTGTTGTAAAAGACGAAAAAGCATATCAAGGTTGGAAAGTTGTTTCAAAGCAACCTATGGACAGTTTGTATACGCGTTCCATGAAGAAACAATCAGGTGTGGTGCTGGATTTTGGTGAACACCTTACTGGATTCGTTACTTTTAAGATTGAAGATATGAAAAGAGCTGCTGATGCGGCTTTACGATTAAAATTTACTTTTGCAGAAGTTCCTGCCGAAGCTGCTTTACCTTTTGATCCATACAATGGTCAACTGAGCCGTGCTTGGTTGCAAGACGAAATCGTTACTGTATCTGAAGTTCCTAATACAATCACCATACCGCGCCGAGTGGCGTTTCGTTATGTGAAAATTGAAGTATTGGGAAGTTCGGTATATTCTGATTTTAAAGTTTCGGATATTTCTGTAAAAGCGACTACTTCGGTAAAGGAACCAGCTGCACCTTTGGCTGCGACAACACCTGAATTAATAAAAAAAATTGACCAAATTGGGTTGAATACACTCAAAGAATGTATGCAAACCGTTTATGAAGATGGTCCAAAACGCGACAGACGCCTTTGGATTGGTGATTTATATTTAGAATCATTGGCTAATAATTATTCTTTCAAAAATCATAATCTTACCAAACATTGCCTTTATATGTTGGCAGGATTGAGTTATGAGGATGGTGTTGCGCCTTCCAATGTGTTTGAACGTCCTACACCGCATCCACAAATCAATCCTCTTTTTGATTATGCCCTTATTTATAATGTGGCGCTGAAAGAATATTTTGTAGCTACAGGTGATAAAAAAACGGCCTTAGACCTTTGGCAAGTAGCCAAAAATCAAATCGAAATTCCAAAAAAATACATCGGGGCTGATGGCATGATGGATTACGAACGCGCCAATAAAGAATGGTGGTTGTTTTTTGACTGGAGAGATGGTCTAAATAAGCAAGCCGGATTGCAGGGAGTTGTGATTTGGGCTTACAAAAACACATACGAACTGGCTAAAATGCTAGGAAAAGAAAATGAAGTAGCTGAATTGCCTGCTCTTATCGAAAAAATGACAAAAGCGGCACACAAAAATTTATACGATGCCAAAAGCGGATTATTTGTAAGCGGAAAAGACAAACAAATTTCCTATTGCTCACAAGCTTGGATGGTTTTGAGCGGTGTTGCCACAAAAGCTGAAGGCGCAAAAGCATTAAAAGCATTACCAACTACAAAAAATGTAGTGTATCCGGGAGCTCCGTATTTATATCATTATGTTATCGAGGCGATGATACAAGTGGGAATGAAAAAAGAAGCCAAAGATATCATTACTAATTATTGGGGTGACATGGTCAATAAAGGAGCGGATACGTTCTGGGAAGTTTACGACCCAAAAAACGATTTCTTATCTCCATACAATGCATTTTTGGTCAACAGTTATTGCCACGCTTGGAGTTGTACCCCAGTGTATTTTATTAGAAAATATCCTGAAATCTTTCAAAAATGATAAAACAAGCAGCAATTTTAGTCCTTTTATTGAGCTTTACAATTAGTAATGCTCAAAAAGTAATTCCACTTTACAATGGAAAAGTACCTAATTCTAAAGAGATAGCAGGATTGACGGACACAACAGCTGTTTTCCAATCAGGAAATAAAATGATTCATTTTGTTTTGAGGGTTGCTAGTCCGGATTTGACTGTTTTTTTGCCAGAGAAAAGTAAAGCTACTGGTATAGCAGTTATTATTTGTCCTGGTGGAGGTTATTCGGGTTTAGCAATTGACCATGAAGGGTATGATATTGCGAAAAAATTAAACGAAAAAGGAATTGCAGGTTTTGTTTTAAAATACCGTTTACCAAATGCGCTATATGTTTATAATAAACAAATAGTTCCTTTGCAGGATGCACAACGTGCGATTCAGTTGGTTCGGGAGAATGCCAAAAAATGGGGAATCAATCCTAATAAAATTGGTATTGAAGGGAATTCGGCAGGAGGACATTTAGCTTCTACAGCCAGGACACATTATCAAAAAGCACTAATTGACAATCCGCTAAAAACCAGTTTGCGTCCGGACTTTATGGTTTTAAATTATCCTGTTATCAGTATGGCGGATAGTTTGACGCATATGGGGTCAAGATATAATTTGATAGGTGAAGGATTAGCTCCTAATGAATTGAAAACAATTATGAGTGATTGGAAAACATCAGAACAAAAATTAGCGAATCTACCAGTTAATGGGGAGAAAATTAAAGAATATTCTAATGAACTTCAGGTGACCTCTGATACACCTCCTACATTTATCACGCATGCTGTGGATGATAATACAGTTAAAGTGCAAAATTCTATTTTGTTTATAGCGGCTTTGCAAAAAAATAAAGTTCCGGTCGAATCTTTTTTTTATGCCAAAGGTGGACATGGTTACGGGATAGATAATCCAAGTAGTGATGTAGAGTGGATAGACTCTTGTATGACTTGGATTTTAAAAATAAATAAATAAAATAAATAAAATAAATAAATAAAATAAATAAATAAAATAAATCAAAAATTTAAAATATGAAAAAACACATTTTACTTTTATGGCTCATTTGCTTCAGTACGATAGCTTTTGCACAGACCGAACTTCGTAATCTTACTGTCGAAAATGCATCTAATCCAATTGGTATTGGAGTGAAAACACCCCGTTTTAGCTGGCAATTGGTCTCTAATAAAAGAAACGTAAAACAAACTGCCTACGAAATTCAGGTTAAAGAAGGAAATAACACGGTTTGGTCAACTGGAAAAGTAGCTTCAGAAGCGTCAATTTTTAATAAATACGCGGGTTCACCATTAGTTTCTAATGCGAAATACATTTGGCAAGTGCGTGTTTGGGATAACCAAGGAACTTCTTCTAAATGGGCAACAGCTTCTTTTGGAACCGCTTTGCTTAATTCGAATGAATGGAAAGCAACTTGGATAGGATCTGGTTTAAAAAGCGATACCGTAAATGGTATTGTACCCATGTTCAGAAAATCATTTTTGACAAATAAAAAAATAGCTTCCGCAAAAGTATATGTAACTTCAAGAGGTTTGTATGAAGTTCAAATCAACGGAAAAAGAATGGGAGATTCCTATTTGTCTCCAGGTTGGACCAGTTATGATAAGCATTTGCAATACCAGACGTATGACGTGTCTAATATGCTTTTAGAAGGAAAAAATGCCATTGGAGTATTGCTAGGAAGTGGTTGGTACCGCACGCGTTTAGGTTGGGAAAACAGACAAAATATTTATGGAAAAGAAACGGGATTACTGTTTCAAATGGTAATTAAATATACTGACGGAACATCTGAAATGGTAGTTTCTGATACTTCTTGGAAAGCGAGCAATAGCCACATTATCTCTTCTGAAATTTACAATGGTGAAGTTCAGGATGCGCGTTTAGAACAAAAAAACTATAGCGTTGCTAATTTTGATGATAGCAAATGGAACAATGTTGTCAGTAAAGACTTTCCAACAAATTATATTACGGCTGCCATCAATGAACCGATTCGCAAACACGAAAATTTAAAACCAATTGCTGTTTTGACTTCTCCAAAAGGAGAAACAATTTTGGACTTTGGTCAAAATTTAGCAGGTTGGGTAAAAGTAAGTGTACAAGGAAAAGCTGGAGATATCATCAAACTTTCTCATGTAGAAATGTTAGATAAAAAAGGAACCCCTTATTTTGAAAACTTACGTTCTGCCAAAGCACAAGCTACTTACATTTTAAGTGGTAATGGAATTGAAACTTTCGAACCTCATTTTACGACTTTTGGTTTTAGATATCTAAAAGTAGAAGGAATTACAGGAAAGATAAATCCTGATAATTTTACAGCTATTGCCTTGTATTCGGATATTAAAAAAACAGGTTCTTTTGAAACTTCAAATGCATACATAAACAAATTACAATCTAATATTCAATGGAGTCAAAGAGGGAATTTCTTGGATGTGCCTACGGATTGTCCGCAGCGTGACGAACGTTTAGGCTGGACCGGTGATGCCGAAGTATTTTCAAGAACAGCTTCCTTCAATTTTAATGTGGATCAGTTTTTTGCCAAATGGCTAATTGATGTTGCGGCGGATCAAAAAGAAAATGGAGCAGTGCCATTTGTTATTCCAAATGCTTTGAAAGGATCTTTTTTTGATATGCCCGTTGGAGCTGCCGGTTGGTCAGATGCCAGCATTATTATTCCGTACAATATGTATGTGAGTTTTGGCGACAAGGAAATCGTTGAAAGACAATATCCAAGTATGAAAGCGTATTTGGGCTATGTGCAAAGTACAGCCAAAAATGATTTGTGGAATACTGGTTTTCAGTTTGCAGATTGGTTGAGCTATAGAGTGGATGATTCGAAAGGGATGATAGGAATGAAGTCAGCCATTACCGATAACTATTTGGTTGCCCAATGTTTCTATGCCTACAATACTCAAATTATGATAAAAGCCGCTACTTTATTAGGTAAAACTGATGAAGTACAGGAATATCAAGCACTTTTGGAACGCATCAAGAAAGCATTTCAAACCGAATATATGACGGCATCAGGCAAGTTAATTTCGGAAACACAAACCGCTTATATTTTGGCTTTACAATTTGATATGTTACCAGAAAACTTAAGAGCGCAAGCAGTTGATCGTTTGGTAAAAAACATCGAAAGTTACGAGTATCATTTGACTACAGGATTCTTAGGAACACCTTTCTTAAATCCAGTTTTGACTCGTTTTGGAAGAAATGATGTCGCTTACAAATTGTTGCTTCAAGATACTTATCCTTCTTGGTTGTATCCAATAAAAGCTCACGGAGCAACTACAATTTGGGAACGTTGGGATTCTATGAAACCAGACGGTACTTTTCAAGATCCAAGTATGACTTCTTTTAATCATTATGCCTATGGCGCAGTGGGAGATTGGATGTATAGAACAATTGCAGGTATTGATACCAAAGAAGCGGAAGGTGCTGGATATAAAAATATTGTCATTAAACCTGAAATAGGTGGGAATTTGACTTATGCCAAAGGAAGTTTAGAAACGAATTATGGGGTAGTTACCTCTTCTTGGAAAATAGAAAACAACAAATTTATTCTTGATGTAGAGGTTCCTGTCAATACAAATGCTACAATTGAATTTCCAACAAACAAAATAGAAACGGTAAAAGAAAATAAAGCGGTTTTAAACGCTAAAAGCAAAACTGTTGGATCAGGAAAGTATCATTTTGAAATGGAATTGTAACGATCTTTTTCAATCTAAAGTAAATCTGGCTAAAAACTATTGTATTGCCTTGTAAAAAAGATAAGGCAATATAATAGTTGTTCTTTAAATCGTTTTTGAAAGTAAATATATCATTAAAAAATAGTAAAAAAAGGTGTTTTTATAAGGACTGTATAGGACTGTTTTGTTTTAGATATTCTCTTATTTTACAACACCAGAATCATTAACCATAAATTATTAACATTAAATGGAATCATTACTCGGAATTCTTTTTCACTCGATAGGAGGTTTCTCTTCAGGAAGTTTTTATATGCCTTTCAAAAAGGTAAAAGGTTGGGCTTGGGAAAGCTACTGGATTGTAGGTGGATTTTTCTCTTGGTTAATTGTTCCGCCAATTGCAGCTTATTTGACGATACCTAATTTTGTCGAGATTATTAGCGCAGCGGTTCCAACAGTAAAAGCAGTTACCTATTCAATGGGGTTGATTTGGGGAATCGGAGGACTTACTTATGGTCTTGGTGTTCGTTATTTGGGAATGTCATTAGGGAACTCCATTACATTGGGTTTTTGTTCTGCTTTTGGAGCATTAGTACCTTCTATTTATTATAATTTTTATCCAGTTGCCGGTAAAGTTTCTTTTACTGATATGCTTTCTAATACTGGAGGTCAAATTGTTTTGTTAGGGGTTTTAGTTTGTTTAATTGGTATTGCTATTTCTGGGAAAGCAGGAATGCTCAAAGAAGCTGATTTCGCTACGGGCCATGAAGGCAAAGACAAAGATTTTAACTTGGTAAAAGGATTGATTATAGCCGTAATATCAGGAATTCTTAGTTCATTCTTTAATTATGGAATAGAAGCAGGAAAACCGATGGCTGATGAAGCTGTTAGACAAGGATTTAATCCTTTGTTTCAAAATAATGTGACCTATATTGTTTTGCTTTGGGGCGGATTGACTACCAATTTTATTTGGTGTATGTATCTTAATTTTAAGAATAAAACTTTTGGAGATTATACAAATAATAAAACTCCAATAGCTAAAAATACTTTTTTCTCAGCCCTTGCAGGTACGATGTGGTTTTTACAATTCTTCTTTTATGGAATGGGCGAAAGCAAATTAGGTAACGGAGCCAGTTCTTGGATTTTACACATGGCAACCATTATTCTAACAGCTAACTTTTGGGGATTTTATCTCAAAGAATGGTCTGGAGTATCCAAAAAAACATTCCGAACATTCCTTTGGGGTATTGGTCTGATACTAGCTTCTATCTTTTTGGTGGGTATTGGTAATTCACTTTAATAATCAAACAATCTAGTTTTAATAACACTTTTAATATAACACTATGTCAAATATAAATACAAATAACATGACTTTTCAGCACGTAAGCTACCTTTGGGATGAAGCTAAAGCTAAGGAATTAGCAGGAGATGAAGTAGCACTTTTCATATATCGCTCTAATTTATTGGGAGCCGATTTGAGACTAACGAACTATGGTGGTGGAAACACTTCCGTGAAAATTACTGACAAAGACCCATTAACAGGAGCTGACTCTGAAGTAATGTGGATTAAAGGTTCTGGTGGAGATATTGGAACATTAACAAAATCAGGTTGTGCGGCACTTTATTTAGAAAGACTTCGCAATTTAGAGAACGTATATAGAGGTATTGAATTTGAAGACGAAATGGTCGAATTGTTTAATCATTGTATTTTTGACTTAGCGTCAAAAGCGCCTTCTATTGATACCCCTTTGCATGGTTTCCTGCCGTTCAAACATATCGATCACTTGCATCCAGATGCAGCAATTGCTATTGCTGCTGCAAAAGACGGGGCAAAAATTACAGAAGAGTTATTCAACGGAGAAATTGGTTGGGTGGGATGGCAACGTCCAGGTTTCGACTTGGGTTTACAAATGCGTGCTTGTCTTGAAGAAGCTGAAGCTCGTGGAAAAAAATTAAAAGGAGTAATGTTAGGTTCTCACGGTTTGTTTACTTGGGGAGATACTTCTTATGAAAGTTACATCAACACACTTGAAGTAATCGAGAAATGTGCAGAATACTTGGAAAGCAACTACGGAAAAAACCGTGCTGTTTTTGGAGGTCAAAAAATAGAAAGTTTAGATGTAGCGGCACGTCAGTTGAAAGCGGCTAAAGTAGCTCCTATATTACGTGGTTTCTGTTCTTCAGAGCGTAAAATGATTGGTCATTATACAGATGATGCAAGAGTATTGGAATTCATTAATTCAAATGATTTGGAGAAATTGGCTCCTCTTGGAACTTCTTGTCCAGACCATTTCTTGCGTACTAAAATCAGTCCTTTGGTATTGGAATTAGATCCAAACGAAGATTTATCAGATGTGGAAGCGATTAAAGCAAAATTAACTCCTGCTTTTGAAGCGTATCGTAAGATGTATTCAGACTATTACAATACCTGTAAGAAATCGAATTCACCGGCGATGCGTGATCCAAATCCTGTAGTGATTTTATATCCTGGAGTAGGGATGTTTACTTTTGCAAAAGATAAAACTATGGCGCGTTTAGCATCAGAATATTATATTAATGCGGTAAACGTGATGAAAGGTGCGGAAGCAGTTTCAGAATATACTTCATTACCTCGCCAGGAAGCTTTTGATATTGAATATTGGTTGCTTGAAGAAGCTAAATTACAACGTATGGCAAAACCAAAAGCCTTGTCAGGAAGAATCGCTTTGATTACAGGTTCTGCGGGTGGAATTGGTAAAGCTATCGCAAAAAGATTTGCAGAAGAAGGTGCTTGTGTGGTTATCAACGACATCAATGAGGAACGTTTAGAAGGAGCTACAGCTGATTTTATCAAAACTTTTGGTAAAGATGCCGTTTCAAGTGCTTTGCTAAACGTAACAGATGAAAAAAGTACTGAAAAAGCTTTAGATGCTGCTTGTTTAGCATTTGGAGGGGTAGATATTGTAGTAAATAATGCCGGAATCAGTATTTCAAAATCGATTGCAGAACACAGTTTAGAAGACTGGGATAAATTATATGATATCTTGGTAAAAGGACAATTTATTGTTTCTAAAGCCGGAATTGAAGTCATGCGCAAACAAGGATTTGGTGGGGATTTAGTGAATATTGTATCTAAAAATGCAGTAGTTGCAGGACCCAATAACCCTGGTTATGGTTCAGCAAAAGCCGCTCAGGCTCACTTAACACGTTTGATGGCTGCCGAATTAGGCGGTGATAAAATCCGTGTGAATACAGTAAATCCGGATGCTGTAATCTCTGATTCTAATATTTGGTCAGGCGGTTGGGCTGAAGGTCGTGCCAAAGCGTATGGCGTAACAGTAGCTGAATTGCCGGCTTACTATGCGAAACGTACGTTGTTGAATGAAATTATATTGCCGGATGATATTGCTAATGCTTGTTTTGCATTCGTAGGTGGTTTGTTGAATAAATCAACAGGAAATGCTTTGAATGTAGACGGTGGAGTAGCAATGGGCTTTTATAGATAAATTAGATGTTTGGTTTTTAGATTGATTTTTCTAACGTCCGTATCTTTCGGACGTTAGATTTATTTAAATTTGTAAATAGCAACTATGGAAAAAATAGCTTTCAAAATGCAGCTTCATCAAGGGCAGGTTCAGGAATACCAACGCCGACATGATGAAATTTGGCCAGAACTTGCAGGCTTATTAAAAAATGCAGGAGTTGCCGATTATTCTATTTTCTTAGACCCAAGCACAAATGCTTTATTTGCAGTTTTAAAAATTGAAACTCCAGCTTTGTTAGACGAACTATCGAAGCATCCCATCATCCAAAAATGGTGGAAATACATGAGTGATATTATGGAAATAAATCCTGATTATTCTCCTTTAAGCACTCCTTTAAAAGAAGTTTTTTATTTACCTTAAAAAAAATATCATGTTAATTGAATCATACAAAATAGCTTCCCATAATGATGACCTTTTAAAGGCTCATAAAAATAAATTGGTTTTCACCGCATCCGAAATTGCAGAAACCGAAACTATTATCCAAAAATTAATTGATTTCCAAATCGCTATTCCATCTTGGGCTTTAGGAACAGGAGGAACTCGTTTTGGTCGTTTTCCAGGTGGAGGAGAACCACGTTCTTTAGAAGAAAAAATTGAAGATGTAGGTTTGCTACATGCTTTAAATAATGCTTCTGGTGCTATCTCGTTACACATTCCTTGGGATATACCAACGGATTACCAAGCAATTAAAGTATTAGCTGCACAACACAATTTGAAATTTGATGCAGTCAATTCAAATACCTTTCAAGATCAAGCTGATCAAGCGCATTCGTATAAATTTGGTTCGTTGCAAAACGTAAATAAAGCGGTTCGTAAACAAGCGATTGCTCATAATATTGAAGTGATTCAACAAGGAATTGCCTTAGGTTCTGAATCGTTAACCGTTTGGCTTGCTGATGGTTCTTGTTTTCCGGGACAATTGAATTTCCGTAAAGCGTACCAAAACACCTTAGAAAGTTTAGAAGAAATTTACGCCGCATTGCCGTCAAACTGGAAACTGTTTTTAGAATACAAATGCGCTGAACCTAACTTTTATTCTACAACAGTTGCTGATTGGGGACAATCGTATTCTTATGTGAAAAAATTAGGAGACAAAGCCTTCACTTTGGTTGATTTAGGGCACCATCTTCCAAATGCTAATATTGAGCAAATCGTTTCTTTATTATTGATGGAAGAAAAATTAGGTGGTTTCCACTTCAATGATTCAAAATATGGCGATGATGATTTAACGGCCGGTGCATTAAAACCATACCAATTATTCTTGATTTTCAATGAATTGGTAGAAGGAATGGATGCCAGAGGAATGAATCACGCTAAAGATTTAGGCTGGATGATTGATGCTTCGCATAACGTAAAAGATCCGATGGAAGATTTATTGCAATCCGTAGAAGCGATTATGGTTGCTTATGCACAAGCGCTTTCAGTAGACAGAAAAGCATTAGAAATTGCACAAAATGAAAATGATGTCGTGACTGCACAAGAAATTTTGCAAAATGCTTTCCGTACGGATGTTCGCGCTTTAGTTGCCGAAGCACGTTTGCGCTCTGGAGCTGCATTGAATCCTGTTGGATTATACCGTGACCTTGCAGTAAGAAAGGGTCTTATCACGGAAAGAGGATTTAAAACGATAGCAACGGGCTTGTAAAAACCAATCAAAAATGAATGTAGTAGCGATTTTTGATATTGGCAAAACAAACAAAAAAGTCTTTCTGTTTAATGAAAACTATCAAATTGTTTGGGAAAAATCCGTAATTCTTCCCGAAACAGTGGATGAAGATGGTTTCCCTTGCGAAGATATTGCTGAACTTAAAAACTGGATTGTTTATAGGTTGTCTGAAATGCAGGCATTAAAAGAATATGTTTTAAAAGCGATAAATTTTAGTACCTACGGAGCCAGTTTTATTTATGTAGATGAAGAGGGAAACACTTTAACTCCGTTATATAATTACCTAAAACCGTATCCTGAAACGCTAAAGAAGAAGTTTTATGACAAATACAAAGGGGAAGAAGCTTTTGCTTTAAAAACGGCTTCTCCTGTTTTAGGAAGTTTAAATTCCGGTATGCAGATTTACCGTTTGAAAGAAGAAAATCCGGAATTGTTTGCTAAAGTGACCTATTGTTTGCATTTACCACAGTATTTAAGTTCACTTTTAACTCAAAAATACTTTGCTGATATAACCAGTATTGGTTGTCATACCAATCTTTGGAATTTCAAGAAGATGAAGTATCACAAATGGGTTAAAAAAGAAAATATAGCAGCTAAAATTCCGCCTATTCATTATGCGGAAGATACCATAAAAATAGTAGGTGATATAGCTGTTGGTGCAGGATTACATGATAGTTCCTCAGCGATTATTCCTTATACGATAAATTTTACGGAGCCTTTCGTTTTATTGTCAACAGGAACCTGGAGCATTTCCATGAATCCGTTCAATGATACGCCATTGACTTTTGAAGAATTGAAATATGACTGTTTATGTTATTTGCAATACAAAGAAAAGCCTGTAAAAGCAGCCCGTTTGTTTGCTGGTAATGAACATGAAGTGCAAACCAAAAAGTTAGCAGGTCATTTTGGAGTGTCATTGGATAAATATAAAGAGGTAGCTTTCAATAAAGAGATTATTTCTAAATTGAGGGAGATTAATCTTAAAAATTATTCTTCAAAAGTTGATAAATATAAAATCCTTAGAGAATCTCCTTTTGCAAAGAGAAATCTCAGCGATTTTAAAAATTACGAAATTGCCTATCATCAATTGATCTTGGATATCATTGCACAGCAAATACTCTCCACCCAATTAGTGATTCATAACAGTCCCGTTAAGAAAGTATTTGTAGACGGAGGTTTTAGTAAAAACACTATTTTTATGAATTTACTGGCTGAAGCTTTCCCGGAGATGGAAGTGTATGCCGCTTCTATGGCGCAAGCCAGCGCTCTTGGTGCCGCATTGGCGATTCATAAAAACTGGAATCCAAAACCGATTCAAAATGATTTGATTGATTTAAAATTTTACAAACATTAATATGAAAATTGGACTTTTTATACCGTGTTATGTGGACCAATTTTACCCAAAAGTGGCTATTGCAACCTATGAATTATTACAGAAATTAGGCTGTGATGTTCGTTTCCCAATGAAGCAAACGTGTTGCGGTCAACCAATGGCCAATAGCGGATATGCCCATTTGACTAAAGGTTGTGATGCTAATTTTATTGCCAATTTTGCCGAGTTTGATTATATAGTTTGCCCTTCGGGCAGTTGTGTATTGCATGTCAAAGAACATTTGCATGATGAAAATAATGAAGAACTGGCTTCCCAAATGAGAAAGCGAGTTTTCGAGTTAACGGAGTTTATTACCGATGTTTTAAAAATCGAAATAATTCCCGGAAATTTTCCCCACAAAGTTGGAATGCATCAAAGTTGCCATGGACAACGTGGATTGAAGCTTTCGCAAATGAGTGAGTTGAATGCGCCTTTTTTCTCTAAACCGGGACAATTATTAAGCAAAATAAAGGGGATAAATCTGGTTTCATTAAATCGAAAAGATGAATGTTGTGGATTTGGGGGGACTTTTTGTGTGACCGAAGAAGCGATTTCTGTAAAAATGGGGCAGGACCGTATAAAAGATCATGAAGATCATCAAGTAGAATACATTACCGGAGGTGACATGTCCTGTTTAATGCACTTAGAAGGCATTTTGAAAAGACAAAAAAGCCCGATAAAAATTATTCACATTGCAGAAATATTAAATTCGATATGAAAAACAATTTAGAACATAGCGAAGCTGCAGCGATTTTTAATAAAGATGTAAAACGAGTAGATTGGCATGATGAAACGCTTTGGTTTGTTCGTGAAAAACGAGATAAAGCAGCGCATCAAATTCCGGAATGGGAATTACTAAGAGAAACGGCTTCACAAATAAAAAATAATGTGCTTTCGAATATTCATGATTATTTGACTGAATTTGAATCGAATGCCCAGAAAAACGGAATCATAGTTCATTGGGCTGCCGATGCTGATGAACACAATAAAATAGTGCATTCCATAATGGAAAAACATGGCGTGAAGCAGATGGTTAAATCTAAATCCATGCTTACCGAAGAATGCCATTTGAATGAATATTTAACCGAAAAAGGAATTGACGTAATCGATTCCGATTTAGGGGAACGAATTGTTCAACTTAGAAAAGAACCGCCAAGCCATATTGTTTTACCCGCGATTCACCTTAAAAAAGAAGATGTAAGTGAAACTTTCCACGAACACCTTGGAACAGAAAAAGGAAACAACGACCCCCAATATTTAACCGAAGCGGCACGATTACATCTTAGAGATACTTTCCTTACGAGAAAAGTAGCTTTGACGGGAGTGAATTTTGCGATTGCCGAAACAGGCGAAATTGTGGTTTGTACCAATGAAGGAAATGCGGATATGGGCGTGCATCTTGCTGATGTACATATTGCCTGTATGGGTTTTGAGAAAATAATTCCGCAACGTAAGCATTTGAGTGTTTTCCTTCGATTATTGGCAAGAAGTGCTACCGGGCAACCGATTACCACTTTTTCCAGTCATTTTAAAACGCCCAGAGATGGAAAAGAAATGCATATTGTTATTGTAGATAATGGCAGGACTACCCAATTAGGCAGAGAAGATTTCAGAAATTCATTAAAATGCATCCGTTGTGGGGCATGTATGAATACCTGCCCGGTTTATAGACGAAGTGGAGGACACAGTTATCATAATGCGGTGGCGGGACCTATTGGTTCTATATTGGCGCCCAATCTCGACATGAGTAAAAATGCCGATTTGCCTTTTGCCAGCACACTTTGTGGTTCTTGCACTAATGTTTGCCCCGTAAAAATTGATATTCATGATCAATTGTATAAATGGCGTCAGGTATTGGTAAAAGAAGGACAGACTTCATTAGGAAAAACGGTCGCAATGAAAGGAATGGCAACCGTTCTAGCTAATCCTATGGTTTTTGATTTAGCTGGAAAAGCAGGACGATTTGTGATGAAAAACATACCGGTTTTGGTCAATAATAGTCTTAATCCTTGGTACAAACAAAGAGAAATGCCTGCGCCACCCGAAGAATCCTTTAGAGAATGGTACAAGAAAAATGCAAAAGAATCCAAAGACAAGCAAAATGAGTAGCAGAGCCACTATTTTAGAAAAAATAAAACAAAACCAACCGACGACAACCAGTGAATTACCTAATTTAGGTACTTTAGGATTGGAATCTTTTGAGATACTCGATACCTATAAAGCGGTATTGAAGGGAATAGGAGGAGACTTTGTAGAAGTACCTAATTATGATGCTATAATTACCTTTGTCAAAAAAAACTATGCCACCGAAAAAAGAATGATTACGACCATTCCGGAGCTTGCTGAAATTGCAACAACTGATTGGTTTAATGATGATCCGCATACTTTAGAAAATGTAGAATTGACTTTGATTAAAGCACATTTTGGTGTTGCTGAAAATTCAGCTCTTTGGGTAACAGATGATTTGTTAGGACAACGCGTTGCCCCATTTATTACTCAATATTTAGCAATTGTAGTGCATAAAAAAGATATTGTGGCAACGATGCATCAGGCCTATGAACGTATCGGAAATCAGGAATATGGTTTTGGTACTTTCATAGCCGGACCTTCAAAAACTGCCGATATTGAACAATCGTTAGTTTTAGGTGCTCATGGAGCCAGAGGATTGACAGTGTTTCTTATGGATTGAGTTTGTTGAATTATAACTTTATCTTGGTTTGAAAATGATTCAGGATTAATAAAAAATAGAAAACCCGAAACTTTTGTTTCGGGTTTTTCTTTTGCGAAGCTAAGAGGGTTTTTTACTCTATTTACTACATATTGTCACGTCCCCCAAATAATTATACGTTATTTATGCGTAAATTAGCAATGGCTATTGCTACAATATTTAACTAAATATTTACTATTATGAAAAATCTAGGTCTTTTTTGTTTGCTGTTTGCTTGTATTGGATTCCAAAGCTGTAAAAAAAATCAAAGCCCAAAAGTCGTTGAAGCTACCAAAGTCCTGACTGGGAATCCTATAAACGTGCAGTGCTATAAAGCGCTGTATCAAGAAGATACTATTGAACTAAAAATGAACACCTTAAAAAACGGTAAAATAACCGGCGATATGGTGATGAAATTTTTTAATATGCCGAAAAAGGTTGGGAAAATCGCGGGAGAATTCCGTGGAGATACTTTATTTGCCAGCTACACTTTTACTCAGGGAACGTATGATAAAATAACATACAAAAATCCAATGGCATTTCTAAAGCGAGGGAACGAACTCATTTTAGGTAATGGGAAAATAGAAACCACTATGGGTGCTTCCTACTTTGTTAAAGGCGTACCTATAGATTTTGAACGGGTGAAATTTAAATTTAAAACAGTTGACTGCGACGCTAAATGATAAACAAATAGGGGTACTGTTATGTTATTACTGATTTTTATTTGAAGAAAATTTTACTTTTTTCCTTGATAAAAAAGTAATAAAAAAACATTCATGGGTTATTATTATTATTATTATTATTATTATTATTTGGGTATTCATGAATCTTCGATTTCAAGCCTGAATCTTTTTATCCCAATAATCATCGGACGGATGTTCCTATCGCGACCCCAAACGCTCGCGTTTCACACTCGACTCCGGGATGACTCTCTATGGCCAACGCTGAAATCCTTACCGTGATTTTTGATTTTATACTAAAAGAGGAAATCTTTTACCTTCTACATTTGAGGTATGGAATGATACGGAATAGTTAGGCTAATTGTGGTTTGGTTTTTAGGTATTTACCTGAGAAGGAAGATTTATGCTTTTAGGAGGGATTATTTTTATAAACGTAGGAGAATAGACGAAAGAAATGAAAAAGATGCCTCAGCGTTTTTTATTATAAGTAGGAGCCTTAAATCATGAATGCATTGAAAGAAAAATATCAAACCAATATATACCTTATAATTGCATTCTATGTTTACGTTAAATTTATAATAAACCTAATTTTTTAGCTTTTGCAATTAGATCTCTATCGCTGCCTTTTCCCATTAATAGCTGCTCTTTTATATTTGCTTTTCTTTTTTCTATTGCACTCATAGAAAGAGGAATATAGTCAGGAAGATTAACCGTTTTAGTTCCTTGCGAGATTAAGATTAGAATCTGACTGTCATGTTTATCCCAATTAATATTTTTTTTAAACAATTCTCGCTGAGATTCTAGTATAGTTTGACTTCGGAATGTACCTCCATCCATAATTTTTTTACAAATAATAGGGAATAATTCAAAGTTAATATCACTTTTAGAAACAAAACCTTCCGGGTTTATCTCTTTAATGATTGTATCTACTGTAAGGGGTTCACTATGCATTGTAAGAAGAACGATTTTACAATTGGTAAATTTTTTTCTTATTAATGAAGCCAGATCAATGCCATTTTCAATATTGAACTCTTTATATGGAGGAAGGCTAATGTCTAATAATACCAAATCAATAGCTGTATTTTGTTTGAGATAAAAAAATATTTGATTGTAGGCATCTTGACAGTTATAACTCTTTATGAATTTGGGAGTGTTTTTTTGAAAGGCGTTATCAGATAAAAGATTACTATAGCTATCAACTGTCATCGGATGATCATCAACTATCAAAATAGTAAGCTTCATATTTATATTCAATTTCTGTAAAATTAATTAAATATTACGGTTATACCGTAATATTTAATTAAAGCAAAGTTGTTTTTTTGTAAAAAAAGATTGTCTAACTTAAATTAATGTTATGAAAAATAAATTACACATTGCAGGACTTGTTTGCATTACGTTATTAACTTACTCATGTTCCAATGATGATAGTTATGAAGTTCAAGAGGTTAAAGCTAAGAATTTAGAAGTTATCCCTCAGGCTATTTTGAAGGTAAAAATCATTGATTCCACTGCAGTAAAAATAGGTACATCAATAATTCCTTCTTCTGCAAGTGCACCGGATGGCGATCCAGTTAATCCGTTGTTGCCAAGATAGTATTAAGCTATAATTTAAAACAAGAATACCATATGATTTATTTGAAAATCATATGGTATTCTTGTTTCAAAATACTATTTTTGGAATTATAAAATAATAAATTAGATTTTGAGTACCCCTACTAAAATAACCTATTTTCTTCTGCTTTCCTTTTTTTTTTCATGCCAAAAGAATGATTCAGATGTCTCTGTAAAAAACAACACTACTTTATTTGACAAAATTTATTTAGATGGTTTAGAAAAAAATAAAAAAGAGAAATACTTAGATTCAATAGGTGATTTATTAAAATCTAAGGATAATAATTCCATTGTCAGAGAGACTTATTTAAAAGTCGCAACGGAATATTATAATATCAATAATTTAGAAAAATCTTTATCTTCCAGCTTAAGGGCCTTAAAACTATCAAAACAGGTTAACGATAGTGTCAGAATTCCAAAGGCGTTATATTATGTGGGCGATTGTTATCAAAACTCAAAAAGGGATAGCGCTTACTTTTATTATTTACAAGCAGAAAAATTATATTATAAAATTCATGACTATGATCAGTTGGGTAGAATGTTATTCAATAAAGCCTATGTTTTATTTTATGACGGAAATTATGTAGAATGTGAAGTTGAAATTTCTAAAGCATTGCAGTATTTTAAAAAATCTAGCAATCACCGCTTCATTTATCCTAGTAATACATTAATGGGTAATTGTTTAGAGAAGTTGGTTAAATATGATGAAGCCTTACGCTACCATGAATTAGCATTACGTGATTTAGAAATAATGAAAAGCCAGGGTGAAGATAAAGATGTTATAGCTAATTACAATTTGATTTCTGTTATTAATATCTGTAATTTATATGATTTAAAAAAAGAATTTTCGAAGTCCATAGAAAAGTTACAAGATTTACTCACAGAAGATTTAAGAAAGAAATCCCCTAGACTATATGCTAATGTTTTAAGTAATTTGGCTTATTCGAAGATGAAAAACAGAGATTATCAAAATGTAGCTCCCATGTTTTTTGAATCTTTAAGAATTGTTGATAGTATGGGAATTGAGTCGGAAATTTTATATAGAAAGATCCATATAGGAGAATATTTCTTAACTCAGAAGGATACTATAAAATCAGTAGAAACTTTAAAAGAAGCGAATCAATTAGCCATTAAAATTAAGAACAGTAATGAAATTTTGGCTTCATTAAAATTGTTATCCAAATTAGATAAGAAAAACAGGTTGTTTTATGCAAATCAATACATAAAAGTAAGCGACAGCATTAATGGCGTTCAAAAAAATACTCATAATAAGTATGCCAGAATAGAATATGAAACTTCGAAAATAGAGGATGAAAATAAAGTTTTGACAAAAGAGAACTTTTATATTTTAATTGTTTCGTTTGGGTTGGTTTTAATGTTGATATTAATTATTGTTTTAAGATATTTAAAATATAGAAATAAAGAGTTACAGTTTATTAAGAAACAGCAAAAAGCTAATGATGAAATATACCAACTACTGACCGAACAACATAAAAAAATTGATCTTGCAAAAGAGAGTGAGAAGGCAAGAATCGCCAAAGAATTACATGATGGTGTAATGAATAAAATTTATGGTGTTCGAATGAATTTAGGTTTCTTTAATTCTTTAATAGACGAGGAAACGATTGAAAAAAGGAAAGTATATATTACTGAATTGCAAAACATTGAGAGTGAGATTAGAAGTATTGCACATGACTTAAGACGAGGTTCTTTTTTTGATGGGAATGATTTTAATGTTTTATTGTCAAGTTTAATAGAAAATCAAAAAGAGTTCACTAAGACCCAGTTTAAATATTTAAATGAAGAAATGTTTGAATGGACAACAGTTGATAATATATATAAGATTAACTTATACCGTATTATTCAGGAGGCTATTTTAAATATTAATAAGTATGCAAACGCAAAGAATTGTACGGTAAAAATTCAGAGAAAGGATAATGATATTTTGCAACTGAGTATCACTGACGACGGAGAAGGATTTGATATAAAAATTAAAAAAGGTGGTATCGGATTAAGTAATATGAAAGAAAGAGCGAATTCTTTAAAAGGTCAATTTGACATTGAATCAAAAATTGGAACAGGAACAAAAATTGAAGTTGTCTTTAACCTTCAAGCACTATCCTATTAAATATTTGTAAAGAGTGTGGTTATTTTTCGAGGATTTACCCTGCTTTAGGTCTTTTAAATTTATTTTCTAACCCGGCGGTGCTGATTACTACAATCTTTGGCGCAGTTTTTTAAACTGTGTCCACAACAATAATGATTGTTTTTTTTTTTTAGCCTATAATCTGCACCGGATTTTTAATCTGATTAACCAAAACCTATTAAAATAATATCTAAAAGTATTGCTTTATATTTTTGGGTTCTAACAGCTATTTTTAACGCTTTTACGGTTCGTTTTCTTTTACGAACCATGAAGTGACTTTTTCTAAAAAGAATTTCAATTGAAGTTTAAATCTCATATATTTACTTTCTAATTAACAAAATAAAGCTCGTTTAGAAGTTTTTACCCTGACGCTTAGGGCTAACTGACGCTAGTAGCAGACTGTTCTCAAAATTTTAAAAAACATAATGGAAAAATACTTACGACAATTAATTTCAATAGAATTTGACGACAAAAAGGAAATTTTTAGTGGTTTTCTTATTGATTGGACTGAAGATTGGATTTTACTAAAAAATAATCCTTTTGATTTTATAATTGATGGCTATACGATATTAAAAAATAAAAATGTAAAGTCAATTATTCAAGACAAAGATCATGAATTCACAGCAAAAGTAATTAAACTTAAAGGTTTAAAAACAAGCGCAGTGGAAATAATTCCGCTTAAAGATTTGTCTTCCATTATACATTTTTTAGCAAATAAATATGAAATTTTTCAGATTACAAAAAAGTCAGATAAAGCGGTTTATCTCGGTAAACTCCTAGAACTAAATGAGGAAGAACTGGTAATAGATTTTTTGGGAACCGAAGGGAAATTTGAAGGTGAAATGAGTTTTAAGCAAAACAAAATAAGAGTTATAGAATTTGATACGGATTATATTAATTCTTTGAAACTAATTGTTGACGAAGAAAAGAAAAAGTAAGTGGATGCTACTAACAGGAATACACAAGCGGTCTGAAAATCTAAATCGGAACAAAACAACATAAATACAAATCGGCACAGGAAAAATAAAAAATAACCTCGCTTAAATTATTAAACGAGGTCTATTTTTAGAATAATATTATTTTTTCGATTCTTCTACAGAAACTTTTCTAAACTCTTTTAATAGTTTTTCTAGTTCCAAAGTAGATTTACGAGCTCTTGGTCCAGCTGCTTTGACACCTTTCTCAATTAGTGATTCAGATTCTGTTTTAAATGTTTCGAATTCTGCGTTGATTTTTTCAATTAAATCTTTCATGATAGTACTTTATTAAATTAGAGCGCAAAAATAAAAGTTTGATTATTAGATATAACTAATTCGCTGTTAAATTCTCACTTTTTTTAGGAACAGCTACGGCATGAAAACCCGACCGCTCTGATATACCACAACGGTGAGCAAATAATGATTGATTTTTTCAGCCTACAATTTGCCCGGATTTTTAATCTTATTTGACCAAAATATAAAACAATATCTACGAAGTATTGCTTTATATTTAAGGGTCTAACAGCTTTTTTTAACGCTTTTTACGGATTGTTTTCTTTTAAGAAAGAGAAAGTTACTTTTTTAGGAAGAATTTTAATTGTAGTTTAAATCCTATGTATTTACTTACTAATAAACAAAATTGAGTTCTTTTGAAAGATACTGAGATTGACTGCCCCCCCCCCAAAAAAAAGTTAGACACTTATTGGAGGCTTTTTATGCATAAGATTATTATCTTTAAGATAATGAAAAAGACTGTGAAGAATAGTAGAAATGATTTTGTAGGTTTGGATTATTATGCTCAGCAAGAGTTGCGTGTTTACTATAAAAAATAAAAAGTTATGCTCAATTTAATCTAAAAATTGAATATGTAAATACGTTATTCGCAACCGTATAGCGCAGTTCAATTTTCAAATTGGACAGAGGATAGTAATCGCAGACCATTTCTGAAAAGCCGTTTGGTTATCGCTCGAAAAATGCAATTTCAATTCAAACAATAATTACTAACAATTAAAAACTGTAATTACATGAGAAAAATAATTGTTTTATCAATGATTACATTAGATGGAGTACTGCAAGCACCTGGTGGGCCAGAGGAAGATACATCAGGCGGTTTC
Organism: Flavobacterium cryoconiti; assembly: GCF_048158645.1. Classification (NCBI taxonomy): domain Bacteria; kingdom Pseudomonadati; phylum Bacteroidota; class Flavobacteriia; order Flavobacteriales; family Flavobacteriaceae; genus Flavobacterium; species Flavobacterium cryoconiti. Next base: position 69,630 of record NZ_JBLNKW010000003.1, on the reverse strand, counting down.
AAATATGGCGGTTGGAGTGCACCGTATAGTGACGAAGTAGGTGGTAAGGTGGTGCAAAATGAGCTGAAACAACCAGTAGATTATCTTTTGGGCAGGAAAACGTTTGAGATTTGGGCCTCCTTCTGGCCTAAACATGCAGACATTTGGCCTGGTATCAATGATGGTACAAAATACGTTATGTCCAGAACCATGAAAAAGTCAAACTGGAGAAATACCGTATTTATTGAAAGTTTAGAAGCTATCAAAAAGCTTAAAAATTCAGAAGGTTCTGACATTCAAGTTTGGGGCAGCAGTAGGCTTATTCAGCTGCTATTTAAGAATGATTTAGTGGACGAACTCCGACTCAAAATTTACCCATTGACTCTTGGTACAGGAAAAAAATTGTTTGACGATGGCACGATTCCGGCAGCATTTACATTAACGGAGATTTTGGCTACGCCAACAGGAGTGATCATTGCCAACTACAAGCGAGCTGGAGATGTCAAGACAGGTACTGTTAGAGCTTAAGGCGGCTAAGCGGTTAATAAATTTACAAATAAAATTCAATCGATGGACAAGACAAATAAGAAAAATAGCTCTGGATTAACCCCTACTCAAATTGCATGGGTGGCGAAAGATATAGAGAAATCAAAGACTTTTTTTTAGGAAATGCTTGGCGTTACCAATTTTAGCCCGACCGTTACCACTAACTTAAAAGAGCATGACGGAACCTATTATGGAGAATCATCTGATGCAGAAAACCTTCTTGCAATGGCTTGTTCCGGTGGGACATTCATTGAGCTCATTCAGCCCATTTCAGGGAAAAGTATTTTTAAGGATTACATAGACTATAATCCAACAGGCGGAGTTCAACATATTGCATACGGCACATCCATTGCAAACCTTGACAAAGTAATTTCAGAGTTTGAGAATAAAGGCTTTACAGTAATAAGCAGCTTTGACACGCCAATAGCTAAAATTGTGTTTTTTGACACACGAGAAGAGATTGGTGTTTTTACGGAAATAATGGGTATTACTAAAGAAGGTGAAAAGAGTATTTAAGAAATGAAAATTGGACTGGCACAGCATTGAGTGTGGACTAGCAACGGATATGCTTGAATGCATGGGACATAAATTGATTGAGGTATTGCTATAATAACCCGTTTAAATCCTGACACTAAAGAAGAAGATGACCACTTGTATAAAGAATTTTTTCAAGCTGGAACAGAAGCTTTTGCACCCCACGATGAATTTTGGGGTTACTGTGGGAACTTGTAAAGACAAATTTGGAATCCGCCAGATGTTTAATGTTTCAAGTCAGCCTCTTAATTAATAATCACTAACCCAAAATTAATACTATGGCAAATAATAGCGTATCATTACACCGAGTTCTTAAAGCATCTCCCGAAAAAATTTATCGTGCGTTTACTGATGCAAATGCGATGGGATCATGGATTCCACCATATGGCTTTTTATGTGTTGTTCATAGCATGGATGTAAAAGAAGGCGGGAACTACCGACTGTCTTTTATCAATTTTTCCACAGGAAATGGACACTCATTTGGCGGAACATACTTGGAATTGAAACTGAATAAATTTATTAAATATACTGACAAATTTGACGACCCGAATTTGCCTGGTGAAATGGTCACTTCGGTTTGGCTCAAAAAGGTTTCTTGCGGGACAGAACTTAAAATTATTCAAGAAGGTATTCCTTCCGTTATACCAACAGAAATGTGTTATTTAGGTTGGCAGGAATCATTAGAGAAATTGGCAAAATTAGTTGAGCCGGAAATTCCGGATGCTTAAATCTTTTAGTGATTGGTTTTTTATTTTCTAATTCATAAAATAACGCAGTTTTAAGGTTTTTAGACAAACTGACGTTAGCTAGGGTAGTACCAAAAAATACGGATTATGAAACATGAAATTTGCGACAAAACACTTCTGGTAATTGTATCAAGCTTGTCCCATGAAAAAAAACACCCACTCTTAACTATTTAAAACAAGTAAAAGTGGGTTTTTGGATCATACAGTCGCTCTATAATTATTTACCAATGACAGGACATTTATAAACTTCACCTGTCGGGATCAAAGTAATTTCATTGTTAGCTACGGCTGCTGATATTTCATCATCACTAAATAATTGACGGGCAGTGTGACCGGAATTGAAAGCAATTTGTACTTCTTCCCAAATAGGATTCATACCATCACCAGGAATAGCATCTATCACACTAATAAATGGTAAACCACCTGGTAACCCAGGATCAGATTGATAAATAAAATTAATACCGGGGTTTTGAGCAATAAGTATTGCTGAGGCTTGTGGAGGAAATTCAACGAATATAATATTGAATAACTTCGCATCATAATAAGCAGGAATGGCACTCGCAATGCCTGTTGTACTATTCTTGTTACTAATACTCGTTTGACGCGCAAAATTTGAACTGGATTGAGTCTCAATCACATCCTCATTCGAGCACGAAACGAAAAACAAAACACTACTTAAAACAGTAGTTATTAACGCTAAGATTGTAAACTTGGTTTTCATTTTTCTTAATCATTAAAAGTTATTTAATCAGTTCTAAAAATATCCTAGTAAAGGTAGCTAATCCTCACTTCATATTCTTTTATTACGCGGATTAAAAAACGTTAATTTAAAGCTAAAAAAAAGTGTAATTATCTAAAAATAAGTGTTTTATGTTCAGATGGTTTTTAATTTTTTACTAGAAGAAAGGTGATAGCAAGACTAAAGGACCGGTCAGCCCAAAAGTAAGATAATCAATTGCAATATATTGTGCGCCAATCAAAATAACACGTTATGACAATGGGAAATAAAAAAGGGTTGTCGTCAGAACAATGTTTATTACTACTCAGTATATTAGAAGGTCGTTTTGAGAAAAATAAGGACTACCATAAAGGCCGCAGAAGTGTTTGTTAGGACTGTGAAGGGCAAAGAATCAAGGAAAAAAAAATAAACCGGAAAATAACGCTATTGATATGGCTGCTGCCATAGGTATTCAACTTTTAACGGAAGAGCAATATCGAGAATTGTAGCAACTTGGAAATTTTGATATGAAAACATCGAGCTGGGTGAAAATACCTTCTGAGATTAGAAAACTGGGTGGTGCCCTTTTTTCGGATTTTCGCTATGGGACTGTCTTCGTGTATCATAACAGCGCATTCTCTTATTATGTTGTCAGGGCGTTCCATGGTTCGCTAAGAGTTTAATATTGTTGAGACAGCTAATTGAATTTTAAAACGGATTGTCTGAGAACGGATTATTAGGTATGACGAATGAATAACCAAAGTCCTGCTGTGAATAGCGGTAGCTGTTGCATTACACTTTTCAAAATCTAAATTAAAAGGCATTAGAGGCTTTAAAACTTTTGATTTTTTTTTTAATGCTAGGCGTCGGAGAAAGAGGATTAACTCTGTTGATCCCAGAAGAGGAGAACCATGTAAATAAAAAGCAAACTAAAATGAATTTTAGTTTGCTTTTTATTTCAAAACTGTTTTCAAAAGTAAACTTTTGACACTGTTTAGAAATAAAAAACCCGAAACTTTCGTTTCGGGTTTTCTTTGCGGAGAAAGAGGGAAACTCTATTGACTACCTTGTGTTTTATAAAACCATTGATTTTAAAGGCTTTACAAGCTTTTAAAATTATATAATTTAGGCGGTTTGTACACCTTTTTGGTTACTATTTATTTCAGTGAATATTTGGTCTTGAAGTCCGAATATCCAGTTAGCATTGACATTATATTCTTTACATATTGTTTCTATATGTACTACTGTGAAATGATTGATTCCTTTTTTAACTTTAGAAACTGTTTGCTCCAGAACTCCTATATCTAGACAAAAATCTTTTGTAGATGATATCTTCTTTTGGTATTTCAAAAGATCAATCAAGTGGATTATATTTTTGTCTGAAGTGTACATTACCAATCATTTTTTTTGCTTTTAATTCCATCACTAATTAAAAATTCCTTCAAGTTCAAGTTGAGGTTATTAAAATATTCCGGAACCGTATTGACAATAAACTTGTAAGAGCTTTTTACTTCGCCTTTTTTATCAAAATACGATGCTGTATTATTGATTTCAAAATTGGTCCACAAAATTGATTTGGACATATTGTTGTATTCTGAAATACTTAACACATCAAATTTGTATTTACCGTCTTTAAATGAAATTTCGATTTCATACTTGGTATCACCACATCTTTTACCCATATAACTATAACAAATTAGGTCTTTGCTAAATCCTTCTATACGGATATATTCATTTTCGATATTTGCTTTTATTACTTCTCTTGGTTCTTTAAAAGAATAAGAAACCCAACCCAAAGTTTTTTTGTAAAGCTCGGATTGGGTTTTCCCATTTACCGGAGTGATTACAAAATCAGTGAGGCCGTCTTTTGTGAATTTAAATTCAGATTCTTGGCCATAAATTGATAAATTAAATAATACTAATAATCCTAAAACAATATTTTTCATAATAATTTATTTAAAATGTTCTTTTAATAACTTTCAAAATTTGATTTACATCATTTAAATTTATTGTGAAGTCTGGATGATTTGGAAGCCCACTTCTAGATCCACAAATAACATCACCGGTTTCTTTATCCATTGACTTTATATCCTTGAATAGAACTGTTTTTTTATGAACGATTACCCAGCCATATTTCGAATGATTAAAGCCATCTTTCCAGTGATGCCTTCCTAATTCCCGGCAAAGCAATTCTGCACCATCTGGAGTATCGTCAATTCCTCCACCGTTCATACTATCGCCTTCAACTTCAAAACACATATACTTGCCTTTCCCAATGTGGTCAACAGTAAATGAAACCTCTTCAAGTTCTTCCAAAAACTCCACATTTTGAAAATCTGACAAATATGATCCAAAAGCTCTTACTGGAACCTTTCTCACAATTATTTTGAATTTTCCGTTTTTTAACTCAATGAATTTATTTCCGTTTTTGTTTTCAAAAAATTCAGGATCCGGTTCGGATTTAATTATATCACTCTCCTCTTTCTTAAACCATTCTATGTCAGCAAAAGGGAATTTGTTTTTAATTGCTGTTAGAACACTTTTACTTCTAAGCACATTCGGAACTTCTCCGTTTCTATCATCAGCCCTAAAAAGCCTGTTTATATTGGTTTGAGTAACACCAATCAGTTCAGCAAAAGCATTTTGGCTGCCTAGAGAATACTTTTCTATTAGGTGGTTTAGCTTTTGATTTTCTTTAGGTATTAACATAATTGTTTTTAATTGTTGATAACTTTAATTCACAATTGTTTTTAATTGTGAATAATTGTTTTTATATTTGCATAACAATAATAAGAACAAAAATAGTAATAAAAATGAAACTATCACAAAAAGCACTAAAAGAAATTAAAACAAACAAAGTGATTGGTGCTTTGATTGTTGCAACTGATAAATCATACCCGACTATTAAGCGGTGGATTGATTCTGAGAATGAAAAAATAACAGACAGCAGATTGTGCATAAATGTTATCAAGGAACAAACCGGAATGACTGAAGATGAGATTTTCGAAAAAGAACCTAAAAAACCCAAAAAATGAATTACGACGACGAAAGAACTCACAGGATTTACCAAACATTTTTGCTGATAGCATCTGTTGGATGTGTAGCAATAGGATTGATTGGATTAACAATTTTAGCACTTAACCCAAAATGGATGCATACGATACTGGCATTATTATCTGCATAATACTGATAGCAATTTTAGGATTGTTGAATTTATTAAAATGGATTTTCGAAAAGTTTAACCACTGGCAATAAAAATATGGGAGCATTAATACAGATACCAGCAAAAGAATTAAAATGTTTGAGGGAACATTTAATGAAAGCGGACGAAATACTCAACCGCTTTGGTTTCGGACTTGGCAGCAATGCAAGTGAGCGCAAAGCTGTCAAGAAAGAGCCAACTCAAAAAGAAAGAATCAAAAATTATGATGAGGTTTTGAGTTCAGGGAAAAAAAATGCTAAACCAAGGCATTTGCAGAAATAAAAAAACCACTTCGCGAAAAGTGGTTTTTACAATCAAATTTTTAATCACGAGTAATAATTAAAAACCTTTAGAGATGTCAAAACTACAAAATAATTCAGAATTCTCAAAACCAGACATTAAGTTTCCAATGTTTCCTTTCATATACGCATACATCGAGAGCGCATATAACAAGGTCGAAACTTACCAAGACTTCACCGCATTCATTCACGGATGTATGAATGAAGCTGAAATCACCAAAAATAATGTGAGACAAGCAGCATACACAAAAATAGCCAATGCGCTGTATTCCATCGAAACAAATGTGTCTTTTGAATCAAAAGCACTTGAAATATTAGTAGAGAAATTATAACAATCAAATTTTAAAAACGAGTAAAATGAAAACAGTAATCTTAAAAAGTCTGACTTTGATTAATTTCAAAGGAATTCGGAATCTTACCATCAATTTTTTGGATGGTTCTACAAATATTTACGGTGATAATGGGACCGGGAAAACTACCATTTTTGATGCATTTGAATGGATTCGTTCGGGAAAGGATTCAAGTGATAGAACCAATTTTGAAATCAAAACGTTGGACGCAAACAATGTGGCCATACCACAAATAGAACACGAGGTTTCCGCGGAATGGTTGGTGAATGGTGATGTGATATCGATGCGCAGGGTACTGCTCGAAAAATGGACAAAAAAGAAAGGGTCAGAGGTTGCCGAATTTACGGGAAACGAAACAAAATATTATTGGAATTTAGTTCCTATGCAGCAAAAGGAATTCAATGATTTGGTAAGCGGAATATTGGACGAAAGCGTTTTTAAGTTAATCACCAACCCTTTGGCTTTCAACAATGATAAGGTGTTATCAGTAGAGAAAAGAAGGAATATTTTGACGACAATAGCCGGTGACACGCCTTTTGAAGTATTGGCCGGCGATAATCCGGAATATCTGGATTTACTTTCTAATCTGACACAAGGCAAAACCCTGGACCAATACGAAAAACAAATTTCGGCATCGATTGCCAAGGCTAAAGTTGATTTAAAAGCGATTCCCACCCGTGTGGATGAAATCAATAGAAGTAAGCCAATAGCTTATGACTTTCCAACCTTAAACACCTTATTGGGGGTAAAGCAAGATGAATTGACAAAAGTTGAAGGATTGATCACCAACAAATCATCCGCCTTTGATCACATCCTTACGGAAAACAGGACCACACAATTAGCTTTAAGCAACATCATTTCAGAAATAGAAGTGATTGAAGCAGCGGCTAAAAGGGAATCTTTGAACGCCGTGGAAAAACTGAAACCCGACACAAGCATTTTGGACGGCATTAAGGCAAGTTTGAAGTCATTTCAAGACGAATTGGCATCAAGTGAGGGAACGCTAAAAACCATCAAAGGCAATATTGATTCCAAGGGATTGGAAATTTCGGCCTTGGTGGTAAAAATGGATTCTAAACGCACGGAATGGACTGAAGAAAACGCCAAGGAAATAAGCTTTGAAGAAGATTCCTTCCATTGTCCAACATGCAAAAGAGATTTTGAAGCCGGTGATTTTGAAGCCAAAAAAGTGGAAATGAGACAAAATTTCATGACTAAAAAAGCCGAAAACTTGAAGTTAATCCAAGCGCAGGGACTAGGTTTTAAAACTGAAAAAGAAAACATTGAAGCGGAAGTTAATGTTTTAAAAACAAGAAGTGAAGCCGGTGAAAAGCATATTGGAACGCTAAAAGAAACTATTAAAACTACAGAACTAGAAATTGAAAAATTGGATGTTCCTGCAGTCGTTTCCTTAGAAATTATAGATCCGGAAGAAACGGCAAGAATTGCACTTTCATTGAATCAAGGGTGCCAGGATAAAAAAGCCGAAAAACTACGATTGGAAGGATTAATCAAAACGATTCCGGAAGTGGATGTTAAGGCTCTGGAATCAGAAAAACAAACGTTGAAAGAAGATATTGATCTGATCAAAGTTAAGCTAAACAATGAAGTGCAAATCAATGCCATTGAATCAAGAATACAAGCTTTGAGAGATGAAGAAAAAGCATTGGCATCCCAAATTTCAGCGGTTGAAAAAACACAATTTGCTATTGATCGATTCAATAAGTTAAGAATCACAACCATTGAAGAAAAAGTAAACGCCAAATTCAAATTTGTAAAATTCAAATTGTTTGAGTTGCAAGTAAACGGTGGTGAAAGTCCATGTTGCAAAGCGTTGTTTAATGGTGTTCCTTTCTCTGATTTAAACACGGCATCAACCATAAATGCCGGATTGGATATCATCAACACCCTTTGTGATTATTACCAGGTCAGCGCGCCAATTTTCGTTGATAACCGTGAAAGCGTGGTGAATGTCATTCCAATAAAATCACAGATGATCAATTTATTTGTTTGTGAAGGTTCGGAATTGAGTGTTGGGAAGCCAAAATTCACACGGGAACATTTAGCCAAAGTAGCCGATGCCCAAGCATCTTGGGAAGCCGAAAACAAAGAAGTACAACCGGCATTTTAAAAAAACAAAACTAAGATCTAATGAAAACAGAAAATCAAGAAGGAACCGCCACAAATGGAATGGCGGTTCAACCACCTGCGGAAACCAAAACGGAAATTATAAAACCTATAGATAAGGTCACGCCAAGCGAACGTTTTGTAAATTCCGTTCTTTCCAATTTTGCTTCCAATAATGGAAAAATCCAATTAACAAGTTTTCAAGAAAAATTGATCCAAAACTATTTCATCAAGTTAGATTCAACCTTGAAAGATTTGGAAGCTAAGAACAGCAAAAAAACGCCGCAATACAAAGAACCATTGGCGTACAATTGGAATAATGTGAATATGACCAAACTTTCAACCGATGTGGTGGCCTGGTCCTCTATCGGTTTGGATCCAACACAACCCAACCACGTTTCCTTGATCCCTTACAAAAACAAAGAAACCAATAGATGGGACATTGGTTTTTTGCCTGGATACAATGGCCTTGAAATCAAATCAAAAAAATACGGATTGGACGTTCCGGATTTCTTCATTTCAGAGTTAAAATACACTACTGACATTTTCAAGTCGATAAAAAAAGACATGAACAACAGGGTGGAAGGGTATGTTTTTGAAATCACCAATGAATTCAACAGGGGCACTGTAGAAGGCGGTTTTTACTACCATGGCTATATTGATAATCCCGAAAAAAACAAGTTGAAAACTTTTTCTTTAAGCGACATTGAAAAGCGTAAACCCACATATGCATCCGTTGAATTTTGGGGTGGTGAAAAGGATAAATGGGAAACCGACCCGAATACAAATAAAAGTGTAAAGGTAGGCAAAGTGAAAATTGACGGTTGGTTTGATGAAATGGCGTTAAAAACAATTAAGCGTGCTTGTTACAATGCCATAACTATTGACGCTTCAAAAATTGACGAACATTATTTAAAAACCATACAAGGTGAAAAAGAAATGAATTCGGTTAAAATTGAAAACGAAATATTGGAAAACGCCAACAAAGAATCCTTGGACTTTGATGATGCTGTTATGGTAGATAATGAATCAAAACAAGTGGAAGGCTCAAATGCTGAAATTTCACAACCGGATCCTGTTCAAGAAACTAGTAACGATCCAGGATTTTAATTATGGAACTTCATACAATAGGCACCGGATCTTTAGGCAATTGTTACATTCTTGGAAACAAGGATGAGCAATTGTTGATTGAATGTGGCGTAGGAATAGACAAAATAAAAAAAGGATTGGATTTTGATTACAACAATGTGGTTGGCTGCCTGGTTACCCATGAGCACGGGGATCACTTTAAATCGATTCAAGGTGTTTTGGATTTGGGTATTGATGTGTACGCATCCGCAGGCACCTTTTCTTCACCGTTGTTTCCTTCGGTTAGCCATCGTAAAAACACTATTGCAGCCAAACAATCTTTTAAAATAGGAAATTTCAAGATCCTTCCCTTTAGTGTCGTACATGATGCGGCGGAACCTCTTGGATTTATTATTGAACATCCAGGATGCGGAAAGGTGTTGTTTTTGACAGACACCAATTATTGTAAATACACTTTTCCGGGACTGAACAACATCATCATTGAAGCTAATTTTTCAAAGAAAATCATCGAACAGAAATTTGGTGAAAAATTACAAATGGAATTCTTGAAAAACAGGATTTTGAAAAACCATTTTTCATTGGAAGATTGCAAAGTAATGTTGGCAGCTAATGACCTTTCAAAAGTAAACAACATTGTGTTGATCCATTTAAGTGATTCCAATTCACATGAAGTGGATTTTCGAAGAGAAGTTTACGAATTGACCGGTAAGAATGTGAGTGTGGCCGATAAAGGCAGGAAGTTTAATTTAGGACTAACGCCTTTTTAGAAATGAGTAAGAAAAATAAAAAACCAAAAAAGGTTCAACACGTAACCTACAATAAGAAAGTATTTCTAGCGCCAGAGAGCATTTTATCAATGAGCGCCATTCACACCAAAATATTGGCAGATGGTACCTGAATTTTGAGAATATCAGATTGTAATCAAACCATTAAACTTTGGAATGATTTGAATGACAAAGATCAAGTCAAAGAAATGGTTGTAAAAATCACAAACATCCAAAATGCTTTGGATGAATTTAAAAAAGCAGTAGAAATAAAATTAAACAAATTTTAAAAATGGAAACATTACAAATTGACAAAGCGAATGCTTTAAAAGCCCACGAAGAGGCAAGCATCAAAGGGAAATCATTATTGGAAAATCTATTTGGCAAAAAAGTTTTTCTAAAAGATGTAAAAGACAGGATCAAAAATTTTGATGATGTTTTGGCCGAAAACGGAATTTCAAGAGAAGATTTTGAAACATCCTGCAAAGGGTTAGAACCTGATGAAATTGCCTACCGAATGGCAAAACTAGTATGTATTGCATTCAATGAAGGTTGGCTACCAGATTGGACCAATAGCAATGAATATAAGTACGCACCTTATTTCAGAATGGGTTCTTCTTCGGGCGTCGGTTTTTCGTACCACGACTACGATGTTTGGGCTGCGTCTTCGGGTGTCGGCTCGCGCCTTTGCTTCAAATCTTCTGATTTAGCATCACACGCCGGGAAACTTTTTGAACAAGAAATTTATAAACCACTTTTTACAATTTAAAATTATGTACACAAAAATTAAAACATTCGAAGATGCTTGTAAGGCTATTAATGTAGAGCCTACTATTATTCCAGATTTTTCATTTTTCCCTGAATCAGATAGACGGGCAATGATTGCACACGCAAAATTGGTAATTATCGCCAAAGCCATAAATGGTGACTGGATACCAGATTGGACAGATTCAAGCCAATGGAAATATTATCCGTGGTTTGAGATGGGTTCTTCTTCGGGCGTCGGTTTTTCGTACGACGACTTCGATGTTTGGGATACGTGTTCGACTGTCGGCTCGCGCCTTTGCTTTGAAACCAGAGAAAAAGCGAAGTATGCAGGAACTCAATTTGAAGAATTGTACAAAATCTATTTTGTAAAAGAATAGGAAATTAAGGTTGTGTGGTGTCGTTGCTGTAGTTCTTCTTCAGGCGTCAGTTTTTCGTACAACGACTACGATAATTGGAATACGAATTCGAATGTCAGCTCGCACCTGAGCTAAAAAATATTATACACCACAGGCCTTGCCAACATGGCAAAAAAGAACAAATTAATAGGTTCGTTAGTAATGAAAACGAAAGCGAACCAATCAAAGCAAAGTATGAAACGATTCAAAAATATATACCAACAAATTATTTCACCGGAAAACTTAATCCTTGCAGAAGCGAAAGCACGTAAAGGAAAATCAAAGCAATATGGTGTCAAGGTATTTGATAAAAACCCACAGGATAATCTTGAGGAGCTTCATAAAATGCTATTTGAAAAAACGTATCAAACATCAGAATACACCACTTTCAAAATCTTTGAACCAAAAGAAAGGCTAGTTTTTAGATTGCCATACTTTCCTGATCGCATTACCCATCACGCTGTTATGAATGTTTTGGAGCCAATATTTACCAAATTATTCACAGCTGATACTTACAGTTGTATCAAAGGGAGAGGAATTCACGGGGCGGCTAACAATCTAAAAAAAGCATTGAAGGACCAGGAGAATACAAAATACTGCGTGAAATTAGATATTGTCAAGTTTTATCCAAATGTAGATCATGAAGTTCTAAAGCAGCTATTGAGAAAAAAGTTTAAAGACCAGAATTTACTTTGGTTGTTGGATGAAATTATTGATAGCGCTGACGGTTTGCCAATTGGCAATTATTTAAGTCAATATTTTGCAAACTATTACCTAACCTATTTTGACCACTGGATAAAAGAAAACAAGGAAGTAAGATATTATTTCCGGTATGCTGATGACATAATAATTCTTTCGAATAACAAACCACATCTTCACGAACTGTTGGCAGAAATTAAACAGTATTTAAATGAGAATTTAAAGCTTCAGATAAAAGGGAATTATCAAATATTTCCGGTTGAAGCCCGTGGAATTGATTTCGTAGGTTATAAGTTCTACCATACGCACACAATGCTTAGAAAATCAATCAAAAAAAGATTTGCCAGAGCAATATCAAAAACAAAAAATAAAGCCACAATAGCCGCTTATTTCGGATGGGCAAAACATTGCAATTCAAAACACTTATTAAAAAAATTAATACCTAATGAACAATTTTAAAGATTTCGATATAAAACCTGTGATAACAAATTTTGTAGGTGAAAAAATCAAGATAAATAATTTGCTTGACAAAGAAATAATCGTAGTTGATTTCAAAGTACTTCCATCAAACTATGAAGGAAAAGGAGATAGAATTGACATACAAATTGAATATCGTGATGAACCACGAGTAGTTTTTACTGGAGGTAAATATCTAATACAAACCATAGAAAAAGTGCCAAAAGACAAGTTTCCATTCAAAACAAAAATTCGCAAAAATGGTGAGCATTTAGAATTCACATAAAATAACCCTATGATTTACAACGCCACAAACCCGCTTCAAAAAAACCAAGCAATAGAAAAGCTGAAATATTTTATTTCTAAAGGAAAAACTTTCGAACTCAAAGCAAAGCATCCAAAAAGAAGTATTTCCCAAAATAGCTACTTGCATTTAATCCTGACTTGGTTTGGAATCGAAACTGGATATACAATGGAGGAAGTAAAACAGGAGATTTTCAAAAAGCATGTCAATTCAGCCATTTTTTATGAAGGAGAATTTGAGGGTAAAATCAAGGGATTCAAAATTGAGCGTTGGCGAAGTACTGCAAGTTTAGATACTGCAGATGCGACATTGGCCATTAATAGGTTTAGGAATTTTTCAAGCAATGAACTTGGGATTTATCTCCCGGAACCGAAAGAGTTGGCATTATTACAAGATTTAGAAAATGAAATTAGTAAACACTCAAATCAAGAATATTTATGACACCATTTGAAATAACTAACCAGGCCGTTGAAGAAGTTGAAGAAAACAATAAAGCCTATTGCGACAGACTTTGTGCATTTGCCGAGAATTGGGTCAAAACCCAAATGAAACCATTTACAGCCGATGATCTAAAAAAGGCATTTTATAATTTAGGAAATGCACCTCCATCTCAACCAAGTGTTTTTGGAGTTCCTTTTAGAAAATTATCAAAAAGATATTTGATTTTTGATACCGAAAGAACTCAAAAAAGCACTAATCCAGAAGCACACCAAAGACCGTTGAGAGTTTGGATCAGTAAAGAATACCGATACATTCAACAATCGAATGCAACACCGAATAGAAACCAAATATCAATATTTAATTAAATAACAATCATGGCAAAAGAAAAAGTTTTCACAATCCTTACAGAAAAATTAGGATTAGCAGATCAAGTTCAAAAAGATGTAGAAATAAAAAGCGCTTCTCTCAAAGATGCCCTTTGTAGCTATTCCTACGAATTATTAACCGGAAAAACAAAAGGCGACGGACTTTCAAGAAATGGGAAACATATCATTCATGAAGATTTACAAATAGCTTTTGATAAGTTTGATGTTTTTCTTGCTCATTTGGATGATGCTTTCACAGGAAATGACAACGCAACGGAATTATCCTTTCTAAAGGAAGAAACTGAAACAGAATCCTATTATGTGAATTCTTTTTCAATATCAGGAGTGGAGGAAAATAGATCTTTAGTTCTATCAGGGTACAAAGAAGTTTCAAATGGAGTAATTAAGTTTAGCGCTCCAAAGGTAAAACTAAACGGAAGCTACCTTTATTTGACCCAATTGATCGAATGTTTGGACAATGCAATCAGAGAGGTTGAGTTCTACATGAACGGTAAATCGGCTCCACAACCGGAACAAATGCACATGGATTTTGCCTCAGAAGATGCCTCTTTTGAAAACGCAAAACTTGACGAAGAAGCAGTTTAACAATGGGATTCCAATACAGAAATTATCAATCGGAATCTATCGAGGTAGGTATAAATTTTTTCCAATCAGACACAACTGACAATGGAATTACAATTTTACCTACCGGTTCTGGAAAGTCGATTGTTGTTGCGGGTATTGTTTCACGGCTGGAGGGCAAAACGATTGTTCTCCAGCCCTCGAAAGAGATTCTGGAACAGAACTATGACAAGTATTCAAAATACGGAAAAGCATCCATTTATAGTGCATCCGTTGGCGAGAAAAGAATTGACAAAGTTACGTTTTGCACCATTGGCAGTATCATTAACAAAAAACATCTTTTTGCCGGAACAAATAACATCCTCATCGATGAATGTCATTTGGTTAATTCCGAAGATGGAATGTATCAGGAACTTATTAATTATTTGCCTAATGCAAAGGTTTTAGGATTGACGGCAACTCCTTACCGATTGTCGCAAACAAGCGAAGGACCACAATTAACATTCTTGACCCGTTCTGCTCCAAAGATATTTAACAAAGTACTGTATTATGTTCAAAACAGTACGCTGTTTGATGCCGGATATTTGGCAAAGCTGGAATATTACTCCTTTGATGTTATTGACCGCTCCAAACTGGAATTAAACAGTTCAGGAACCGACTTTACCCAAGCTTCGTTAAGCCGGTATTACAAGTCAATTGATATGCCCAGCCGAATAGTGAAATATGCGTATCATATTCTTTCCAAAAAGCCCAATCTATTGATTTTTTGCGCCTTGATCACCGAAGCCAAGGAAGTGGTAAAACGTATTCCAGGAGCCGTTCTTTTGACATCAGACACCAAGAAAGAGGAACGGGAACGAATCCTTTCACATTTCAAAAAAGGAATTATAAAATGCTTGGTAAACGTAGGTGTTTTGACAACCGGTTTTGATTATCCGCAACTTGAAGCAGTCCTGATGGCCAGATCAACTATGTCACTTTCATTATACTATCAAATCATCGGTAGAGCAATGCGTATTTGGCCGACAAAAGAAAATGCTTGGTTTGTAGATTTAGGTGGAAACATCAACATGTTTGGCAAAGTAGAAACTATGAAAATCCAAATTGATAATGAAGGTAGATATGCAATTTGGAACAACGGCAGACAGCTGACCAACGTACCTTTTAAAAAGTAGAATTAATATGGCTAGAGAACAAAGAAAAGATGTTGATTATTTTCCACACGATTGTACTCACGGACGTAAAATGCACATCATTGAAACAAAGTATGGTAATGATGGGTATGCAACTTGGTTTAAGTTATTAGAACAGCTAGGAAAGGCCAATAATCATTACATAGATGCTTCGGATGAAATGACCTTGATGTTTCTAACTTCTGTTTTTAAAATTGATGAAGAAAAAACACTTTCGATTTTAAATGATTTGGCAAAATTAGGAGCAATTGACAAAGCTCTTTTTGATGATTACAAAGTGATTTTCAGTCAAAAATTTGCTGATAGTATTCAAGATGCTTATCGAAATCGAAAAGGTAAAATTTTTCAATACAGCGACATATTGGACGAAATAAGGCAAAAAAACGGTCAATCTTACGTAAGAATGACACCCAATGACGCCAATCTTACGGAAGTTATCCCTAAAGTAAATAAGAGTAAAGTAAAAGAGAGTAAAGTAAAAGAAAACAAAGAAGAATATACTCCTAACGGAGTTGTTGATTTTCCAAATCAACCTCCAGCTCACAAGATTGATTTTGATAAACTTCTTTCTTTTTTTAATTCAAACCGTGGGCTTTTGCCGGAGGTAAAAAAAATGTCAGATGTCAGAAAAAAAAGAATTCAGCTTTTAGAAAAACAATACGGCAAAGAATCAATTCAGACCGTAATTCAAAAAACGAGAGATTCTCCATTTCTGCAAGGCGAAAACAAAGAAAACTGGACGGCTAGTTTTGATTGGATTTTCAAACCAGCCAATTTTTTAAAAATTTTAGAAGATAATTATGCAAGAAAACAAAACATACGAGGTAATAATTCATCAGCAACAGATGCTGAACATAAGCAATCAGCAATCAATGCAGTTAATGCATTGTTTGGCGTCAAATGATGAGGTTGGATTAATTGTTTTTGAAAAAAATTTAAGTCTTCTAAATGCAATTGATGGAACTAAATTAAATAAACTTGAAAAATCAGTTGGCGAAATTAATACCATAACTGCAATTTGTTATTTGTTGAACCGGTTCAATTCTAATTTCAATGTAGGCAAATCCCTAACACAACAGCAATCAGCATTATTGGCATCGGATATTGTAGAAAAATACCCCTATGAAACCATTGAAGATGTAGTGTTGATGTTAAAACAAGTTAGACAAGGAATTCTTGGGGATGGAAAAGATTACAAGCTCGATGGCCAAAACGTACTTGCAAAATGGTTTCCTGAATATCTTGAAAAAAAATACATAGAATTTGAGCGCATAAAAAAGAAAGAAAATAGCGATTCTGAAACCGAAAAAAACATTCGAAGCAATGCGGTTCATCAGTTTTACGAAAAAAGAAAAGCCGAAAAAGCACGAAAGGAAAAAGAGGAAAAAATACATCTTGAAATTGACGAAATGATCCAAAATATGGATAGGCAAATGCTTGAAGACACTATTTCACACTGGGAAAAACAGGAAGAAATGAAACCTTTCTTAAATTATTTAAGGGAAAAAAGATTAGTCGTTAAAGGCGATTATAAATTTTAATTATGAGCAAAATACTTATTGGAATTGATCCAGATGTTGATAAAAGTGGTTTTGCAAGGATAGAAGGCAATCAATTGAAACTGGACAACCTTTCCTTTTTTGACTTATACGAAGAGTTGAAATTTTACAAGGAACTTGAAGTAAAGCCAGTGGTGTATATAGAATGTGGTTTTCTAAATAAATCAAACTTTCATAAAAAAGCAGGAATGAGCGCTGCATTAAATGCCAAGATTGGAGAGCGAACCGGAGCCAACTTTGAAACCGCAAAAAAAATTGTTGAAATGTGTGAGTATTTGAAAATGCCATACGTAAAAATTCAGCCGAAAGCTTCCAAAATTACCAATGACTATTTCAAAAAAATAACTGGTATAAACGCCAGGACCAACCAAGAGCAACGCGATGCAATGATGCTTATTTGGGGAAGATAATTTTAAACAATCAAATTTTAAAAACGAGTAAAATGAAAACATCAAACGCATTTAAAGAAACCATCAAGGCTTACCTTGACAAAAGAGCATCAGAAGATGAACTCTTCGCTGTTACCTACCAAAAAGAAAACAAAAATCTGGACGAATGCTGCAACTATGTTGTGCAATGCGCAAAAGAGGGAAAATGTGAGGGATATGATCCTACTGAAGTTTTTGGGTGGGCAGTTCATTACTACGATGAAGACGACATAAAAAACATCAAACCTATCAATTGTAGAGTAGTTGTTAATCAGGCCGTGGAACTGACCGAAGAGGATAAAGCATTGGCTAAAAAACAGGCAATGGACTTGGTAATTGAAGAATCAAAAGAGGAAGCAAAGAAAAACCTTTCTGAAACTATTGAACTATCTGAAGAAGATATACAGGCTGCTAAAAATCAAGCTATCGAGAAAATAGCTTCTGATCAAAAAGAAAAATTGGTCGCCAAGGCTGCCAAAAAGAAACCAACTGCCGAAGTGGAACAAATAGACTTATTTGAGTAATTATGAAGCCTAAAACTAAACTACATCTGGAAGTTTGGAATCTACATCAAAAACTTTCAAATCCTAAAGAACATGAACCTTTTGTAATTTCTAAACACGAATTCTACTATACAACACATTACAAGAATTTAATTTGCTTAGAATGTAATCATAGCTGGAAACCATCACAAGTTTGGCACGAAGAAGTTTTAGGTGTTAAATGCCCTTCATGTAATCAAAAACTTAAAAAAATAAGCACTGAAAACGGAGGAATGGTAAGCAGATTTATAACCTACTCTGTTGTTAAAGTTGTTGATAGATTTCAAGTAACAAGATACTTTTCGTGTTGGAAGCACATGTCTAAAAATAAAATTCCTAGATATGGTTTTCATAGTTTGTTTGAAGAATGGAAAGATTGGGATAAAAACAAAAGCGTAATTGTTGGAAGAACCAAAGGATGGACTGGTGATGGATTTAATTCTACTGAATATGAAATAAGATATATTAATAATTCAGGATGGCATGGAAATCCGTATGCTGCTTTTTCATCAGATTACAATTGTCCTAGAGCAGAATTTTTGCCTAGATTTCAAAAGTATGGATTGACAAAATACAAACACGACTGTGATTATAGAATTTTACTTGACAGAATCGAACATTCGCCAAAAATAGAAACCCTTTTGAAATCAAGGCAAAAAGAGTTGTTAGAATTTGCGTTGTACAAAGACAGCAGACACAACACTTATTGGGATTCAATCAAAATTGTAATCAGAAACAATTACAAGATAAAAGATGCCGGAATTTGGTATGATTACTTGGATTTGTTGCGATATTTCAAAAAAGATTTGCACAATGCAGTATATGTGTGCCCGAAGAATCTCAAAAAAGAACACGATCGATGGATGAAGAAAAAAAGAGAGATTATAAGGCTTCAAGAAATAGAAAACGAGCGTTTGAGCGTGATTAGACGCCAACAAAAACTGGAAAAAGCCATTGTAGATTATGTCGAAAGATGGCAAAAGTTTTTTGATCTGGAATTCAAGAAAGGAAATATATCTATTTCAGTATTGAAAAGCATTGAGGAATTCAAGGAAGAAGGCGATGAACTCAAGCATTGTGTGTACACCAATGAATATTATCTCAAGGAAAAATCCTTAATCCTTTCAGCCAAAGTCGATGGCAAACGAGCCGAAACCATCGAGTTGAAGCTTCCAGAACTAAAGATAGAACAATCACGAGGTTTGAAAAATGAAGCAACAAAGCATCACGAGGAAATAATAAAATTGGTCGAAAATAATCTGGAGAAAATCAGAAAAATAGTAATCAAAACAAAGCCTAGAGGCAAAAGCAAATCAGCAGCATAACAATTAAAAACAAAATTTATGAAAATTACAGTCGAAAGCCAATTGTTGGCAAAAAATTTAAACGTTTTGAAAAAAGTAGTTCCAAACAACTCCACAATGCCTATTTTAGGATGTTTTCTTTTCAAGGTAGATGAAGGCAAATTAACCATTATTGCCAGCGATCTGGAAACTACACTCCAAATCCAAACAGAAGCAATATGTACTGAAGAAAAAGGTGATTTTGCCGTGTCTGCCGATTTACTTATCGAAATTGTAAAATCACTTCCAGACGATTCATTGACCTTAAATTTATCGAAAACTGAATTGGAAATTGAAAGCTTCTCCGGGAACTATAAGATGGCCGTTGATGACGCAAGTGCTTTCCCAAGCACACCGGAAACTAAACAAGAAAATGAAGTTTCACTGGAAGCTCACGTTCTAAACAAAGCGCTTATGAGTACTTTGTTCGCCACCGGAACCGATGAGTTAAGAGCGATGTTGACAGGAGTTTGTTTGGATTTCCAAAAAGAAGCTTTGGTCTTTGTGGCCACCGATGCCAACAAACTGGTAAAATATACTCGAAACGACATCAAATCAGATGAAGCAAAACAGTTGATCATCCCTAAAAAACCAATTATGGTACTTACAAATGCATTAATGGGTAAGGATGAGACAGTGAAAATTGGCTATAACGTTACCAATATTTCTTTTGAAATGGAAAACACGGTAATGATCTGCCGTTTGATTGATGCTAAATATCCAAACTATGAAGGCGTAATTCCAAAAGAAAACCCAAATACGCTGGTGATCAATAGAGCCGAATTGCTGAAATCGATAAAAAGGATTTCCATTTTTGCCAATAGAACCACACACCAATTGGTTTTTGACAAAAAAGGAAACTCACTCACCATTTTGACAGAAGACAAGGATTACAACAATAAAGCGGTCGAAAACTTGACCTGTGTAGGTGATGGAGATGATTTAAAGATTGGTTTCAATGCTCGATTTTTGGGAGAAATACTCTCCAATTTGACCAGCGAAAAAGTTAAAATAGAAATGTCGCAACCCAACAGGGCAGGTATTATAACGCCAATAGTCACCACCGAAGACGAGGACAGTATTTTGATGCTGGTGATGCCGGTTTTAATTGCTTCATAAAAAATCCTGAAATAGTAAAAACCATCGGAGCATATATTCCGGTGGTTAAATTAAAAATCAATTAAAAATTTTTAGAATGGAATTACAGATACTACGAATTACCCATACAAAATATTCCGGAATGGATATAGAACTTTTAAGAGATAAAAATCAAGACGAGGAGGATTATGTTCCGCCAAAGTCAGGTGACTATGCTCTTGTGAAAATCGAATCACTAAACGACAGAATCGCAGTCGAGGAATTTATTAAAAATCTAAAAAAATAATTTATGAAAGCACTATCAATCAAACAACCTTGGGCATCATTAATCGCTCACGGCTTCAAGGACATCGAGAATAGAACCTGGAGAACTCATTTCAGAGGTAGAATTTACATTCACGTATCAGCAAAAACAGCAGGAGATTTTATGCGTTTATTAAGTAATAAACAATTAAATAAGGTAGTTTGGGAACTAGAAAACTATAAAACATTTGAAACATATTTCGAATATTCAGCCATCATTGGAGAAGTGGAGATTATCGACTGTGTTATAAATCACGAAAGCATTTGGGCTGAAAAACAACCAGATTTAACTAAAAAACCCATTTGGAATTGGGTACTTGACAATCCGGTTCTTTATGATAAACCAATTCTTAACGTCAAAGGGAAATTATCTTTTTGGTATCCTGATACTGACATTGTAGAATGTATTGGATGCAGTCAAAAATTTGACATTGAGACAATGGAAGAAGATGATGGTGGTGAGAAATTCTGTCCAGAATGTTGGGAGGTACTTGCTCCAATTATGGCACAAGAAGCTAAAGAAATTAGAGAATTAGAAAAATAAAAACTATGAGCGAAAACATTAAAAAAACTCAAAAGGTAATCCTGTTTCCGGAAGATCCGGAAATAAATAAAGAAGTAAATCAGGAAGTAGTAATTTCAGAAAATGGATCCTGCATTAGTATTATGCACGATGGAGAAGCAATTTGGATGAGTGTGGATAATTTCATAAAGTTTGCAGAACTGATTGATTCAGCTTTCAATGAATTATGTGTTGAAAACCATAAACGGTTTTTGTAATGCTTAATCCCAACAATACCTACAGCAGAAAATCCAACGTAATTTATGAAAATGATATTCCGATCATAATTCTGAAACATAATTTCATTGACATTGAAAAACTCTCTGAAACCGTTATCAATTATATGAACCGGTTTATGGTAATGTTTCCTGATTTGTTTGAAATAATAGTTAAAAAAGAGGAAGAAATCAACGACCAACTTTCTCTTTTTTAATTCAAAGAATAAACCAAATCCTCTTGACAGTGAAAAGATGTCAACCTAATATTGCTCTACAATTAACTTAAAAAAGACAATATTATGGCTATACTTTTATTCACTCCAAGAACAACAATTGACGCAAATTTACTGCAGTACAGATTAGATAATTCCTCTTACCACGCCGAGTGGAATGTTTGGACCGGTGCTTACGAATTTCAAGAAGAGGAAGAAAATATCGATCAACTGGAAGAGGACTTATCAATGTCAATTACTTACGACATCAATGGATATTTTGAACTACAAAGCTAAAATTTTAACCAATGACAGAAAACGAAAAATTATTTCAAAGCGCTTTATTAGAATTAGCTTTTGAGATTGGCAGAAACTACGAACAAATATTTTTGAGTTTGGATTTATACAATACTATAAATTTTGAAGAAATGAGTTTTGCTCAAGAAAAAGGAGCTATGTATTGCATAGATAATACAAAAATAGAAAATATTGTTAAGGCTAAATACAATTCACTATCTGAAATTGAACAAAGAAAGTTTCAAAGACTGATTGATTTAAAAAAACAAGTTTCTGAATTACCAACTAAATTTAAAATTTAATATGTTTCACTCTGAATTTTTCCCAACTCCATTATCAGCTATCGAACTTATGCAACTTGATTGCACAGGCAAAGTTATATTAGAACCACACGCTGGAAAAGGCGACATTGTGGATTATTGCTACCTAAACGGAGCAAAAGAAGTTTTGGCTTTTGAAATCAATAAAGATCTTCAGCAAATAGTAAAGCAAAAAGCCAATTTATTAGGGGATGATTTTTTTGACTGTAAACCCGAACAAGTCAGTCATATTCATGCAATTTATATGAATCCACCTTTTAGCAATGCTGATAGACATATTCTCCATGCTTGGGCAATTGCTCCGGAAGGTTGTGAGATAGTGGCGCTTTGTAATTATGAAACAATTGCAAAGGATTTGAGATATGGCCAGTTATCAAAACTGATTAATACTTACGGAACGGCTGAAAATTTAGGAGATTGTTTTTCCACAGCCGAAAGAACCACCGGAATAGACATAGGATTGTTGAGGTTATTCAAACCGTTAGTTTCAAAAGAATTTGAGTTTGAAGGCTTTTTTATGGATGAGGATGAAGAAGAAGAGCAAGGCGAAGGAATGATGCAATACAATGAAGTCAGGGCGTTGGTGAACCGATACGTTGGCACAATGAAAATTTTTGATAAAATGAAAACCGAAATTGATTCAGTCAACATGATGATTGGACAAATCGGAATGTCAAGCATCAATTTAGCCATTGGCCACGAGAAAGATGTAACTACCAAAGAGCAGTTTTCAAAAATAATCCAAAAGCGTTCCTGGAACCATATCTTTCATAAAATGAATATGGAAAAATATGTTACTTCTGGAGTAATGAAAGACATCAATAAATTTGTTGAAAACCAAGAGAAAGTTCCTTTCACGATGAAAAACATTTATAGAATGTTGCAAATCATCGTCGGAACACGTCAAGAAACATTCAATAGAGCGCTCGAAGAAGCAATTGACAATTTTACACGGCATACCCACGAAAACAGATTTGGAGTAGAAGGATGGAAAACAAACTCCGGATATATGCTTAACAAGAAATTCATTTGCGAGGGAATTATTGATACTGGTTGGGGATTTCAAGTAAAATACGATTCTTATAGTAGTCGTAAGATTGATGATTTGGTAAAAGTCTTATGCAACATCACGGGAACAAACTATAATGATGTTGGTTCGCTTTACCGATTCAATTTTGACCCTAAAAAAATGGAAAAGACATTTGATTTAGAACCAAATACTTGGTATGAATGGGTTTTCTTTCATATAAAATTCTTTAAAAAAGGCACAATGCACGTTAAATTCAAGGATGAAAACGATTGGTACTTGCTAAACAAAGCCTACGGAGAATTGAAAGGATTTACTCTTCACGAACAATATAAAAAAGCATCCTGATTACAAGTAATTAATATTCAGTTATTTATGATAAAGTCACTTACTACAAGTGGCTTTATTGTTATAACATATTTTGCAACATTATAACATATTTTGTTACATTTGTGGTATAATGTAACCAAAGAAAAATATTTCAAAAATAATGACCCCACAAACTATCAATTCAAGAATCATCAAAACAGAGCCAATCAACTGGCGTGAGCTTCAATTCATCCAACAGGAAAATTTCAAGGAATGGGTCAATAACGGAGCGGAAAAGTTAGTTGAATCTATATTAAAATACCAATTCATTTCTCCATTTATGGTATGGCATAACGGGGGAGTGAACTACTGCCTTGATGGTCGACATAGGTTTTTAGATTTGGAAAAAGTATCATTGTCCGGTAGTTCAGTTCCGGAATTGCTACCAGCCACTTTTGTTGATTGTGCCAATATGAAAGAAGCAGCCGAATTGGTTTTGGTATATTCATCGGCTTACGCAAAAATAACCCAACAAGGATTGCTTGACTTCGTCAACAACTTTGATTTGGACTTTCCGGATATGCAAGCGATGTTAAACATTCCAGACTTTGATGATATCGCTTTTCAAGGATTGATGAATAAAAATGATTCAGAAAGTGAGACAATCATTCCATCATCTTTGAAAGATAGTTTTATATTTCCTCCATTTTCAATTTTAGATACACGCTCTGGAATATGGCAGGAACGAAAACGTAAATGGCTGTCTCTTGGTTTCAATTCACAAGAAACCCGAGAAGATGTTGAGCTAATCGCAAAAAGTGGCCAATCGACAGCAATCTATGAACTTCGAAATAAAATGCGTGAAAGTTTAGGACGCGACCCCGAGTGGGATGAAATCCTCGATTATGCAAAGAAAAAAGGAATGCACGTTTATGAAGGCGCCAGTATTTTTGATCCGGTGTTGTGTGAGCTTCTGTACAAGTGGTTCTGTACTAACGGAGGTTCTGTACTTGACCCATTTGCTGGTGGTTCTGTTCGTGGTATAGTGGCCGGAGTTCTCGGTTATCCTTATGCCGGAATTGATTTGCGACTGGACCAAGTAGAAGCCAACCGAAAACAAGCTGCTTTGTTAAGCCTTGAAAATGTAGAATGGTTTGATGGCGATAGTAATGAGATTCTTGATACTTATAAACCACTCGATGGATTTGATTTTCTTATGAGCTGCCCACCTTATGCCGATTTGGAGAAATACAGCGACGATCCAAAAGACTTGTCGAATATGGATTATACCGACTTCAAAGAGGTTTATTTCAGTATCATCAAAAAGGCAGTTACACAACTCAAAGATGATCGTTTCGCCTGTTTTGTAGTGGGTGATGTTCGCGATAAAAAAGGATTCTATTACAACTTTGTGAGTGATACAATTCAAGCGTTTAGAGATGCCGGAATGGAATTGTACAACGAAATAATATTGGTAAACGTGGTTGGTTCTCTGGCCATTCGTGTTCGTCGCCAGTTCAACGGTGGCCGAAAAGTAGGCAAAATGCACCAGAATGTATTGGTGTTCTACAAAGGCGACCCAAAGAAAATAAAAGAAAACTATCCTGAATTAAACTTGGGTGATGATATGGAGGAATTAAATAATGAACCGACTATCGCTTTATAAATAGTTTAAAGTTTTGCTTACATTTATGCCATTGTAACAAAACTAAGTGAAGAAATGGCAAAAACAAACTACCAAATATTAATCGAAATGAGAGATTCCATTTTAGAATACTTAGAAGAAGAAAAAACGATAAATGAAAAAGCATTGTTAGCTTATGAGCCAAAACCAATTGCTGAAATACGTATTTTAAGAGAAAAAGAAGCTATCAAACTTCGTGATAGAATAACAGAACTGAGCCGACATATTGCAGTTATTAAACGAATGTACCCAAATCAATAAACGATATGCCGGGTGTTAGATCAAGTAAATTAGAAACTGAAAAGCGAGTATTCACTATTCAAGGTTGGATAATCAATGGCGTGCCCGATTATTTGATTTTAAAGAATATCGAGCAGCAGTTTGTAAATAAAGATGGCGAGTACATCAAGAGAAGGCAATCAAAAGTTTTACTTCAAAAGGCTTACAAGATTTGGCACGAAGAGCAAGAAGCTACCGTAGAACAAAAGCGGTCGTTAAAAATTGCAGAACTAAAGCAAGATGTTCGTTCTATGGATGCTAAATTTAAAAACACACCTCAAGGAATGGCTGTTTTGCTTAACTACAAAAAGGAAATAAATAAACTTGAAGCAATATACCCAGTGACTAAGATTATGATTCAGGGTGACAAAGAAAATCCTTTGGTAATAACTAATTCCGATGAACGAGAAGCACGCATAGCTGAACTTATAGCCAAAGCACAAAAATAAATTTTGGATTTTTTTTAACTTTATAATAACATATTTTGCAATTTAATAGTAAAATATGTTATTTTTGATGTCGTAATGAAGCCTTTCTAGTCAATGAAAGGCTTTTTTAAATGGGGAAGTAGCTCAGGGAGTAATCCAAGGTTAGAGCATCACGAAAACAATAGTCGTAATCTGAAAATGTACAAAAGTAGGGTTAGATATTCTAGTAGGAAGGTCAGCGGTTCGAGTCCGTTCTTCTCCACAAAACAAAAAGCAGTTCATACCGATAAGGCGGAACATGGAACCAGTCGGGTTGAAAAAGGCTCGTTAAATCATTCTATGATACATCGATTACTGGGTAAAAATAGGGATGTAGACAATTTGAATCGTATGGCGTTAGGTAGTATTAATGTTTTTTAATTTTCATTGATACACCTTATAAAAAATCAGATGTGAGCTGCTTTTGTTTTTTAATCAAACCAAAAAATTATGATAGAAATTGTAAACGGCCGTGTTTTCGTTGAAGGAGTAGAAACAGTAGACCCAACACTCATTGGCTACGCACTACTTGATTTTGCAGAATCCCAAGAAAATGACGGGATGAAAATTGTCTTCAAAGATCAGGATGTATTTGTCCAATCATTAATCACGGAACTATAATGGCCAGACAAACAAAATTTATCAAAGACAGCAGGATTTCAAACAATAGAGTATCAAAGTATGTTGGCGTTCGCTGGGATAGGGAATACTCTAAGTGGGTTTCTACCGTGCTACATAACAAAGTAAAATACTTATGTGGTTGCTTCGATGATGACCGAGAAGCGGCCAAAGCCAGAGACGTGAAGATTATTTCATTAGGACTTGCAAAACCATTACAAATTTTAAAAAGAGCGTGAAAATGAACTTCTTCCTAAAATCCATAAAAAGAAAGCTATCGATCCGGTTTCAAAACCTAATCAGGAAACGTGCCCAAAAGGAACAGGTTAAAAGAATCATCGAAAAACACAACCTAAAAGACCCAATCGAGCAACAAAAAATAATTGATAAATTTGTATTGATGCAACAAAATAAACGAGCCTTTGGGCGTAAAGCAAGGGAAAGCATCAAGGACAAAATCAAGTTTATGATCTATTATAAATTAATAAAAGTTGTAGAGTAATGAAAAGGCAAAACTATTACCAGGTTCACAAAAACAAAAAGCCTAAAAAGCTTCGAAAAAGCAATCCGAGTAGGTTTGTAATTCAAGCTGCAATTATTTCAATGCAATCATTTGCTCAACACGCTATAATAGTTTCTCAACAATTTAATTCAGTTATAGAAAAATCTTTGGCAGTAGTTGAAAACATAAAAAATCACGCTGAAGCAATCTCTAATTTAACCAAAAACAAGAATGGAAGAACTTCAATCCGAGCTAGACGAACTAATTCAACTTCGAGAAAGCTATATGGTAAATGCCAGAAACGATGAATCATTGAATGATAAAATCAGGGAACTGCAAAAGAAAATCAGGGATTTTAAAAAATAACAATTGCTAACAGATGCTGAAATATTGGAATTAGAAACTCTTTTGAAAGAAAGAGACATCGACATTTCCAGAAATAAGCTAAATGTAATTAACGATGACACCAATCCAAACTATAAACTTCTGCAGGAATCGATTGTTCATCAAGAATACAATGACAAGGATGAATTAGTTAAAGGAAAAAGAGGTTGTGCATTAGAAGGTTCTTCACGTTCTGGAAAAACCTGGTCCGGTGTAGACATCATTATTTGGCTTTGTCTTTACGTAGAAACCAAATGTACCATCAACATTTATCGTGCTACATACAACGAATTCAAAACAACTTTATACGATGATTTCAAACGTAGATTGGACGATTACGGACTTCCAAACAAGTTTCACGATGCCGAAGAGATTAAAAGTTTCAAAATAGGTCAAAATACAATCTATTTTCTTGGCGATGGAAAGCATGGTGGAGGTTGTGACTATGCTTTTTTCAACGAAATGATGTTTATTAAAAATTCGGTGTTTGATCAAGTAGAAATGCGCTGCCGTAAATTTTGGTGGGCAGATTACAACCCATCGTTTACAGAACACTGGTTTTTTGACAAAGTTCTTTCCCGTCCGGACGTTGGTTTCTTAAGAACCACATTCCTTGACAATCTCACGCATTTGTCGGTACAAGAAAAGAACAAAATCAAATCTTGGGAACCTTGGAAGCCTGGATCATATATTGTAAAAGATGAGGAAATACATTGCTACAATAAAGCAACTGGCAAGGTTGAACCTATAACCAAAATAAACCAACCGCCACCGCATCCAACAAACATTACTAACGGAACGGCCGACGACTTTATGTGGAAGGTGTACGGTCTTGGATTGCGTGGCGCAATGAAAGGCGTGATCTTCAATCACGTTACTTGGATTGAGCCAAATGAATTTCCAGACATACAGCACATTTATACCAATGACTTTGGATTCACGACCGATCCAAACGCATTAAATAGATATGCCGAAGATGAACATAATATTTGGATAGAGCCCCTGATTTATACACCAATTGAAACAGCGGCCGAATTGGCGGGTGTTTTAGAATCTTTTGGAGTACGGAAAAATTCCAGTGACTATGATGAAGATGGAGATTTAATTATTTGTGATAGTTCCGATAAATACACGGGCGAGAACAAAGGAACAGTTGAAATGGTTCGAGAATTAAAAAAAAACCATAGATATAATGCTAAAAAAGTAAGCAAAACCAAAGGTGTTATGTATTGGCTTAACTCGATGAAGACAAAAAAAATACACATCGTCAAAAACCATCTGTATGCCCAAATTAAGAAAGAAAAAGAGAATTATAAGCTGAAAGAAATTCAAGGAATTTGTATCAACCAGCCAATTGATTTGTGGAATCACTTTTGGGATTCTGGAAGATATGGCCACATGGCGCATAATAGCCAAGGCGAAACCGTATTTAAAATGACAGAGGAACAAAGCAGAAAACTAAATTATTAATAAATTATTGTTATGGAAGAAATAATCGCATTATTACAATCAGACCCAGCAAAGGCAATTGAGGCCATTAAAGCTCAAAGTACCAAGAAGGCATCTGACATCGAAAACTATGTCAAAGAGTACAAAGAATTTGACAGGAACCAACGAGATGGTCAGCTCGAAAAAATTCAGTTAGATAAAACTCTTGAAGCTGGAAAAACTTCTAAAATGGTTAAAATTTACATTAACCACGCTCAGAACATTGTCGAAACTTTGGCGGCTTTTGTCATTGGAAAACCTATCACGTTAATTCCATCAGAAGAAAATGATTTATCAAAATTGGTAAAACAAATCTGGAGAATAAACCGTATCGATTCTAAACTTTTAGATGCTACCATCATCAAATTTTCACAAACACAAGTAGCAATGCAATTCTATATTGTAGATGCCGGAGAAACTTCCCTTTTAAACAAAGTGTTGTCATTTTTGAAACTAAAAACACAAGTCAAAGAAATTAAAGCTTTGGTTTTAGATAATACCAAAGGAACAATGACACCTTATTTTGATGCTACAGACGATATGTTGCTTTTTATGTGGGAATATAAAGCCAAAGAAGGAGAAAAAGAAGTGGACAATGTGCAAATTTGGAACGAAACTAATATGATTCATTTCAAAGATTCAGTTTTATTCGCCAATCTTCCTCACGGATTCGACAGGATTCCAATTGTTTATGATAGTCAAGATGAGCCTCTTTGGTACACCGTGAAATCTCCAATCGATAGACACGAAGTTGCTTTGTCAAAATTAGGTGATGCCAATGATTATTCCGGCCATCCAATATTGGTAACTGAAGGAGAAGTGTCTAATATGCCATTGAAATCGGAAAGCGGTAAACATTTCAATATTCCTATTAAATTGGGAGGTGATGATGGAAAAACAGTTATCAAAGGCAGCGTTAGTTTTCTTGAAGCTAAAACAGCACCGGAAAGTAATAAACTAGAATTAGACAAGCTCGAAGATACAATTGCTTATGGATCTGGAGTTCCAAATTTATCATTAGAAAAACTAAAATCACTGGGTAATGTTGCCGAAAAAACAGTCAAACTAATGTTTTTAGCCACTGACATAAAAGCATCTTTGAAACAATCAGCAACGAGAACATTTATAGAAAGATGTTTGAATATCATCATTTCGGGTGTTACAAAAACAACTAATACAACTATGGCCACAGAAGGTAAATCGCTGTATTATGACGTGCAGTTCAATTCTATTTTGCCATCGGATATTGCAGAAACGGTAACATATCTTTCAGATGCAGTTGCCGGTAAATTTGTTAGTCAAAAAACAGCCATTGGATTAATTGATTTGGTAGATGATCACGAAGCAGAAATAGCTCAAATAGCATCGGAAAATAAAGTGGATATTGTAGTGCCTACAGCTTAAATTATGAAATCAAAAACAGTTCCAATACCCATATATTTCGGTAAACTTACGATCATAAGTACCGATGATTTTAAAGAAGTGAACAAGATTTACAAAACAAAAGCCAAAAATAAGCTTTATGATGCCGTTGTGTTTGAAACTCTTGGAAGAGGAGAATATGTAGTAGCCATAAAAGTAGTTGATTGGTCGATAATTGCCCACGAAACAGTACACTTGGTAAACGATATTTTTTTAAAGTGCGGTGTGCAACTAGACCGAGTAAATGATGAACCACAGGCTTATTTAACTGGATGGATAGTAAATGAAATCGATAAATTTTTAAAAGAACAATAATAAATAAAACAAAAAGTAAAATGGACAAAGGAGAAGTAATCGGAAAAGTGTATTTCAAAAGTGAAGTAGAACTTATTGGAGCCAACCAAATGAAAAAACAAAACTTGGTAGTGGAAACAGATGCTCAATATCCGCAAAAACTGCCTATCGAATTCATCAAGGAGAAATGTGATTTATTGAACAATCTTCAAATAGGCCAGCAAGTAAAAGTGAGCGTGAATGTCCGAGGTAACGAATATCAGGACCGTAACCAAGTAACCCGTTTTGGATTGAGTTTTCAAGGATGGAAAGTTGAATAAATAAAGCGGAACCCGAAAAGCTAACGAGTAGGGAAAATATAAAAATATATAATTATGCCACAAGTAAGAGCAAAATTCGTGTGTAATCAAATTACAGACAGTCCAGAGTATAAGCAAAAATTAGTTTCATTAACTCCAGTAGTTTCCGGAAGTGAAGAAAATAAATCATTTGCAAAATACACACCAGCTGGAAGCGTTTCATTAAATATTAGTGATGAAACAGAGGCAGCCAATTTCTTCGAACAAGGTAAAGAATACTACCTTGACTTCACAGAAGCATAAAATTAGAAACACTTCAATATTAAAACCACTCTTTTTTTGGGTGGTTTTTTTATGTTAAAATTTATTATTTAGAATGATTCTAAATAAGATATTTTATTTTACATTTGTTAAATAAAATTCCATCACATGAGTTTCCAAACATTTGTAACCGAGAGATTAGCAGCTATAACGGCTACTATAAATGCAATAGCTACTAATGCTAAGAAAATTGACGAGTTACCAGTTCAATCTAATTTAGATCCAGCATCAAAAATACACGTTTCAAGAGGTGGAATTTCTGAGAGTTTGGAAGTTCAAAAAATAATAGATGCTGTTGCTTCAGGTTCTTATGACCAATTATTAGCTATTGGTGAAATTACGTTAGCTGGCAATGTGGCCACAATTCCAGCCAATGCACAATGGAAGATAGATGAGGTATATTATGGAAACATAGCTGATATAGTAAGAACAATTCCTTATTGTGCAACGGGGCTTGCGAGAAAGGATATTTTAGTTGCCAATACTTCAAATGATATTGTTTTAGTAAAAGGACCTGAAACAGCTGGAATTACCATTAGACCAAACATCCCTATAAATACTGTTTTAGTAACTGAGATGGATGTGACTGATGTAGCTATTGGCGAACCTACGCCACCAATAGTAGGTGATAATTACATTGCTAAAATCGAAAAAACATATAAAACACTTACTGGAACAGGAATTGTTACTGTAGTTACCGTGTTGAGTGATACCTATAATTCAGCTATCTTGATCAATGATGCTGTCACTCAAATAAACACTATAGGATATGGTAATTCGATGTATTTATATCCAAATAAAAAACTGATAATAAAAAACGCACAAACTACAGATGTGATTTTAAAGCACAATACATCAGGTACTGGAAGTTACAAGTTTTTCTTTCCGAATCTTCAAGATTTTGTTTTAAAACCAAATGAAGTAATTGAATTTGTTTTACGATTTACAAATACTAATGCGGGTAAATTTGATTATGTTGGAATAATCACAGATTTATCCACAAAAGTAGATAAAGTAACTGGCTACTCCTTGACTAAAAATGACCTGACCGATGCTTTAAAGTCAATTTATGATAGTGCTGTAACGAATGCTAACAGCTCATGGACTTGGATAGCGACTAATGGAAGTAGTTTATTATCACATTTAACCAGAACTGACAACCCGCACAACGTCACGAAATCGCAAGTGGGATTGGGTAATGTTGACAACACGAGCGATTTAGACAAGCCAATATCTAACGCTACAAAAGCCTACGCGGATGGTTTAGTAGTGGGTTTAATTGATGATAGAGGTAACTATAATGCCTCAGTTAACACATTTCCCACAACTGGAGGAAGTGGTACAAGTGGCGCAATTCTTAAAGGTGATTTGTGGTATGTTTCCATAGCAGGAACTCTAGGAGGTCAATCAGTAAACGTTGGAGATAGTTTCAGAGCTTTAGTTGATACACCTGATCAAACAGCCACAAATTGGGATATTTTAGAATCTAATATTGGATATGTTCCAGAAAACACTTCTAATAAATCGACTTCAATTGTAACGGATTATTTAAGTAATATCAAGTTTCCAAGCGCAAAGGCAGTATATGATTGGTCTACAAGTATCTTTCAAACTTGGATTTTAGGAATTGAGACAACGGCAGGAATCACTTATACTTTGAATATTGCTAATATTTACAAAAGAACCGTTTTCACGGGAACTAATCCAGTGGCTCTTACGGTTCCAGTTAATTCAAGTATTGCAATAGCTATTGGAACTAAAAAAGAATTCACGGTACAAGGAACTGGAGCTGTTACTATTGGTGGTTCAGGAATAACTTTTGTTCAAACTAATCTAGTTTTTGGAACTGGAGAAACTTTTCATTTAACCAAAATTGATACTGATACATGGACTGTTGAGGGTAACGCGCCAGCTTCAGGTGCAAAAACGCCTTATACTTATTATGTAGATTTAATAAATGGAAATAACACAACAGGGACTTATCAAGATGCTAGTAAACCCTTTGCTACTTTAGATTATGTAATGTCTTTAACTGGTTTAGTAGCTAACTCAAAAATTCAGTTAATGGATACAGGCACATACTACGTTAATGGAATTTTTAATGATAAAGTAATTGAGATAAATAGTGATTTTGCTTGTACAATTAGTTTAGTAAATAATCCTTTAGCATCTGCAATATTTAGTAATGCAACTAATTTAAAAATAAATATACCTAAAGGTATTGTCGATTTTAGAAGTACGGCGGTTAAAAACCATTCAGGGTATTGGGGGTGTAAATTAAATATTACTTGCGATACTTATAAAATGAATGCTGGTTGCTACGTTAGGGCGACTCCTTTTAATCTTAAAGCTAATACATTAATTCATGAGGGTGGGTATTTAATTGTTCAAGGGGGACATGATGTAGGTTTAAGTACTATATTAATCGATACTATTGTTAGCTCTACAGGAGGAACTTTAATTCAATCAGGCTCATATTTTTTATTAGATTTTAATGAATGCAATGTAACTAGTAGTAGTAATGGCTTGATGCTAGTAGAATACGCAGGTGGAGGTGACTTACCAATATTTATAAATCATGGTAATTATACAGCAACTACTTCTAATGCTTTTACTTATATTCAATCGTGGCAACCAAACTGTACAGTGAATATAAATTATAAGAATAAATGCAAAGTTACAGGAAATGTAAGATTTGCAATGAATTCTGGGAATGCTATATGGTACTTTAAAGGTAATGCAGAATATACATCTACTGAAGCTTTAATATATCGTAGAGCTTTTACAATTGTATTTGATACTTGCGTTTTTAAATGCAAAAGATTAACAGAGGAAATGTTTGGGTTTACAGGTTGGAATACTCAATTTACTTTCATTGATTCATATATAGAAGTAGACTCTGATTTTCTTGCTTTTGATTATGCATCACCTACAGACTTTCAAGTTCCTAGTGGAATTTTTAAAGGTCATAATACTGTTTACATGAAAGTTACTCCTGCAAATTTTATACGTGCATCTTCAACAACAAATAATATGAGTATTAATGTTATTGGTACTTTAAAAACAAATGGAGTATTACAAACAGGAGTCACTCAAAATAATTTAATACCATAAAAACATGAAACTAGCCGCACAAAAATACATATCGCCACTTGCTATACAAGGTTCATTTTCTAATGTGGTTGTAGAAGATGTAAAATTAACTCATAAACGTTTTGATAAGTATTTGGCAATCACTTATGAAATGTCATATCTGCGTGATGGCCAAAGAATAGTTCTTGATACAAAAGATTTGGCTTTTTTGGGTATGAATGACAGTGACGTAAATTCAAATAGAACGGCAACTTTTAGTATTCCTAATCCTGATTACAATTCAGAAATTGAAGGTTCCGAAGAAAGAATAACGGTACCAATGATTGCATATTTACAACAGCATCTTGGAGCATTTCCAGAAGATTTTGTAATGGTTGACTGGGGTTATCCAACTTATGAAGATGCAGTCACTTATTTCATTGGAGGAACTTTGGAAGTTCAAGAAGTTCAAATATCTCAAGCATTTGCCAAAATGTGGTTTCTGAACACTTTCATTATTAATGGTGAGTTGATCGGTAATCAATTCACATTTGAAGAAGTACTATAATGGGATTCCTGCTGTTCATAATAGCCTACATACTTTTTCTGCCACTAACGGTAATTAACTTTTTCTATGTAGAAAAGAAGAAAGGCTATTTCAGGAGCACGGCAAGGAACATTGATATTTTTGCCAATAGGGAGTTTCGGGCATTTTGGAACAAAGTATTGATAGAGCCAGACGGGTATCAATTCGGCAAGGAAGGCGAACCCATTTCAAGCGCATTAGGCAGAAATCAATTGCTTAAAAAACTAAAACCAAAAGGATTATGGCTTGTGAAACAATTAGATAAAATAGAGGAAGATCACTGTATAAAATCAATAAGCTACGAAATATAAAAAAAACATGGAAAAACTACTGGCTTTTGCCTTACCAAAATTCACATTACTGTCATTATTTATAAAAAAACCAATATTAATAGTAGTAAGCGTTCCGGCTATTGCAGCAGTATCCCAAGTGGTCAGTTATGAAGGTGTTTGGTTTATTTTTTGGTGGTTTTTTGCCGGAGATTTATTATCAGGATTATTGGCGTCTTATTATGAATGGAAAAAAAGCGATCATAAAGAACGATGGTTTTTTGGTAAAGGCGAAGGGTTTTCCAGTGATAAAGCTAAAAAAATGGGTATTAAACTAGCTGTTTATTTATTGGTTCCTCAGTTATTGATTAATCTTCAAAAAACGCTGCTACTCAAAAATTTCAAATATTCAACTATCTCAGATGCTGAATTTGAATTAGCCACAATCGTTGTGCTGTTTTTTTGTGCCATTGAAGGCTTTTCTATTTTTCATGAAAACCTACCAAAATGCGGTTTTGATTTATGGAAATCAATAAAAAAAATGATTGGCTTTTATAAAGAAGCTAAAAAAGAAATAACAGAGTAATTATGAGTAATATGGACGCAACAACCAAAAAAAAAATAGAAACACTTCATCCATCAGTGCGTGAAGAAATGATTAAGATAGTCAATGAATGCAATTCAGTTCTAACCGGTAAATCACAAGTTAGAATTTGCGAAGCATTGAGAACCTTTGCAGAACAGGATGAATTGTTTAAGAAAAAACCAAAAGTAACCAATGCTAAAGGCGGTCAGTCGATTCATAATTATGGCTTTGCCGTTGATATTGTAATGATAATTGATGGTAAAATAGCCAGTTGGGACACACATAAAGACTGGGACGGGGATAAAGTAGCTGATTGGGATGAATGCGTTAAAATCTTCGCAAAATATGGATGGTCATGGGGTGGCAATTGGACTTCATTTAAGGATATGCCCCATTTTGACAAAATTGGCTTTGGAAACTGGAGGGTTTTATCTACAAAAAAAAGAGATAGTAAAACTAATTATATAATTGTGTAAAAATGAAAAAGCAAGATGTAAATCATGTTGTTTTTTGGATTTTGGTAATTGCTATTTCAGTAGCTATGAATTGGGAAAGTATAGAAATGTATTTTAATATAAAATAATTTAAAAATAGATAAAATGACAAATGAAATAAAATCAACTTCTAAAATCAAATAAGATGGGAAAAATATATGCAGGTCAGTCTGATTTAACAATAAAATTAGAAACAGGAAAAAACCTAACGGGAATTTCTAATGTTTCGATAATCACAAAGAATCCTTTGGGAGTTTTAGGAGCATTTCCAGCAACAGTTATGGATGCAACAAAAGGCACAATTCAATATGCAGTTACTTCTATAAATGATATAAATGCAGTAGGAAACTATATTTTTTGGGCTAAAGTTGTAGATGCTCAAGGATTAATTTCAATTGGAGAACCAACTACACTAAGAATATATAAAGAAGGATATTAAAATTAAAACTATGAAATTTATCACACCTTACATTCAAACAATCAGAACCATTTTAATAATTGCCGGGATAGCTTTGGCAATTTGGTTTTACAAAGACTGGCAGTTTCAAACATCTGAAAACAAAAGGCAAACTGAAAATATGCATCAAACACGAATTGCTGATAGCTTGCGATTTTCAACACAAAATTTATCTTCTGATGAGATAAAAGAGTATTTAGAATATCAGAACTCAGGTTTAAAAAACAAGCTCGCAAAAGAGGGCATTAAGCTAAATAGGATTGAAAGTATTATTTCTGCAAATTATAATTACAAGGATACTATTAAACGAGAAACCGATATATCTAATTTGGTTGTTGCGATAAAAAATAGCATTCCCAAAAGTCAAGAATGGAGTGACACCACTAAATGCCAAACTATAAAAGGGATTGTTTCTTTTGACGGTCAAAAACTTAAGGTTGTTGTCAATGATCGAGAGTTTAAAAACAAATCAGACGCCGTAGCGTATTGGGAACGTAGGCAATGGAATTTCTTAGGATTAAAAACTAGATTCCTTGGAAAAAAACAATTTACCTCAAAGGTATTTGATGAATGTGGAGAAAACAGGATTATAAAAATTGAGAAAAAGGAATAGTTTTATATTTATTTTGGTTAGTATCGGGAGTGGTTACCCGAAGGAAGCGGTCAATTACGACCGCTTTTTCTATTTTTCCAACTATCGTTATGGTATTTGTCACTTGGACTACTATTGAATTTCTCCCATAGTAATCTTATGACTAAGGCAAAAACGAAGATCGAGATTATAAAGTCTAAAATTGTCATATATGCAAATTTATTAAAAATCGGGAGAATTCTCCATTATTTGTTTTCTGTAAACCTCTTTCACTACTGTAGCGTATTTGGTTGTCATTAATTTGGAAGTATGGCCATATAGTTCTCGAAGTGCATCCAGATCCATTCCTGCCAGAATCTTTGCGTTTGCTCCAGCGTGTTTGTTGCTGTACATATTCACGTCTTTAAATCCTAAACCAATTTTCACAATAGTTTCCCATCTACGAGTTGCAGTATCTCGTTTCATTTTAGTAGGCCCTGGAATAAAATCCAATTTCCCACCTACATTTCCTTTGCCTGGTTCCCTAAAACTTCCAAACAAATAAAATTCTTTAGGTAGGTTCTCAAAATCCATTGATTTGTAAATCTCAAACAAATATCTATTAATCGGAACTATGCGCTCTTTGTTAGTTTTGGTAATCTCTGGAGGTAACACAATTTGAAAGCTTCTCATGTCAATCATAAACAATTGTATTTTCAATATTTCTTCAGGTCTTATTCCGGTATGGAATATTGTAACTATGAAATTGTAAAAATTGGAATGCGAACTTTGCAGACACTGTTTTATTATTTTGTGCTGTTGAGGTGTTGCCGGGATGTTTGCCCTGCTTTCAGCCACAGCCAAATTCTTGATGTTATTGGCTGGATTGAATTGGAGAATGTCCCATTGAATAAGTTCGCTTAAAACGGCTCTAAAATGGTCAAGATATTTATTATATGAATTATTTGAAGATTTGCGCTGCAGCTTTACTTTTTCCAAAATAGTTTTGACGTGGATGCGCTTGGTATCGGCTACAGGAAGATAATTCAATGAAAGAGCTTCGATGCCAGTTTTCACAAAATCAATAGAACCACGATAGCCTAAATAGGTTTTTGGAGCCAAAGCATCTTTTTTCTTGTCAAGTGCAAAATCCAATGCTTCCATTAAAGTCATTTCGGAACTTGTGTCAAAAGCATCCGGAATTAACGGATTCCATCCTTTTTTTAATTTGGCATACAAAGCATCACGCAAAGCGTTGGCTTCAGCTAAACGTTTGTTATAGTTCTTGATGTAGTTGATTCCTTTTTTGAAACAAATTTTTGTGCCGTTGTATCTGAAATACACGTACCAAGATTTGTTGAGGTCGTCATACTTGACAACTTTTGGAATAGTAAAGATTGATTTTTTCATTTTAATTTATTTAAAAATTAAAATGCTTGAGGGAACATTTAAAATCAATCGCTGTACACTATTTGTACACTTTTATTTTATAAAAAACGGGAAGCCTATATTTTGTAGGGCTTCCCGAATTTCAGCGGAGAAAGAGGGATTCGAACCCCCGGACCTGTTACAGTCAACAGTTTTCAAGACTGCCGCATTCGACCGCTCTGCCATTTCTCCAGTATGTCGCTTTCATTACCTGATTGCGAGTGCAAATATAAGAACCTTTTTTGGTTATGCAAATCTATTTTTATAAAAAAAGTATCTATTTTAATTACTATTTTTTAAATGTTTCATTTTCTATACTTTAGAAGAAAATTATTTTTATAAAAATTTAATAAATAGGTTTAATACTTTACATATTCGGTTATTTCCAATCCATATCCAATCATACCGACACGTTTAGTTCCCTCTGTATTGGAAACTAATCTAATTTTTGAGATATCAATATCATGTAATATTTGTGCGCCAATTCCAAAATCTTTACTATCAATAACGATTTTAGGAGCTTTCATTTCCCCTGTCTCTTGTAGTGATTTAAGCTCAGCAAGACGACTCAACAAATTAATAGATTGCATGTCTTGGTTGATAAAAATAAAGGCTCCTTTACCGTGTTCATTAATAACCTTAAACATGTCGTCAAGTTGTTGGTCAACATTATTGGTTAAGGTTCCCAATAAGTCATTATTAACTTGTGAGGAATGAATTCTGGTTAAAATAGGATCTCCTAAATTCCAAGTCCCTTTTGTTAAAGCAATATGAATTTGTTTGTTTGTTGTTTGTTGGTACGCACGTAGTCTGAATGTGCCAAAACGCGTCTCAATATCAAAATCTTCTTTTTTAACAATCAAGCTGTCGTGTTGCATACGGTATGCCACTAAATCTTCGATAGAAACTAATTTTAAATCGAATTTTTTAGCCACTTTTACTAATTGTGGTAAACGCGCCATCGAACCATCTTCATTCATGATTTCTACAATCACCCCAGCTGATTTAAAGCCTGCCAATCGTGCAAAATCTATTGCAGCTTCAGTATGCCCAGTTCTTCGTAATACTCCTCCTTGTTTAGCAATAAGAGGGAATATATGCCCTGGTCGTGCTAAATCGTGTGGTTTAGTTTTTGAATCTACAAGCGATAAAATAGTTTTGGCTCTGTCGGCTGCTGATATTCCAGTTGTAACCCCATTTCCTCTTAAATCTACTGAAACGGTAAAAGCAGTTTCCATAGGATCTGTATTGTTGCTCACCATTACATGTAGTCCTAATTCTTTACAACGGCTTTCTGTCAATGGAGCGCATATTAATCCACGACCGTGAGTAGCCATGAAATTAATCATCTCAGGAGTTACTTTTTCTGCTGCAGCCAAAAAATCACCTTCATTTTCTCTATCTTCATCATCAACCACAATAATAATTTTTCCTTGTCGGATATCTTCAATTGCTTCTTCTATTGTATTGAGGTGTATTTTATTTGTAACCATGAGTGTTGTTTAATTTTGTGATGGGAATATTTTTTGAAATATTTTTTGAAATGGAGCTAAAATAACATCCATATTAATTAATCCGATATCATTTGTGGCTCTGTAAGACAAAAGTATAGCTAATGGGGTTAGGATGATTGATGACATCCAGGCTCCCAGAAATGGTGTCAAGCCATCTTCTTGTGAAATTCTTTTACCAAAAGTATTTATAAAGTGGAATGTTATGAAAATTAAAACGGCAAAAATTATAGGAAGCCCAAGTCCACCTTTTCGGATAATTGCGCCCAAAGGAGCTCCTATAAAAAACATCAAAAAACAAGCAAATGCTATGACAAATTTGTCATAAAATGCAAGCACATGATTATTAATGTTTTTTCGTTTATTTTTAAATTCGGTATTACTGGCATCAATAGAATATTTAGTACTCGCTAAGTTGCTAATAGCGAGATCTAATATTTTTGATTTTTGATCATTGTTATACAATGAAAGAATGTTATTAGGTAGTTTTTTTGTTTTTTTAAGAGGCTGTATTTTATTGTCTTTAGGAATGGCTATTCGCTGATTCATGTTTTCAGAAAAAGAAATAACATCTGTTTTTAAGTTTTTATGCAGTGAATCCAATGTGTAATTTAATTCACTTACCGTAAGCATAGTGTTGGTGTTAGCAATACTTTGATCATTTACATCCACTTTATTCAATTTTGATAAATCAATATTGATTACGTATTTTTTAAATGAACTTTTTGCAAATGGCATTTTACTTCTGTCTTCAAATTTTTTAGGAACAATATCTTCATAATAGTAGCCATCATTCAGTACCAATTGCAGAATACTGGATTTATCGTTGCTTATCAATACCCCTTTTTTAGCTTTGATAACCGTTTTGCTGCCATCACCAAGATTTGATTTTTTGTGGATTGTGATTCCGGTAAGAAAATTTCCGTTTTCTCCGGATTTTTTATTGACTTTTATATTATAAAATCCCACATCACTAAACTGTCCTTCAGCAATTGCCAAAGCAGGCTTAGCTTGCGCTATATTTTTTCTAAAATTGATAAATTTAAATTCAGCAAAAGGAATCACATTGTTTGCAAAAAAAAACGCAATAATACTCAATAAAAGAATGAAAATAGTTAAGCTTTTCATCGCTCTTTTTAAAGAAACCCCCGCCGATTTCATGGCTGCTAATTCATAATTTTCAGATAAATCACCAAAAGTCATTATCGAAGCCAATAAAACAGAAAGCGGTAAAACCAAAGGAATAATTCGAGGCATCGAAAAGCCCAGAAACTTAATAACCATTAGTAAATCTAAATCTTTACCTGCTAACTCGGATATAAATAACCAGACAGTTTGAAGTATAAAAATGAAAAATAGTATTACAAAAACCGTAGTAAATGTAGTAAGGAATGTTTTTAATAAGTATTTGTCAAGAATTTTCACCTAAAATTAATCTAATTTATTGATGTAGTAATTTGGATATTTACTTTCGGTAAAGGTAAATTGATTTTTTGACAAAGGTTGGTTGGTTTTAAAAGAATTAACTGTTAAAGTGGTTTTTGTGCCTTTTTTACCCATTTCAATCAAATTGTAGATGTGTTTAGTCTGTACATCAATACCTAATAATATTTCTTTTCTCTGATCTTTTGCATTAGTAGGAACCAATTTAATATACTGAATTTTTCTTCCTTTAACATCCTGCAACATGTCCATATTGTATTTGTAACCGGTGTTGAAAAAAGTCAATAATTTTGATGGAGTAATGGCATTATCATCTTTATCATTTACTTTAGAAATAGTAATTTCTTCATCTTCAGGAACAATAGTATAGGTCTTTTTACCATCAAAAATTTTGGTAACTCCCATGAAATTTAATACAAATTGATTGCCTTTCATCGTTACGTTTCCTTTACTATCCTGATTGATATTTTCTTTAGTATTATTCAAAGAATATTTAAAATCAATTACAATATTGTCATAACTTCTCACTTTTGCAGTAACTTGATCCAAGAGATCTTTTGCTTTTTTATCTTGGGCTTGTATTGAAAAACTAAAAAGTAATAAAGCGGTAATTTGAAAAAACATTTTGCTCATTCCTTTTATATTATTTTTTTTTAATACTTGAATCTTTGATTTCATGGTGTTAATTATTTTGTTCATTGTTGAAAAATTGATCAAGAGAACTCATGTCCAGGATGTTTACACTACGTGCTTTACTTCCTTCAAAAGGGCCTACAATTCCTGCAGCCTCGAGTTGATCAATTAATCGACCTGCTCTGTTGTAGCCTAATTTTAGTTTTCTTTGTAACAATGAAGCGGAACCTTGTTGTGCGTTTACAATAATTTCGGCGGCTTCTCTAAACAAAGTATCTCTGTCGGAAATATCCATATCAAGATTAATGCCACTTTCCTCTCCAACAAATTCTGGAAGTAGATAAGCCGTTGCATATGCTTTTTGAGAACCAATGAATTCAGTGATTTTTTCTACTTCCGGGGTGTCGATAAAGGCACATTGTACGCGAACAACGTCATTTCCGTTTGTGTAAAGCATATCGCCTCGTCCTATTAATTGATCAGCACCTTGAGTATCAAGAATAGTTCTTGAATCAATTTTGGAAGTAACTCTAAATGCTATTCTCGCAGGGAAATTGGCTTTTATCAAACCAGTAATAACGTTTACAGATGGTCTTTGTGTTGCTATAATTAAGTGAATTCCAATGGCTCGAGCTAATTGTGCTAAACGGGCTATAGGAACTTCAACTTCTTTTCCGGCGGTCATTATTAAATCGGCAAACTCATCTACAACAAGAACGATATATGGTAAAAATCGATGTCCATTTTCAGGATTTAATTTTCGAGCTTTAAATTTATCGTTGTATTCTTTAATATTGCGCACCATTGCATCTTTCAACAAAGAATAGCGGTTGTCCATTTCTACACACAGCGAATTCAAGGTGTTGACTACTTTTGCATTATCAGTAATAATGGCGTCATCCATGTCAGGAAGTTTCGCTAAATAATGTCTTTCAATTTTATTAAACAACGTAAGCTCTACTTTTTTAGGATCGACCAATACAAATTTAACTTCGGCTGGATGTTTTTTGTATAAAAGTGAAGTCAAAACTGCATTCAATCCTACCGATTTTCCTTGTCCAGTTGCTCCGGCCATTAAAAGGTGAGGCATTTTGGCTAAATCTACTACGAAAGTTTCATTCGAAATAGTTTTTCCAAGTGCAATAGGCAGTTCCATTTCGGCTTCCTGAAATTTGGCTGAGCCAATAACACTTTTCATCGAAACCATCGTAGGATTCTTATTAGGAACCTCGATTCCTATCGTCCCTTTTCCTGGAATAGGAGCAATGATACGGATTCCTAATGCCGAAAGTGACAAAGCAATATCATCCTCTAAACTTTTGATTTTAGAAATACGAATACCCGCTTCCGGTACAATTTCATACAAGGTAACTGATGGTCCAACAGTCGCTTTTATTTGTGCAATTTCAATTTTGTAATTGCGCAACGTATCAACAATCCTGTTTTTATTTTCTTCTAACTCTTCTTGGTTGATGGTGATTCCTCCAGTAGAATATTCCTTTAATAAATCTATCGTAGGGAATTTATAATTGGATAAATCCAAAGTTGGATCGAATAATCCAAAATCAGCCACTAATCGAGAGGCTAAATTTTCCTCAATAATATCTTCTTCCGGAGCAGTTTCTATAACGAAAGTGTCTACAGGATTCGTAATAATTTCGGGAGTTACTATTGGTGTAATTTCCATAGCAAGTGGTTTTACAATTGGATCTCTATTAATATCCGATGAGTTGCTTATGGTTGGTTTCAACGCCTCTTTGTTAATTTCGAATTGAGAACCATTTGTCTTTAAATGTATTCCGTCCAGTTCTTCCTCTTCCTCTGCAACAGCAAATTCTTCTAAATTATACCCGCTACTTTTTCCTTCGTTTAAGGGAATAGTGGCTAAATCAGCTTTGATTTCTTTTTTTGTATTGTCAAAAAAGGATTGAATTTTTTCAGGGGAAATTTTAATTTTGAAAATTACATAGATGATTAATCCAAACAACAAAATCAATAATGTTCCTGTTTTTCCAATGTAATCTTGTAAAAATAAATTCAGTTCATATCCTATTGTTCCTCCTAATTCAGGAATTGAAGTAGCAAAAAAACCAAATAAAACGGATAGAATTATAATAACGAATAAATCCCAAAACCAAATATTTTTCAGTTTTTTTAAGGATATGGAAAGAACCATATACATTCCCGTAAGAAAAAATAATCGAACGAATATAAAAGCAGCAAGTCCAAATCCTTTATAAACAATCAAGTCAGCTAAAAAGGCACCAAATTTACCTAACCAATTGTGAACCGTTTCAGTTCTGTTCGTTAGTTCTCCAACGGCACTTTGGTCTTGTTGACCGTAAATGTAAAAGGAAATAAATGCGAATAAT
This sequence comes from Flavobacterium cryoconiti, assembly GCF_048158645.1. NCBI lineage: Bacteria > Pseudomonadati > Bacteroidota > Flavobacteriia > Flavobacteriales > Flavobacteriaceae > Flavobacterium > Flavobacterium cryoconiti. Next base: position 24,675 of record NZ_JBLNKW010000003.1, on the reverse strand, counting down.
AAAGCAATTGAAAATAATACCAAAAGAGAACCAAGAACAATTTTATGTTGCTTGGTTACTCTCCACTGGTTATTTTCCTCAGATTTAGAATCCTTTTTTTTATCTAAAGGTGCTGTTTTTATTGTTTTTGCCATTCTTGATTGTAATTCTAGCTTAGAATAATATAGGTATGTATATGATTAAACCGATTGCTATTGCAGTTAATGCAGCAAAAAATACAGCTCCTGCGGCAATATCTTTGATGAATCCAATTCTTTCATGATAATTGGGATGTATAAAATCGGCTATTTTTTCAACAGCCGTATTTAAACCTTCGATACTCATAACAAGACCAATAGCCATAGTTTGAAAAAGCCATTGTGTAGCAGTTATGCCAAAATAGAATCCAGCAATAGTCATTAGAATTCCTAATGAAAACTGTACCATTATACTGTGTTCTGTAGTGATTAATTTTACTGCACCTTTAAAAGCATAAGTGACACTTTTTAATCTTCCGGTAAAGAAAGTATTATCTTTTTGAAATTCCATCCGTAGGCTGTTAAAGTGCCGCTAATGCAGCTTCGTAATTAGGCTCGTCTGCAATTTCAGCAACTTGTTCTGTATGTGTAACTGTTCCATTTTCATCAACAACAATGATAGCTCTGGAATGTAATCCGGCTAAAGGACCGTCTACAATTTCTAAACCATTTGTTTTTCCAAAACTTCCTTCTTGAAAATCAGATAAATTAACAACATTTTCAAGTCCTTCAGCACCACAAAAACGTTTTTGGGCAAAAGGTAAATCTCTTGAAATACATAATACATTGGTGTTTTCCAATTTACTTGCACTTTCGTTAAATTTTCTAACTGATGTAGCACATGTTCCTGTATCAATACTTGGGAAAATATTTAAAACTAATTTTTTTCCTGCAAAGTCACTTAGTGAAGCAATAGAAAGATCGTTTTTAACTAATTTAAAATCAATAAGTTTAGAACCTACTTTTGGTAATTCTCCTGAAGTATGTATTGGATTTCCTCCTAATGTGATTGAAGCCATAATATTTGTTTTTTAATGAGGTTCAAAAGTATGAAAATTATTTAAGATTTAGTTAGGAAACTTCGGGATAAAGTTCAAGATTTTGGAGCATTAAGTAAACCCGTACAACCCAATGTCTTTTTTATAAAATGCATAAAAAAACGCACTCGTTTCGGAGTGCGTTTTTAGAAATATTGATTTTTTTATTTATCGATCGAACCCAAAACTCGTTTCATAAAACTGTTTAAAGCTTCTTTTTTATCAGTACCCGTTTTTACCAGTTTGTTAACTTCTAAAGCGCCATACATATTAGAAATCAATTCACCAATTACATCTAATTCTTCATCTTTCAATGATGTAATTTCAGTCATTGCTTCTAGAACTTCAATTGTTTCTATGATGTAATCTTCATCATTTTCTTCTATAAACTGCGTTAAATGCTTAATTACCGGTAATTTCATATTTAGACTTCTTAGATTTTTAGACATTTTAGATTTTTAGACTTCTTAAATTCTTTTTAAATTTTAGATGAAAGATTCTAGGAATCTATTAAACTAAGAAGTCTAAAAAATCTAAGCTAGTCTAGTGATCTAATTAAACTATCTCGTTCACCAATTCAATTAATACTTCTTGTTTGTTAGTCTGTGTTTCGTTTACTAATTTTCCATTTACAAAAGTGGCAAAAGTTGGTAAATTACTGACATTAGCTAATTTTCTTGATTCAGGAAAATTTTCAGCATCAACAAGGGCAAAAGTAATTGTTTCGTTTTCTGAAGCCAATTTTTTAAATTTTGGTTTCATGATACGACAATTTCCACACCATGAAGCCGAAAATTGAACTACAACTTTTTCGTCTTTTGCAATTAAATCCGCTAATGTATCTTCGTTTAATTCGATTAACATAGTTTTTTATTTTTTAAAATTCAATAACAAAATCCAATGGCAATTTTAAAATAATGAAATTGCCATTGCTATTGAAATTGTTTTATTAGTTTAGAGTTAAGTATTCTGCAGTACTTTTTCTGTCAGCGCTCATTGCTTCTTTTCCAGCTTCCCAGTTTGCAGGGCAAACTTCCCCTTTTTCTTGAATGTGTGTGTAAGCATCAACCATACGTAAATATTCATTTACATTACGACCTAATGGCATATCGTTTACACTTTCGTGGAAAATTTTTCCAGTTTCATCGATAAGGTAAGTAGCTCTGTACGTTACATTAGATCCTTCAATAATGATAGAATCTGTTTCTTCACTGTAACCAGTTTCTTCAATATCAAGAATTCCTAAAATGTTAGATAAGTTTCTGTTAGTATCAGCAAGAATTGGGTACGTAACGCCTTCTATTCCGCCATTGTTTTTTGGAGTGTTTAACCAAGCAAAATGTACTTCATTGGTATCACAAGAAGCTCCTATAACTATTGTGTTTCTTTTTTCGAATTCTGGTAACGCCGCTTGAAAAGCATGTAATTCAGTTGGACAAACGAATGTGAAATCTTTTGGATACCAAAACAAAAGTACTTTTTTGTTGTTTTTTGTAGCTTCTTCGAAAATGTTGATTTTTAAATTATCACCCATTTCTGAAATGGCGTCAACTGAAATACTTGGGAATTTTTTTCCTACTAATGACATATTATTTATTTTTAGTTAATTTTTTTTGATGGTGCAAAAATAGCCTAAACAGAGGAATTGAATCAATAAGATTTGATTATAAATATTTATTTATAAATAAGTATTTTTTATAGTTTAGTATTCTTGAAATTAAAGCAGCTATTAAATACCGCTAACAATCACTGGAAGAGTACCTTTGCAAGTGGTGTTTTCTAAAAGCTGTTCCGCTGCGGTTTCTTGAAATTCTGTAAAATCTTGATACATTTCAATGATTCCTAAAGTGTGTTTTAAATTTGGGATAACTTGAAGTGCATACGGATTCCCAAAAACATAAAGGATACATTTTTTGTTTTGGAATAAATCACCCAAAAATTGAAGTACTGAATCTTCTATATCAAAATTATTTAAAGGTTTTGCCTTTGGTACAAAAAGAGAAATTATAAGGGTATCAAAACGGGTTAAAGCTTTTTCTAGTTCCTTTAATGTCAACTTCCCTCCAGTTTCATAACTAAATTCAGGTGAAGGTAAAGCAGCATTCAAGCTTTTAAAAAATGCATTGTCTGTGTTTTTATAAAAGCTAAGTTTGGCAAGATCTTCTCTATTTTTAGCATCAAAAATAGTTATAGTATTGTTGTCATCTTTTATTTTTGTAATAGAGTTTTGAGCAATTTTGCGGTTTAAAACGGACGTAGTTTCATAATCAAAATTACTTTCCGTAAGGTTTGGCAAAGGAAGTTTTCCATCTATAATTCCCACTTTTTGTTTGCATTTCCACAATCGGTTAAAACTGGCTTCAATTCGCTCTGGAGTTGCATTTTTTAGGATTTCTTGAATTCCTTCGGGTACATTTTCGGCAAAACACAAAACATCATTTCCAGCATTGAAAGCTTCCCATTCTAGTTGTCCTTTTTTCTGGTATAATTTAGAGACGCTATGCATATTCAATGCATCCGAAATCACTAAACCATCATACCCCAATTGCTTTCGCAAAAGCGTTTCAATTATTGATTTTGACAAGGTGGCCGAAGTGTCTTTGCCTTCGTTTAATGCAGGAACTGCCAAATGACCAATCATAATGGAATCGACATTATTCTTGATTCCTTTTATAAAAGGAACTAATTCATTTTCTAATAATTCGGCTAATGTTTCTTCTAAAACGGGTAATCCTAAATGTGAATCAACATTCGTATTTCCATGCCCGGGAAAATGTTTGAGGCAACCTAAAATGCCAACCTCATTCATTCCGTTTAAATATTCGAGGGCAAAATCAGCTACTTTTTCTTTATTTTCACCAAAAGAACGGTAGCCAATTACAGGATTATTCGGGTTGTTATTGATATCCGCCAAGGGCGCTAAATTATAATGGATCCCAACTGATTTTAAGTCCAAACCTATTTGTTTCCCAACTTCGTAAACCAAATTTTTTTGACTATTCGGTAAAGCCCCAAGCGTAATCGCATACGGATATTGAGGTGTTTTTTCCACACGCATGGCTAATCCCCATTCGGCATCAATGCTCATCAATAATGGAGTGGAGGCACAATTTTGATATCTAACGATAAGTTCCTTCAAACGTTTAAAACTATCCTCATTTAAAACTACTTTTTTCTTGGTTTCATAATTGGTTGCGGCACTGGCTCTACTATGAAAAAAAGTCAATCCACCTATATTGTGTTCCTTGATTAATCGTTCGGTTGCCAGTATGTTTTCTTCGGTATCATTGATGAAAACAGCAGGGAAGAAAAATTGCCCTATTTTTTGTTCTAATGTCATTCTGAAATAGTTTTAAGAATAATTTTTAATCCTATAAGAAATTTAAGTTCATATAAAAACCTAAAAAAAAAACACTTACTTAAGTGAACTTACATTTCTTATATGATTGAAGTTTATATACTTCTATACTTGTTCTGATTTTTTTCCGAAATCGGATGGGAAAATTAAAAATCGGGAAAGGATTAATCCTGGTATTGTGGCGCAAAACACCCAAATAAAGAAATTTCCATAGCCCAAATATTCCTGAATGAATCCGCTCAACATTCCCGGCAGCATCATTCCCAAAGCCATAAATCCGGTTGCGATAGAATAATGGGAAGTTTTAGATTCGCCATCGGCAACATAAATTAAATACATCATAAAAGCAGCGAAACCAAAACCATATCCAAATTGTTCGGCTATTACAGTCGCATAAACATAGAAAATGGATTCAGGATGAAAATGGGAAAGTAAAATGAATCCTATTATAGGCAAGTGCATGGCTAAAAACATGGGTAACATCCATTTACCAAGCCCTCCTTTGGAAATGGCAATTCCGCCAAGAATTCCTCCAATTACCAGTGCTGCAACTCCAAATGTACCATAAATAATACCTACATCTTCAGTGGCTAATCCCATGCCGCCTTTGATTTTTTCATCTATTAAAAAAGGTGTTAGCATTTTTAATAATTGGGATTCTCCTAATCTGAAAAGCAATATAAAGGCTAATACAATTCCGATTTGTTTCTTTTGAAAAAAGGTTTTAAAAACAACCCCGAAACTCTGTTTGTTTTCAATTTCAACAGTAACTTTAGTTTCTTCTACTTTTGGAGTGGTGAAATAGTTATAGATGGTTAGAAAAGCCATAATTAAGGCCACAATTATCATGGTGTAGGACCAAGCTTTGCTTTTGTCTCCGTATTTCTGTTCCAGAAAACCCCCTAGAATAACGATTAATCCATTGGCGGTAAGCATGGAAAGTCGGTAAAAAGTACTTCGAATTCCTAGAAAAAAAGATTGTTGTTCTTTGGCTAAAGCCAACATATAAAAACCATCACTCGCCACATCATTTGAAGCTGATGCAAATGCCGCAACCCAAAAAATAGCCAGACTTAGTACGAAAAAATTACTCATCGGGATGGTTAATCCTACAATCAAAAAAGCTATTGCAATAACCAATTGCATCGCCAGAAACCACTTTCTTTTGGTTGCATATAAATCGATAAAAGGGCTCCATAATGGTTTAATAACCCAAGGCAAGTACAATAAACTAGTGTAAACTCCGATATCCTCATTATTAATACCCAAACTTTTGTACATAATAACCGATACAGAGATTATGATAGCATACGGAAAACCTGATGCGAAATTTAATAATGGAATCCAATACCAAGGGCTGTTGTCTTTTCTCATTTATAGCGGATTATATTCAATTCAAATTTTATAGCGTAAAGTTTACTAAAGTTGGCTCACTTTCATTACCATAAAAATCAATGAATGTAATGGCGCAGGAATTATTTTTATCTAGTTTACAAGTGGGAATAATTACTTCAACAGCATTACTTTTTTCTTGAAACGGTATTTTTTCAATGATTTGACTTGGATCATTAATATCAATTTTAGTAGTTGCATTTGATCCATATACCATAACATAGCGAATTTTGCTATTCAAAGGAGATTTCACATTGAAGCTGGAAGAAACCGCATTTTTTACGATAGCATTGACTGTTGGTACATCAACTACTTTTCTAATGGAATTAGGAACAACATTAGGAAGCGCAGGGTATTTGTATTGATTTTCTAACAGTAGTTGCGTTACGTTTTGATTTCTGTTTAAAAATGATTTGGCACTAAAAAACGCATTTCCTTGAATATTTTTATAACTACGGGTGATGTCAATTTGATTTGGAATTTCATTTGGATTATTCCATCTTTTATCAGAATCAGTATTTATTTTATAAGTTCCGTTTCCAATGTAGATTGCTGTATTAGTAGAGTTTTCGGACCACCAACGCAATAATTTTGAATACGAAGCCTTAGGATGATCCATGCTCCAGTACAATTGAGGAACGAGGTAATCAATCCATTTGTTTTGCATCCACGCTATTGGATCGGCAAATAAATCATCATAATTTGTTTGGCCCGCTTCCGTTTCTGAGCCTTTTGGATCCACTGATTTATTTCTCCAAACTCCAAACGGGCTGATGCCAAATTGTACCCAAGGTTTTATATTTTTAATGGAAATGGAAACATTTTTGACAAAATTATTCACATTAGAACGTCTCCAATCTTCTAAACTTAGGTTGTTACCATATTTTACAAAAGCTGCAGTGTCATTAAAATACTCTCCTTTTACTTTGTATGGATAGAAATAATCATCAAAATGTATGGCATCAATGTCGTAGTTTTTAACCACTTCATCAACAACTTTTAATAGATGGTCTTGTACTTCTGGTAGCGCTGGATTGTAATAATATTTTCCACCATATTTAATCATCCAATCGGGATGTTGGTAAAAATCATGTTTCGGGCTTAAAATTGCCGTGTTTAAGTCCATTGTGGCACGATATGGATTTAACCAAGCGTGAAATTCAAAACCTCTGGCATGAGTTTCAGTAATCATCCATGCCAATGTGTCGAAATAAGGTTTTGGTGCTTGCCCTTCTTTTCCAGTCAAAAATCGAGACCAAGGTGCTAATTCCGTAGGATAAAAGGCATCCCCAACACTTCGAATCTGAACAATAACGGCATTATAATTTAACTTTTTATAGGTGTCTAAAATTTCAATAAAATCAGCTTTCTGTTTGTTAACATTGTCGGTGCTACTTTTTGGCCAGTCAATATTAACAACCGTAGCTATCCAAACCGCTCTAAATTCATTTTTAGGATTTGTAGCCATCATTTGTGCGTTCCCATTCCAAAAAGAAAGTAGGAAGAACGAAATAAGTACTAGGACAAGCTTGCAATTTTTCATTAGGGTCTTATTTTATAAAGTATTCAAAAATAGTTTTTTTAGTGAAATTTACCAGATAAAACAGGTATAAAATTTGACTTATTTTACTAGCGCAATTTCTTTGCCAAAGTATTTTTAAATGGAACTTTATGTCAAAAGAGAAAATTTTTTGATTTTTTCTTATTTGATTTTTTAATTTATAATAGGCTATATATTTATATTTGTCAAATAATGCTGTATTGTCAGTTTTTATAAAATATAATGTACCAGCCATGTCAACCCCACTTCAATTAGAGCAATTATCTCAATCATTAGAAGGAATACTTTTATATGACGATCTTCATAAAACACTTTATGCCACGGATGCTTCAGCGTATAGAATTATGCCACTTGCTGTGGCAATTCCAAAAACGGAAGAAGATATTATCAAAATTATTCGCTTTGCAGCAAAAAATAAAATTTCAATAACACCTAGAACTGCCGGAACTTCATTGGCAGGACAAACAGTTGGTTATGGAATTATTGTTGATGTTTCGAAACATTTTACCAAGATTGTTGCTTTTGATTCCATAAAAAAAACAGTAACGGTACAACCAGGAGTGATTCGGGATGAACTGAATTTATACTTGAAACCACACGGATTATTTTTTGGACCCAATACTTCTACCTCAAATCGATGTATGATAGGAGGAATGGTCGGGAATAATTCATCTGGAACCACATCAATACGTTATGGCGTAACCCGAGATAAAATTGTGGAATTAAAAACTGTTTTGAGTGATGGAAGCTTCGCAGTGTTTAAAGATATGACTACGGAAGAATTCTTGGAAAAAGCAAAAGGAAATACACTTGAGAATACTATATACAAAACAATTTATGAGGAACTTTCGAATGTAGAAAACCAGAAAGAAATTGTAAAGGAGTTTCCAAAACCAGAAATTCACAGGCGAAATACCGGTTATGCGATAGATCTGTTATTAAAATCAGAACTGTTTTCAGGAACAGAAAAAACAATAAACTTAGGTAAATTACTTTGCGGAAGCGAGGGAACTTTAGCATTTACCACCGAAATTACATTGAAAGTGGATGATTTACCGCCAACAAATAATGTCATGGTGGTAGCACATTTTCATACCATTCAAGAAAGTCTAGAAGCTGTAGTCACAGCGATGAAGCATCATTTGTACACGTGTGAAATGATGGATGACACTATATTAGATTGTACTAAAACCAACAGAGAGCAAGCCAAAAATAGGTTTTTTATACAAGGCGAACCAAAAGCAGTTATTATGCTTGAAGTAGCGTCTCATCATAGTATGGAAGATGCAGAATCACAAGCCAATGCTTTGATAGCAGATCTTGAAAGAAATAATTTTGGTTATGCATTGCCAAAAATTTACGGCTCAGACATTGATAAAATAAACGAGTTGCGAAAAGCAGGTCTTGGACTTTTAGGAAGTATTGTTGGCGATAATAAAGCTGCTGATTCTATTGAAGATACCGCTGTTGAGTTGAGTGATTTGCCTAATTATATTGCCGAGTTCTCTGCGATGATGGAACGCCACGGACAAAGTGCTATTTATTATGCACATGCTGGTGCTGGAGAACTGCATTTGCGACCTGTTTTAAATTTAAAGACTAAAGAAGGACTGCACCAATTTAGAAACATCGCAACCGAAGTGGCTATCTTGGTTAAAAAATATAGAGGTTCATTGAGCGGGGAACATGGAGACGGAATAGTCCGTGGTGAGTTTTTGCCTTTCATGATTGGGGAGAAGAATTATGAATTATTAAAACGAGTAAAAAAAGCTTTTGACCCTTATACAATTTTAAACGTTGGAAAAATTGTAAATGCCTTCAAAATGGATGAAAACCTTCGGGTAGAAGCGGGAAGGGTTGAACCGGATATCAAAACGATTCAGGATTTCTCTGATAGTATGGGAATTTTGCGTGCTGCAGAGAAATGTAACGGTTCCGGCGATTGCAGAAAATTACCATCAGCTGGTGGGACTTTATGTCCAAGTTATCGTGCCACACGAAATGAAAAAGACACGACTCGTGCCAGAGCCAACGCGCTGAGGGAATATTTGACGCATTCAGAAAAAGACAATAAGTTCAATCACGAAGAATTATATAAAGTATTTGAATTGTGTGTAAGTTGTAAAGCTTGTGCGAGCGAATGCCCAAGTAATGTAGATGTAGCCGCTTTAAAATCGGAGTTTTTGTACCAATACCAAAAAGCAAACGGATTTTCTTTGCGAAATAAAATATTTGCTTTCAACTCAAAACTAAATAGTTTAGGAAGCATTACTCCTTCGATTACCAATTTCATTGTTAATTTACCTTTGGTCAAAAAGAGCATGGGAATTGCTCCAAAAAGGGAAGTTCCTTTATTGGCTCCAACTTCTTTTAGAAAATGGTATAAAAAAAACAAATCAAAAGCACCAAGTAGTTCTTTTACAAACGGAAAAGTATACCTGTTTTGTGATGAGTTTACCAATTATTACGATGTTTCGGTAGGAATAGATGCATACGAATTATTGACAAAAATAGGATATGAAGTCATTGTAGTGGATCATGAGGAAAGTGGAAGGGCTTTTATATCCAAAGGTTTTCTGGAAGAAGCAAAAGCAATTGCTAATAAGAATGTTGCTATTTTTTCGACTATTATTACTGCTGATTGTCCGTTGATAGGAATAGAACCATCGGCAATATTGACCTTTAGGGACGAATACATTCGTTTGGCAGATGATAAAGAAAATGCCGAAAAATTATCCAAAAATGTATTTACTATCGAAGAGTTTTTTAAAAATGAGATTACCACTGGAAAAATTCATTCCGGGCAATTTTCTGATGTGGAGAAAACAATAAAGATTCACGGACACTGCCATCAAAAGTCATTGAGTTCCATTGAAGCGACTTTTACTATGTTGAATTTACCAAAAAACAGTTCGGTTACGATTTACAATTCGGGATGTTGCGGAATGGCAGGTTCTTTTGGATACGAAAAGGAGCATTATGATATCAGTATGCAAATGGGAGAAGATACTTTATTTCCAAAAATCAGGGCGACAGATGCCACTATAACTATTGCTGCTGCAGGGACCAGTTGTCGTCATCAGATTTTTGATGGAACAAATAGAAAAGCGCTGCATCCAGTAACTGTTTTAAAGTCATATTTAAAATAGATTAGTACTTGTTTTGGAACATTAAATGTTTAATATTTGTAAAAAAATGAATTTAGTTTAAAAGTTTTGTTTTATATCTGTTATTTCGTAAAAATTATAGCTATTAAATATTGATTTGATATTTTTTAATGGTTAAAAAAATGAAATATGGAATGGGATGTGAAGTTAAAAACAAAATAGTTTCCTTAAAATTTCTAATATTGAAATTGTTTTATATATTTGATTTTTTATAAAATTTACGTTATTTTCGGATTAAACCGTAAAATTTACGACAGATTAATTTTTAATGATAAAATTTACAATATGGCATTAAATGGTTTATTCAGAAAGAAAACAGTACAAGACATTCTAAAACAGGTCGAAAAAAATAATGCTGATGGCCATAATGCACTTGGAAAGCATTTAACGGCTCGTGATTTAACCGCCTTTGGAATTGCAGCAATTGTTGGAGCCGGTATTTTTAGTACCATTGGGAAAGCAAGTGCTGATGGAGGTCCTGCGGTTATCTTTCTTTTCTTGTTTACTGCCATAGCCTGTAGTTTTGCAGCTTTTGCTTATGCTGAATTTGCTTCGATGGTTCCTGTTTCCGGAAGTGCTTATACTTATTCTTATGTCGCTTTTGGAGAAATAATCGCTTGGATTATTGGTTGGGCATTAATAATGGAATATGCAGTGGGCAATATAACCGTTGCCATATCGTGGAGTGATTATTTTACCGGATTACTCGATAGTATGGGGATTCATCTTCCACAATATGCCCAAATGGATTATTTATCGGCTTCCAATGGTTTTAAAGACGCAACTGCTTTGATGCAAAGTGGTAAAACATTTGAAAATTTAAGTTTAGCAACACAAGCGGCATATACAGCATGGACTACTTCACCAGTTATTGGTTCCTTTCACCTTGTGGCTGATTTACCAGCTTTATTAATTATTGTTTTAATTACAGCTTTGGTTTATCGTGGTATGAAAGAGTCTCGTAATGCCAGTAATATAATGGTTGTTGTTAAATTATGTATCGTACTTTTAGTAATTGCTGTAGGGATTTTTTATGTAGATGTTGATAATTGGCATCCGTTTGCGCCAAATGGCGTTTCAGGGGTTTTAAAAGGAGTTTCGGCTGTATTCTTTGCTTACATCGGGTTTGATGCAATTTCTACAACTGCCGAAGAGTGTAAAGATCCACAACGGGATTTACCAAAAGGAATGATGTGGGCCATTATTATTTGTACCCTATTATATATTGCAATTGCATTGGTATTAACTGGAATGGTAAGCTACAACGAATTGAATGTAGGAGATCCATTAGCATTTGTATTTGATAAATTACATTTAAAATGGATGTCGGGAATTATTGCAGTAAGTGCTGTAATTGCGATGGCTAGTGTTCTATTGGTATTTCAAATGGGACAACCTCGTATCTGGATGAGTATGAGTCGTGATGGATTATTGCCAAAACGTTTTTCTACAGTGCATCCTAAATATAAAACACCTTCTTATGCCACAATTGTTACTGGTTTTGTAGTGGCAATACCTGCTTTATTTTTGAATTTAACCATGGTTACGGATTTGTGCAGTATAGGAACTTTATTTGCTTTTGTATTGGTTTGTGCAGGAGTTTTGGCTTTGCAAAACAGAACGGATATTCCTCGTGGAAAATTCAAAACACCTTATGTGAATTCAAAATTCATAATGCCAGTTTTAATGATTATGGGATTGGTTTTTGCTTTTGGATACAACAAAAAAAACACAATGGATTTCATTACTAATGAAACTCAAATCAATAGTTCAGCAGCGATAATTACATCATTAGATAAAGAAGAAACTCAAAAAGTATATGATTATTTAGTTAGCGTTGATGCAAAAAATGCGACAACTGGTACTCCGGATTTAGAATTTTTACTAAGTCAATACCAGCAAGACGATGCTAAATACGCCAGTGTAATTGCAAGTTTGCCAGTGTCAGATTCAATTAAATATGAAAGCGGTTTTGACTTGTTTAAACACAAAATTCCAATGTGGATTTTTCTGATTGTTTTGGTTGGATTATCAGTTTGGTCATTCAAAGAAAACTTATCGTTGATTCCATTGTTAGGTTTAATCTGTTGCTTGTATATGATGGCAGAGCTAAGCGTGTGGAACTGGATTTATTTCACTATTTGGTTGTTAATAGGTTTGACGATTTACTTTGGCTTCAGCCGTAACAACAGTAAGTTGAATTTGAAAGAAGCATAAAATTTGAAGATTTATATAGGAAAACGTCTTGTGTAATCAAGATGTTTTTTTTGGTTTAAACCCAAAAAAATCCGTTCGAAATATGGTTTCAAACGGATTCAACAAACTACAAAAACTAAAAAAAAACTATTCCATCAAAACGGATTCTGATGTTAGTACATTCAATTCCATCATGCATTTTTTCATCATCTGGTAGGTTCTTTCAATATCGTTGTCTAAACCTATAGAAAACCGAATTAAACCATCAGTCAATCCCATTTCTATTTGTTCTTCCATAGGAATTTCGCTTGAAGTAGAAGTTCCTGGTGCACTAAACAAGGTTTTGTAAAACCCTAAACTTACTGCAAGATATCCTAGATTTTTTGCCTGCATCAATTCCATTAGTTTATTGGCTTTCGCCAAAGTTCCAACATCCAGTGTCATCATTCCGCCAAAACCATATTCCGGATTAATCATAGTGGCATACAATTCATGACTCGGGTGACTTTTCAATCCTGGATAAACTGTTTTTAGTCCGTCTTTTTCAAAACGTTCCGCCAAATACATTGCATTGTAACTGTGTTGCTTCATTCGGATATGTAGCGTACGCAAGTTTTTCATCACACTGGCCGAACGCAAACTATCCATTGTTGGGCCTAATAACATGCTGGCGCCACTATTCACATTTTTTAAACTATCAATAAATTCCTGTGAAGCACAGGTTACACCGCCCACCGTATCACTGCTTCCGTTGATGTATTTCGTTAAACTGTGAATCACAATATCAGCCCCTAATTTTGCAGGAGAAACGGATAATGGTGAAAAAGTATTATCGACCACCAATTTCAAATTGTGTTTTTTTGCGATTTTTGCCAAACCGGCAATATCAGCCACTTCCAGTAAAGGATTGCTCACCGTCTCACAGTACAAAACTTTGGTTTCGGGAGTAATGGCAGCTTCCACAACGTCTAATTTCGTAATGTCAACAAAAGTGGTTTTGATACCTAATCTCGGCGTAAAATTCTTCAAGAAAGCATAGGTTCCGCCATAAATAGTTCTGCTCGAAACGATATGATCTCCCAAACCGCACAATTGCAATAACGTAGGCGTAATCGCTCCCATTCCTGATGCTGAGACGTTGGCTGTTTCTGTTCCTTCCATTGCTGCCAATGCTTTGTCTAGATACAAATTGCTCGGCGAGGAATGACGAGAATACAAATAACAGCCTTCCATATTACCTTCAAAAGTATCAAACATGGTTTTTGCCGATAAGAAAGTATAGGTTGAGGAATCAGAAATCGATGGATTTACACCACCAAATTCACCAAAGTACTGTAAATCCTGAATGTTGTCTGCGGGATTGAAATTTTTCATAATTATTTTTTAGTGTTATTTATGCTGAATTTATTTCAGTATCTGAAGCTATTCCTGCTATTCGCTATATCTTTTACTTTTTAAAGAAAAAAGTAAAAGTATGCCGCTTCTATCAGGGCTAGGGGATTTCGTTCTTTGATAAAATCTATTCAAAATAACATTGTTCTAGATTAATAATCAATTATGCTATTAAATATTAGATTTTAAAACTATAAAATATAAATAATGTAATTTAATTTTCTAAATTAGCTTCTTAAATAAGAATTTTATAGATTATTTATCCATTCCAATTTTTCAATAAAATGACATTAGATTCAATAGATAAAAAGCTGCTTTTTTTATTACAATCCGACAGTAAGAAAACCACCAAAGAACTTTCCTTAAAACTGAATCTTTCGGTAACTGCGGTTTACGAACGAATTAAAAAACTGGAAAGGGAAGGGATAATCGATAAATACGTTGTGTTAGTCAATCGTTCTAAAGTCGAGAAAGGTTTTGTTGTTTTTTGTCACCTAAAATTGATTCAGCATACCAAAGAGTTTATCGCTAAATTCGAAAGTGAAGTGGTTAAATTAAAGGAAGTTTTAGAATGCCATCATGTGAGTGGCGATTACGATTATATCCTGAAAATAGTGGTAAAAGACATGGAAGCTTATCGAGAATTTTTGGTTACAAAACTCACCACATTACAACATATAGGAAGTACACGCAGTACATTTATGATAAGTGAAGTAAAAAGTACGACAGTTGTCGATATTTAGTATATATGCCAATTTAAGTAGGTATTTAACGATATGTAAATGCTAATTGCTAAAAATTCATAACAAAAAACCTTGGAAATTAAACTTTAAACAAAACTTAATTCCTTAATTTTGTGCAACATTTTATAAAAACACAATAAAAAAATATACTATGAGTTCATTTGACGTAGTCATTATAGGTTCTGGACCAGGCGGATATGTATCAGCAATTCGTTGTGCGCAGTTAGGTTTCAAAACAGCAATTATCGAAAAATATTCTACTCTTGGTGGAACTTGCCTGAATGTAGGTTGTATTCCTTCAAAAGCATTGCTTGCTTCTTCTCATCATTACAGTGAAATTGCTCATTTTGCAGATCACGGAATTGAAGTTTCCGGAGAAGTAAAAGTGAACCTTGAAAAAATGATTGCACGCAAGCAAGCCGTTGTAGATCAGACTTCGGGTGGTGTAAAATTTTTAATGGACAAAAATAAAATTACAGTTCTGGAAGGATTGGGTTCATTTGTTGATGCTACACATGTTGCTGTTGCAAAAGCGGATGGAACTTCTGAAACTATCGAAGCTAAAAATATCATTATCGCTACCGGTTCAAAACCATCTTCTTTGCCATTTATCAAAATTGATAAAGAAAGAATCATCACTTCAACCGAAGCTTTGAAACTTAAAGAAGTACCAAAACATTTGGTGATTATTGGTGGTGGAGTAATTGGGATTGAATTAGGTCAGGTGTATTTACGATTAGGAGCGCAGGTTTCTGTTGTAGAATATTTAGACAGAATTATTCCAGGAATGGATGCTTCATTGTCTAAAGAATTGACTAAAGTATTAAAAAAACAAGGCATGAAATTCTACGTTTCACACAAAGTGAAATCAGTGGAAAGAAATGGCGAGGGCGTTGTGGTTCAAGCTGAAAATGCAAAAGGAGAAACAATTACTCTTGAAGGAGATTATTCATTAGTTTCTGTAGGACGTCGTCCTTATACTGATGGATTGAATGCTGATAAAGCAGGCGTGAAAATCTCGGATAGAGGAATGGTAGAAGTAAATGATCATTTGCAAACTTCAGTTCCTAATATCTATGCAATTGGTGATGTTGTTCGTGGAGCAATGTTAGCGCACAAAGCAGAAGAAGAAGGAGCAATGGTTGCTGAAATTTTAGCAGGTCAAAAACCACATATTGATTATAATTTGATTCCTGGTGTTGTTTACACATGGCCAGAAGTAGCTGCTGTAGGACAAACTGAGGAGCAATTGAAAGCAGCTGGTGTAGATTTTAAATCAGGTAGTTTTCCTTTCAAAGCTTTAGGACGTGCTCGTGCAGGTGGTGATTTAGACGGATTTGTAAAAATTCTAGCTGACGCAAAAACGGATGAAGTTCTAGGAGTTCATATGATTGGAGCCCGTTGTGCTGATTTAATTGCTGAAGCTGTTACTGCAATGGAATTCAAAGCATCTGCTGAAGATATTTCAAGAATGTCTCATGCACACCCAACATTTGCAGAAGCAATAAAAGAAGCTGCATTAGCCGCTACTGATAATAGAGCTTTACATGTGTAATTAAAAACACCTCTTTTATAAAAATAAGAAACCCGTCTCCTATTAAAACGAGACGGGTTTCTTGATTATAGGACTAAAAATTATTTAGCAGCAAATACACTTTTATAATTTTCCCAATGACTAAAGATTAAAAAGATATTTCCAAAAAACACAAATAATGCAATTGGTAAATTTTCTGGTGTTAAGAAAAAATTGATCAATAGTATGTTTAAAGTAACAGGTAAAATGATAAGATTGGCCAAGGTCACATAGCGTCCGGTGATAAATGATAATCCACAAAGAAATTCCAAAGATTTTGCCAAAGGCATCAAATAAGTAGAAGCCATTAAACCAACATTAAATGCCTTGAAGTTTCCAGTCGTTTCGGCCTCAGGAGATAAATGTAAAAAAAAACTAATTGAGGTGTAAAGGAAAAGGAGTCCAAGTAAAGATCGAATAATAATGATTGCAATTTTCATGATATATGGTTTTATAGGTTACACATTAAAAATTTACTATCGTTGGCATAGTACTTTCATTTCTAAACAAGATTTCAAATTTGGTACTCCTCTAAATCAGCTGTACCATCATATTCATCCATCATCTTGTCGTTTTATAAATAGCCAGTATCAATTGCATTTTTAACCATTTCATCTCCTTTTCCGCTGCTTTCAGTATCACTAGCAATCAGTTCTTCTAGTATTCTTATCTGTAAATTTTCAATGAAATTTAAAATCAATTTCCAGTTTTGACAACCATTATTTACAAATATTTCCTAATTCATCTGAATGAATTTTTAAATTATTATATAAAGATAATTAATTTTTTGACACGAAAACGATTGGTTTTTAACAGTTTTAATTTTATTTATGCAAATATTTCTTATAAACAATGAAACTAATAGTTCCAATTAACAGAATTGCCCAAAGATTGAAGATAAAAATAATTATTTCTTTAAGCATATACCAACCATTTTTGAGCGCATCCAGGATTTCGATTCCTATATTCGTTTGATAGTTGTTTTTATCTTTAGTATTAGTAATTTTTTCCTGTTTTAGGGATTCAGGCTGGTAGATTTGTACTTTTATTGTACTTAGATTTACTTGGTCTTGCAAGGATATGTTTTCGATTGTACTGGAATCATTTTGTTCCTTTTGATTCTCTAAATCACTTTCGGCGATAGTGATGTCATTTAGTTTTCTGCCCTTAGTATCAATGGCTTTTTCCAATCGTTTTTGATGATTTGCTTTCCTGTTTTGTGTCAATTGGTTTTTTATCATTTGTATGGAAACATCATCTGCTTTTATCAGCCGATAATCTAAAAAGGCAATTTGTTTTGTAATCACTTTTATTAGGGTGTCGAGCTTCGTATTTGGTACTCGGATGGTAATGCTATTTTCTACTGAAAACTTTGTAGTTTCCAGAATACTGTCTTGACTTATTTTGGTTTCAATTTGGTCTGAAATAGTACTTTGTAAATTAGTATAGGTAACATATCCTCCAAATTTATTGGTTGCGTTTTCGATAGCATATGTCGATTGTGGTACATTTTTTACTTTAAATTTAAGGTCGGCAGTTCGAATAAATTTTCGATTATCTCCTTTTTTCTCAACTGCTGCTGATGAAGAAATAGCATCAGTTACTTTGGTTGATGATTCGAGTGCTGCATCTTCTGCTGGAGCTTCCCCTTTTTTACAGGAAAATAATAATGCCATGATTACGAATGATACTACGCTTAATTTTACAATTGTTTTCATAGGGAATTGATTTTAAATATTGATTAAAAATGATTTACTTATTGCAGGTAAAGGAGTTATTTTATTAAAAAGGGGTAAGTAATTTTTTTATCAATAGCCGGATCAATTTATGGAGGTAAAGTCATTCTTTTTTGTAATAAAAATCGTGCCATTAATTTTTGGAAACTGCTTCTTGGTTGGAAATTTTTTATTGTAATTTTGAATCCTAAAATAAATCGTTTTTGAGAGTTTCAATTTATAAGCAAATTTCCGATCCGGCAGCCTTCAAACAGCAACTTTTACTTTGGTCGCAACAATTTCGTGAAGTCATTTTCATGGATAGTAATGATTATCCGCAAGGATATTCCAGTTATGATTGTCTGCTTGCAACAGATGCTTTTACTTCCATAAAAACAGATTATCACAATGCTTTTGAAGATTTAAAACAATACCAGCAAATTACCAGAGACTGGCTTTTTGGTTATTTATCGTATGATTTAAAAAATGATGTGGAGCAATTGCAATCCAATAATTTTGATGGACTGGGTTTTCCGGATTTATTTTTCTTTCAACCTAAGAAATTATTTTTATTGAAAGGAAATGAACTCGAAATCCAATACCTCAATATGTGTGACGATGAGGTCGACGAAGACTTTGATAAAATAAGTATTCAGTGTCCAGTATTCAGTGTTCAGGACTCACAAATAACGATTCAGCAGCGAATTTCAAAAGCCAATTATCTTGAAAAAGCATCCGAAATAGTAGAACACATTCACCACGGAGATATTTACGAAGCTAATTTTTGCATGGAGTTTTTTGCAGAAAATGCAACTATTGATCCAATTGAAAAGTTTGTAAAGCTGAACGAAATTTCTCTTCCGCCATTTGCCGTTTTTTTCAAGAATAACAAACATTTTTTGCTTTCAGCTTCTCCGGAACGCTATTTGAAAAAAGAAGGAGAACTGATTATTTCACAACCAATTAAAGGAACTGCAAAACGATTTTCGGATCCTGTAGAAGATCAAAAATCGAGAATCCAATTGGCTTTAGACCCAAAAGAACGTTCCGAAAATATTATGATCACGGATTTAGTTCGCAATGATTTGTCGCATACCGCACAAAAAGGTTCTGTAATGGTAACAGAATTATGTAAAATTTATTCTTTTTTGCAAGTGCACCAAATGATTTCTACGGTTACTTCAAAATTAGATCATCACTATACTGCGGTCGATGCTATAAAAACCACTTTCCCGATGGGAAGTATGACTGGAGCGCCAAAAATTTCGGCAATGAAAATTATCGAAAATTTGGAAGAAACAAAACGCGGTTTGTACAGTGGGGCAGTAGGGTATTTTACGCCAAGTGGTGATTTTGATTTCAATGTGGTAATCCGAAGCATCTTGTACAATCAGGAAAAGAAATACGTTTCTTTTTCAGTGGGAAGTGCCATAACATCACAATCAATTCCGGAAAAGGAGTATGA
This sequence comes from Flavobacterium cryoconiti, assembly GCF_048158645.1. Lineage (NCBI taxonomy): Bacteria > Pseudomonadati > Bacteroidota > Flavobacteriia > Flavobacteriales > Flavobacteriaceae > Flavobacterium > Flavobacterium cryoconiti. The sequence continues at coordinate 5,059 of NZ_JBLNKW010000003.1, read as the reverse complement.
GGAATGTTTGCTTAAAGCCAAAGCTATGCGAGAAGTTTTAAGCTAAATCAAAATGAATTAATTACTTTTGAATATGCTACAGAAATTCCAAAACCATCTTCTTCAAAATTTTCAGTTTTTGAATGGAAAAAAACTGCTTCTTGCCACAAGCGGCGGTATTGACAGTATGGTTATGGTGCATTTATTTCAGCAATTAGAATATAAAATTGGTATCGCACATTGCAATTTTCAACTTCGCGGAATGGAAAGTTTTGGTGATCAGGATTTTGTTCAGGAATATGCTCTCGCAAATGATATTCAGGTATTTATAACACAATTTGATACCAAAGTATTTGCTGAGGATTATAAGCTTTCTACTCAAGTTGCCGCTCGCCAGTTGCGTTACAACTGGTTTTATGAATTATTGGAAACCGAAAAATTCGACTATATTCTCACCGCGCATCATGCTGATGATAATTTAGAAACCTTTCTCATCAATCTTACACGAGGAACGGGATTAGATGGTTTAACTGGAATTCCGGAACAAAATGAAAATGTGATTCGGCCATTTTTATTGTTTTCCCGAGAAGAAATTGAAGCGTACGCTAAAGAAAATACGATTCAGTGGCGAGAAGACAGCAGTAATGCATCCGATAAATACCTTCGAAATAAAATTCGTCATCATGTAGTCCCGATGTTAAAAGAATTAAATCCAAATTTCCTTGCTTCTTTTCATAAAACGGAAATATATTTGCAGGAAGCACAAGCTATGGTTGAGGATGCGGCTATAATTGTATATCAACAAGTGGCAAAGCAAGATGAGGAAAACATTCATTTTGATTTGAATCAATTGATGAAATTGCCCAATTACAAATCGTATTTGTACCAATGGCTGAAAGAATTTGGATTTTCGGCATGGGAAGATATTTATGATTTGGTTGAAAGTCAATCGGGTAAACAGGTTTTTTCTCCGGAGTTTCGATTATTGAAAGATAGAGATTCGTTAATCCTAAGTCCGATAAATTTCGTAAATGAAAAGAAGGAATATTTAATTGAAGAAAATCAGGAAGAAGTTAATATTCCCTTAAAAATTTCCTTTTGTAAAGTAGCCGACATAAGTATCGTTTCAAATAAAACTATCTTTGTTGACGCCAATAAATTACAATTTCCTTTGGTTTTACGCCATTGGAGTGAAGGAGATGTTTTTCAGCCTTTTGGGATGGACGGTAAATCTAAGAAAGTGAGTAAGTTTTTCAAGGATGAAAAATTATCATTGATTGATAAAGAAAATACGTGGCTTTTATGTTCCAAAAATGAAATTGTTTGGATTGTTGGGATTCGTCAGGATAACCGTTCTAGAATAGAAAATGAAACACAAAATATACTTAAAATAGAATTAGAATAATGAGGAAATTACTATTTATACTTTTTGCTTTTTTTGCTTTTGCCAAAGGAAATGCCCAAATTCTTGATCCTGCAAAATGGACTACAAAAATTGAAAAAAAAGCAGAGAACACTTATTTGTTAACTTTTAATGTAGTTATTGAAAAAGACTGGCATTTGTATTCTCAATTTACACCAGATGGTGGACCACTGCCTTTGGAAATTCTCTTTAAAGATCAAAAAGGAAATTTTACCTTAGTTGGCAAAGCCAAAGAAAGTAAAACTACAACAGCTTTCAACGATGTTTTTGGGGTGAACGAAACTTTTTTTCATGATAAAGCTCAAATCCAACAAGAAATCAAGATAACAAATCTGAAGATTACTAAAATTGAAGCCGACTTGAATTATCAAGTTTGTAAAGAAGTTTGCATCAATTTAGAGAAAAAATTTACTTTTGCAATTCCATTAAATTCAAAAATTGCGAAGGAAGTTGCCTTTAAAACGGATACAGTAAAAGTTGACACAATAGTTTCAAAACCAGCAGTAAAACAAATCGTTGTTCCAGCGAAATCAGAAGTTGAAGCTGCAAAACCGGCTACTCAAAAAGGGTTATGGTCTATTTTCTTTATCGCTTTTTTATCAGGATTTGCCGCATTACTCACCCCGTGTGTTTTTCCGATGATTCCTATGACGGTGAGCTTTTTTACCAAACAAAGTAAAACGAAAGCAAAAGGGATTAGAAATGCAATCATTTATGGGATTTCCATTATATTTATTTATGTGGTATTAGGATTTTTAGTGACCTGGATTTTTGGTGCTGATGCGCTAAATGCGTTATCTACAAATGTCTGGTTTAATATAATATTCTTTGTTTTATTGATTGTTTTTGCGTCTTCATTTCTTGGGGCATTCGAGATTATGTTACCTAATTCTTGGGCTAATAAAGTAGACAATCAAGCCGATAGAGGAGGGATAATAGGAATATTATTTATGGCATTGGCATTGGCAATAGTATCTTTTTCTTGTACAGGACCTATTGTGGGGACACTTCTGGTTGATGCTGCTTCCAAAGGGGGTATTGCACCCATTATCGGGATGTTTGGTTTTTCATTGGCTTTAGCCTTACCCTTTATGTTGTTTGCCATGTTCCCGGGTTGGTTACATTCTTTACCAAAATCAGGTGGGTGGCTCAATACAGTAAAAGTAGTTTTGGGTTTTCTGGAATTGGCTTTGGCTTTCAAATTTTTATCGAATGCTGATTTGGTTTTACAATTGCATTTATTGGAAAGAGAAGTGTTTTTGGCGATTTGGATTGCTGTTTTTGGAGCATTAGCATTATATTTATTTGGAAAAATTACGTTGCCACACGATAGTCCTATGACGCATATTTCAGTAGGAAGGCTGTTAATGGGATTATTGGTTTTGACGTTTACCATTTATTTAATTCCGGGGCTTTGGGGAGCACCATTAAAATTGATTAATGCTTTTCCGCCACCAATGGAATACAGTGAAAGCCCAATGGGCTTTGGAGGTTCAGGAGTTAAAACAGCTACTGCCATTTTACCTGAAGGTGCCAAAAGTGGACCACACGGACTAGTTGTTTTTGATGATTATGAAAAAGGCCTGGCTTACGCCAAAACGGTACATAAACCTATTATGCTTGATTTCACTGGCTATGCCTGTGTGAATTGCAGGAAAATGGAAAATAATGTCTGGTCCGATATGCGTGTTTTTTCTATTTTGAATAATGAGGTTGTTTTAATTTCTCTATATGTTGATGACAAACGCGAATTACCTAAAAATGAACACTATATTTCTAAAACCACTGGAGCGGAAATTGAAACGACAGGTGATAAGTGGACCGATTTTATGATTTCGAAATATAAAACCAATACGCAACCTTTGTATGTTTTAACAGATTTCGAAGGAAATAATCTAAACACGGCTACACCAACCATAAGTTATGTTGGAGTAGATGAATATGAAAGTTGGTTAAAAACCGGAATTTCAAATTTTAAAAAATAAGAATTTTTACTATTTTTAAAATAAAAAAAACCTGTTCAAGTAATTGAGCAGGTTTTTTTTATGGTATGAAATTTTGATCAATTTAAATTAAAGGAAGTAATTAAAGTGAATTTATTTTTTGATTAACCACTTTTATTTCATCTAAATAAGTAAAATGTGTAGTTAGTAGTTTTTTTTATTCCTTTAATCGAAAATGTATTAAAAATAAGATTAATGTCTTCTTAATTATATAAATTAGTGTTTAAGTTGATGAATTTTAGTTGATTATGTAAATATTTTCTGTTTAATAATATTTATTATAAAAAGAGTTCAGCTAAAATAAATTAAAAAAATAGAAACCCCATTCTATTGATTTTGCATTTTATAGTTAGGCATATAGTATTCGTTATTTTATTATTTTAAATCAATAAATATGAAAACATTTCTACGTAAATCAGCATTTTTAACTATTGTTCTTTTTATTGCAAATATGGTTTTTGCAAATGCAGCTTTTGGACAGGCGACAGTTTCAACTGATTTACTGGATTATCCACCAGGATCAACTGCTATTATCACGGGTTCTGGTTTTAAAGCGGGTGAAGCGGTAACGCTTCTTGTGGAACACGTTGGGGAAGAACCTACGGGAACTGATCCTCAATATCACCAGCCATGGACAGTTGTTGCTGATAGTATTGGAAAAATTGAAACCTCATGGTATGTTCCGACAGTAGCGGAAGGTGATGCTCTCGGAGCAACATTTCTTTTAACTGCCGATGGAGCAACAAGCAGTTTGCATGCGGAGTGGACGTTTACTGATGGAGTTAATGATCCTTATTATTCAGTTGTTATCACTCCAATTGTTGGAAGTGTTGGTGTAAATAATAATTATATATTGACTATTTCTAATTTAACTGGGGGGACACAAAATGGAGTAATTGGTTCAATTAGAATTGCTATTCCAGCAGGAGTTGGTGTACCAATAATTACAAGTATTACGGCAAATGATCCGGGTCCAATAAATAGAAGTTCAAACTGGAGCCTAACTCAGACTTCTACATTATTAGAATTTAAAAATAGTGCATCTGGTGGAGGAGCTAGTGCCAATGATATTGATCCAGGTGGAACGATTGTAATTTCTTTTTCAACAACAGCAACAACTGTAGGTTCTAAAGCATGGAGTACAACCGCATATAGAGGTAATAATTTTACTAATTCAGGATTATTGTCTGGGTCACAACCAATAGTGACAGTATGTTCTCCAGTTAACGCAGTAGGTGTTATTGCCGGTGCGACAATTTTTTGTCCCAATCAAACTGGAGTTGCATATTCTATATCTGCTGTAAGCGGGGCTACAAATTATATATGGACAGTACCAGCAGGGGCAACGGTTACATCTGGACAAGGAACGACTTCTATAACTGTCAATTTTGGAACTACATCTGGTAATGTTTCTGTTACACCAAGTAATGTCTGTGTTTCGGGTACATCAAATAGTAAAACAGTCACATTAGATAATGTAAACCCCACAATTGCAACCTTAACAGGCATCAGTGTCAATGCGGATGCTGGTGTTTGCAGTTATGCAAGTTCTCAATTAACGAAACCTACAGCTGCAGACAATTGCAGTGTGTTGAGTGTTGTGGCCAGTCCAGCAAGTTTAGTGTTGGGATCCAATACAGTGACTTGGACCGTA